>JBECKQ010000273.1:0-27419 GCA_040235375.1 Phycisphaerae bacterium | reverse complement strand
CCCTGCCGCTGCACTGCTGCCCATGCGGCTGCTCCTTGTTCCGGAAGTCCGAGGGTCCCGCGCCAAGAATGCGTGACCGGTTGCTTACGCGGAATCTACATCGCAGCCGATGGAAGTCCAGCTTTTCCCCGGATTGGCTCCGTTCTTGTCGGGCTTGGACCATGATTCAGAAATTGGCCTGGCGGACGAAACGGCGCGGTTCAGGCGGTGTTCTCGGTCGTCAGCGCGCCCTCGGCCGGCGAACCGCCGTCATGATCGACGGGGATCAGGCGGCTCAACGGCACGCTCCACCACCCTCCGGTCAACACCGTGAACAGCAGGATTTTGAGGTCCAGCCAGAAGGAGAAATGGCGAACATAGGCAATATCGTAAAAGATCCACTCGTGAAAATCGCCTGCGCTCCGGTCCGCCGAGCGGCAAATCTGCCACAACCCGGTGATACCGGGCCGCACGGAGAGCCGAGCCCTGCGCCAGGGCACGCAAATCTGGTTCTCGCGGAAGGGAGACGGCCGGGGTCCGACGAGACTCATGTGGCCGGCGAAGACGTTGAACAGTTGCGGCAACTCATCGAGGTTCGTGCGCCGCAGCCACGCGCCCAGCTTCGTCACGCGCGGGTCGTGCCCCAGTTTGAACTGCGGCCCGTCAACCTCGTTTTGCTGATACAGCTCGCGCTGCTGCCGGTGCGCATCGGCGACCATCGTACGGAACTTGATGCACGGGAACTGCTTGCCTCCGCGCTGCTCACGATGGTGCACGAAAAACACGCTGCCCGGTGAGGTGATTTTGATCGCGAGGGCCGCCGCGGCCAGAACCGGCGAAAGAAGAATGAGCGCGACGAGCGACAACGTCACGTCGAGCACGCGCTTCGCCGCCAGGTGCGCGCGACGATGTCGCTGCAAAGTGCCATCGGTGGCCGCGAACCCTCCCGTGGACGCGTGGAGGCGTTCAGGGAGGGCGGCCGCAACGTGGCACGCGGGCCTCGCACCGCTCCTGCCGGCTTCGCAGGCCGCACATCGGCCGGAAGTCAGGCAGTGACGCAAGGTCATGCCAGCCTCCACGACGGCGTTCGGCAAAAGCACCGACTGCGCGACGATCGCGTTCGCACCCACTTCGCTGCCGGAAGCGATCACGGTGGGCCCGACGATCGTCGCGTGCGGTCCAATCCTGACGTTGTCCTGCAAGGTGACCGGGCCGATGAAACGCGCTGAGTCCGCGATGTCGCAGTTGCGTCCGCGCCGAAGCCCCACCGCCGGCGCATGGCCCGGCCTGGGGGACGCATCCGCCTGCGTCAGAAGTCTCTCATTCAGGTCGAGGATGCCGTCGGCGCGCGAGAGATCGCTCAGCTCGACTTCGAGCGGGACGTCTCGGCTGATGACTCCGCGGGCCGCCAGCCCGGCACGCAACTCCGCCAGGGACCTGAATGGGAAATCGGCAAGTGCTCTGCCCGGCACCATGGACAGGAAGACGCCCGTCGACGCCAGCTCGGTCCACGCGATCGACTCGTAAAGCCGGCGCACGCGACGCACCTGTCCGGCCCCGTCCCGTTCAATGCGTTCCCGGGCGCGGTGTTCCCCGCGTCCGATTCCGATCAGATGAGTAACCGTGCGACAATCGCCTTCGCCGAGCACTTCCGCCAGATCGACCGGTTGCAACGGCCACCGCGCCGCATCGACGAGGACGAATGAGTCGGTCGCTTCCGCCTCGGCCGCAGTCGCGGCGAGCCCGGCGTGATCCAGCACCTTCACTTCGAACTTTGTGCTGGCGGCGATCTGCGACTCGTAGTCCTCGCCGGTCTCGAAGTTCGGCAGAACGTACACTTCCTTTTGGGCGCGTCCGGGAAGATCGGTCACCTTCGTGACAACGTGGTCCAGCAGTGAGCCGCCGGCCACGGGCAGCGACAACAGGGAGGCCGCCCCCGCCGGGTTGCACACATCGGGCACCCGGCAGTCGATCACAAGAACGATGATCGCGGTGTCGAGGGATGGTTCCAACCGCTATCCCTTCAGTGTCTTGTCGTCCGCGCCAGCACAGGAGCCGTATTGTCCGCCGGCACCGTACGCGTAGCCGTACGCGCGGCCATAGCCGGCACCGGCGCGAGTCCCCACGAGCACCGTGCCCAAGAGGCTGCCACCGGCCGCGCTCAGATCGGCACAGGCCTGCACGACTTCGGATCGGCGACTGTGCGCCGAGCGCGACACCATGATGGCGCCGTCCGTCTGGCCGGCGATGATCCGGGTGTCCGCCACGGGAAGAATCGGGGCGCTATCGACGATCACATAATCGTAGTTCTTTCGCCAGCGCGCGATGCAGGCCGTGAATTGGCCGTTGGCGAGGCGTTCCGGTTCGAAGTCCTCAGGGAATTCGCCCGCGACGAGAACATCCAGCTTGGCCAGATCCGTAGCCTGAATGGCGTCGGCGTCCGATAACCTGCCACACAGCACGGTGGCGAGGCCGTTCCGGCAGTCCAGGCCCAGGCGCTCTCCTACCATCGGCCGCCGCAAATCCGCTTCCACGAGCAAGGTGCGCTTACCCACACGCGCCAGGCTCCTGGACAATTCGATGCTGACACTCGTCTTGCCGGCCCGACTCGACGCGCTGGTGATGAGCACGACCTTCTTGCCGGTGCCGGCCAGTCGCTCCAGCAGCGCCGTCCTGACCATCCGCATGCACTCGACAACGATCGGCGGAGTTGCCAGCGCGGACTCGTTGCGGACGCGCACGTACGGCAGTTGGCCGAGGAACGGAACCCGCATGGTTCGCTGCAGGTCACCCATCTCGCGAATGCGCGGATCCACGGTGCTCCGCAGGTGGGCGACGACGACTCCGGCCACCATCCCCATGGCCATCACCATAACCGTCAGCAACAGGCGACGATCCTTGTAGGGCTGCGTCGGCGCCACCGCGTTCGAGGCGATGGAGACGCGGGGCGGCGCTTTCTGTTCGACGAGGATTCCCTGAATCCGATCGTGCAGGGCCTCGTAAAGCTCGTTCTTGCGATGAAGCTGGTCGGCAACCTGCGCCACCTGCTTGGCGAGATCGCCCTTCTCCGCCTGCTCCTCCTTCACCGCGTCGATCTGCGCCTCGAGCACCTTCAGCTCGCGGGCCTGCTGGTCCTTCTGCCACGCCAGCATTTCCGGCGTCCACGACATCAGGCCCACGGCGTCCATCTCCTTGTCCGTTTCGTTGACCGGCCCACCGGGGCTGCCCTGCCATCCGGGACCGAGTTGCGCCGTGCGTTCGTTAAGCCTCTGCTGCGCATAAGCGACGTTCGACTCGAGCTCTTTCAAACGCGGATTCCGCTCTCCAAGCCGCTGGCGTCCAAGCTCCAGTGCGTGCTTCGCCTCGTCGAGGGACTGCTTTCGCCGGGCCCACTCGGAATCGTTCGCGTAGCGCATCTGGTCCGGCTGGACGTCGAACTTCGGTTCGTCCGGCAAGGTTTGCCCGGCGTCTTCCCGGCGCTCAAGCGCGTAGGAAGTCTGGTCGAACGCCCGCTGCAGCTTCTTCTGCTCCATCTCGAGCTCGGTAAGCTGCGTGGCGAGCTGCGCGCGAACGATGTCCGGGTCGTCCGTGCCCAACTGCTTCGACAGGGTCGCCTTCTGATCGACAAGCTGTTCGATCTCTCTCTCGACGGACTTCTGCTCCTCGGTGAGGGATTTGTAGAGCTCTTCCTTGCGCTCGTGCTCCACCGCCTCGCGGTACTTGAGGTACTCGTCGACCACCGCGTTCACGATGACGTGAGGATCGGTCGGCTCCCGGGTGGCGAGCTTCACCTGGATGAGTTCGGTGAACTCCTGCTGCTGGACATCGAGCTCGTCCTGCAGCCTTTCGACGCGGTTCGGGGGCTCGGCGCCGAGCAACGTGCGCAGCGACCGCGGCGTCTCGCTGTACCATGCAGTCTTCCTCACCTCCGGATGCTCGAGCGCTTTCTTGAGCACGTCGGTGCTGGTCAGCATGGCGATCTGCGTGTTCATGAACCACGGGAGGAAGCGCAGTTCGCCGGGCTCGTCCTGGCTGTACACCAGGTGAGGAGCAACTTTCTCCGCCCGCACCTTTGCGGTGGCCTGGTAGTTAGGCTTGATGAACAGCCATATTGGCGGCAGCGCCAGAATGATCACGAGCAGAAAGACGCCGATGATCTGCCACTTGGCCTGCAACAGGGTGCGCAGCGAGAGGCCGCCCCACGCCTCCTTGGGTATCGACGGCTCCGCGTCAAAGATCGCAGGGCCTTCGAAACGACCGCCGGGCGCCGCAGCAAGGTACCCGCGAGGCCTGGGAGCCAAGGGGGCCACTGGCCCCTCGATCGGCTCAATATCCTGATGTTCCCAGTGATCCGACACGGCTGAATCACCTTAATCGTGAGACAACGGACCTGAACGGACCTACACGGGTCGGTCGCTCAGGATTGTACGGGATGAACCGGCGCTTCAAAACCGGCCACCAACGGAGAGCGACGGCCGGTCGGCCAGCAGAGGGAGGCGAGCCGGCCGAACAGCTTTCGCTCGCGCCGGCGGGGGGGGATGTATATCGACTGCCGAACCACCAGATCCTCCTCCACCTGCGCATCGTCGGTGAGGATACACTGATCCAGTATCGTCCCTTTGCCGACCCGGCATCGGTCCCAGGTGACCGATCGGCTAATTACAGCCATCGGGCCGATCCGACAGTCTGCTCCAATCGAAGTCGGACCAACGATCAAGGTATCGCGTTCGATCACCGTCCGCGGGCCCACGAGCACGGGGCCGACGAGCTGCGCACCTGGTCCGATCTCCGCGGAAAAGTGCGCCAAGCCGCCGCCTACAGGCTTATAGCCTTCCGGCGCCGGTCCGAACAGGGTGGCGCGCTCCGCTGCCCACATGTTCACGCCGAGATAACTGCCGGCGTCGGTCACGCGCGGCGCCAGGCTCGCCGGAACCGCGTGCGTCACGATGCGTGCGCCGCGGCGGTGCAGCGCGGGCAGCAACGTTTCCTTGATGTCCTGGTATCCCTTCGCGGGGATCGTCTCCAGAACCGAACGGGCAACGACATAGATTCCCAGCGGCTGCTGCTCGCCGGTCGCCGAATCACCGGACGGTGCGCCGTCAACCACCAGTGTCACAGCCGCGTCGCTCTCGAAATGCGTGCGGAGCACGTCCTTCAGATCGATGCAGGGAACCAACGTGCCGTCAACGACGATGATCGCGTCCGTCTGCTTTCCGATGGCGGCGTCGCGCATGCAACCCGCCGGCCCGCGCGGCATGACGTCCTCAGAGTAGTCCAGTTCGATGCCGATCGACTCCCCCTGCGCCAGCGTGCGCCGCAATATGCCGGTATCGCTGTTGCCGCAGATGCTCGCGGATGAAACACCACCCTGGCAGATCCAGCGCAGCGTGTGCCAGATTACCGGACGGGACGCGACCGGCAGCAGCGGGCGGCACAAAATATCCTCGAGCACGCAGTTCCCCCACGCGTGCACCCCGGCGAGAACGACGCCATGCAGATTCCGCTTGTTGAGCAGGTCATCCATGACGGATTCGCTTGGTGTCAGAGAAGCGCTTCCCCCGATCAATCCCCCATCTTGAATCATCGCGAATCTCCCCGAACTATCGCGCGCCGCGAACCGCTTACAACCTGCGGCACGCGGACTCCGTCCCCGTCAGGCGCCGCACCCCCGGCGCCTAAGCTACCACGGGTCAACAGTTTATCATGTTCCTCTCGACATCGCTGCATCGGTCCAGAAAGGTTGCCTTTCCCCGGCCGACTGATCTCCTTCGATCCACCGGCCACCCTCCTCTCCAGCCTCGCAGCGCCGCGCCAGCCGGAAGCCCACTTGGCCCGGCACACGCTTTCCCCAAATCATTGCAGTACGCGAGCGTACCGTCGAACTTACTTTTCTGTCACGCTGCGGTGATCCTCAGCCCAGCCTTTCCCCTACGCCTCGCGCAATCAACCTTCGTCTTGAACCATATTGCGCGCCGTTCTGCGATCTTATCCGGACGCCTCACCACGCACATCATTGCGGCGCGTTACATTCTGTATCCGACGACGGCCCGAAACTTTTGCACACAGCCGCGCAACCGTCTGCCCATGTAGAGAGTAAGGCGCAGTCAGCGCGCAATCACTGCTCGATGACAGGTTTCGACATTGTCGCCCGCTTTTTCTTTCCCCCTTCGTGACATGCATCACCGCCCAAGCCCCATCATCCGGAATAGGCGGCCAACGCGCTTTACTCCCTTCCCCGCGCTCGCTCTCCCGTGTCAAGACAAAAAGTCAGAAGTGGCAACACCCCCCTCTCTTTCCCCATACACCGAACCGGCTGCCACTGCGGGCGTTGGCCGACCGGCATACCTCCCTGGAACGAAAGTTGTCTCGGCCCTCGCGACCCAGCGCAGAAACCGGAACCTAGTCGGTCGTTCCCGCGTCGTCAACAACACCCGCACACGCGGGAAATTCTACACCCGCCCGAAAATCGGGTCAACGAATTGCCGGGAATCCCATGTAACACCTGACGCTTATGGGACGACCAGAGGGGCAGGCAAGTGACATTCCGCCCACCCAAAAAACACGTGCGGACGTCCCGCGCGGCGGCCGCCGAGGAGTCTGCGGCGAACGCGAGGAATGGACAAAAGTCATTGCCCATAAAAACGTTAATGCAGGCTGTCCTATCGACTGAAGCCGGTCTCGCTGCGTGCCGAGCTAAGCTTGGGCGATCCGAGGCCTTGTTTTTTTCTCGGACCTGACGAAAGGGGGCAATTTGGGCAATCTCCGTTCCGTGATCGCTGAGCGCGCGCCCTTCCGGTTCGCCATCGACACCCGGCGACTGGCGCCTGGTCCACACACGATTATGGCGGCCGCGACGGACGACGTCGGGAATACGTCGGCGCCGGCCTCCGCCACGATTCTCGTTGCGGACGCCGCAAACAAGACGCGCGCCGACACCGCCGATACCCTGCCGCCGCGCGTCTACATCAACCTTCCCACCGACGGCGCGACGGTGGATCGACTGGGGGTGCGCGCCACCGTGGCCGATAACGCGGCGCTCGCCCGGGTCGACTGGCTTGTTGACGGCGAGGCTGCGTACGACGCTGCAATTACGGGCACGCGCGCCGTATCCGACTTCACCTGGCTCGCGGACGGCGTCGCCACCGGTCCGCACACGATCAGCGTCGTGGTTTTCGATGCGGAAGGCAATGAAACCACGAGAAGCATTTCCGTCATCAAGAAGTGACGATAATCTCGCGTGCTCCTCGACGCGGCGCGGCGACGTCCGCCCGGTGCGGAGCGTCCCGAAAAACCTCGGCGGTCGACAGCGACAAAGCGTGTCACTCGCGTCGGTGATACACCCTATCCTGCGCACCATGCTTGCCCGCAGCGCGGACGTATCGTAGATACCTCTTGCGTGCCGGAACGTACTGCCCCACCGGTTGGCCGAGACGGCCGCAACCAACCGGCGCGCACACCAGCGAGGGATAACCAGGAGCTCACCGCAAGGATCAGCCTCCGAGGCGTCTGCGGCGACGGGGGAGAGAGGCGTCACTCCGTTTGCAGCCGGTACGACTCCTGCCTTTTTGAAGCTCTGTTCATGCTCGGCAAGGACTGGCCCCCGGGAGGCGGCTGCCGACAGGGAGTGCCGCCATGGGGCATCGTCAGCGCGTGCGAGCGCACGTCCGCATCCTTGGTTTCCTGTCCTGCATCGTCGCCGCCGCGCTGACCGGCTGCCAAGGCCCCGAGGGACTCGATAGTGGATCGGACACCGCAACGGACAACAACTCCGGTAGCGGAGCCGGTCCCTCCGACCAGATGTATCTGACCCTCGACGACGACGGGAACGTCGACCCGGCGGAATATCGAATCATCGCGAACATCGCCGACGCCGCCGAACCCCGCGAATGGAACTTCCTCGTGCAGCCGGTCAACGACACGCTGAATCCGGGCTATCGCTTCGTCTGGGACTTCGGGGTCACGGGCAGCCAAACCTCCGAAGGCGCGGACCAGGCCTTCACCTTCCCCGCCGGCGGAACCTATGTAGTCACGGTCACCGCCCTGCGGACGAACGACACGGTGGCCTTCGTCCTGACGCTCGAAGTCGACATATCCGCGATATCCGACGAGGCTCCGATCGCCGACGCGGGCAGCGATGTGGCGGTCGATGAGGGCGAGCAGGTCTGTCTCGACGGCTCCTCCAGCTACGACCCCAACGGCGATACTGTGACGTTGAGTTGGAGCGAGCTTTCCGGTGAAGTCGTGGTTCTTGCCCCCGACTCTGCAAACGCCGCCATTGTCTGCTTCCAGGCGCCCGAGGTCGATGCCGACACCCAGCTCGTCTTCGCGCTGACCGCCAGCGACGGCGTCAATTCAAGCGACGACACGGTTACCGTCGACGTGAGAAACAACGTGGCTCCCGCGGGCGAAGTTGTGGCCGTCGCCGGCCCTGATCAGTCGGTCCGACCCCGAGCGAGGGTCAGGCTCGATGGTTCCGCGAGCACCGGGCCGGCGGGCGTGCCTCTCTCCTGGCAGTGGACGCAAGTCGCCGGACCGTACGTCAGCATCAGCGGCGTCACCGAGCCCGTGGCGACGGTCACCGCGCCGGTGACGACGACGCCAATCATGCTGACTTTCCGGCTGACCGTGTCTGCCGGCGACGCGACCGCGATGGATGAAGTCAACGTCACCGTCTCGGCCCAGGGTGCCAGCGGCGGCGGCGCTGGTTCAGTCGATCAATGTCCGAATGACCCGAACAAAATGACGCCCGGTGTCTGCGGCTGCGGCGTGCCCGACGACGACTCTGACGCGGACGGCGTGGCCGACTGCATCGACGTATGCCCCGGCGCGCCGGAGGTCGATTCGGACGGCGACGGCATGCTCGACTGCTTTGACCTGTGCCCGAGCGATCCCAAGAAAACCGAAGCCGGCGTCTGCGGCTGCGGCATCGCCGATACCGATGCCGACGCCGACGGCCTGCCCGACTGCCTCGACGATTGCCCCAATGGTCTCGACATGGACTCCGACGCCGACGGCGTTCTCGACTGCCACGACGGTTGCCCCGGCGATCCCGACAAAACCGAACCCGGTATCTGCGGCTGCGGCCAGAGCGACCTTGACTCAGACGCCGATGGCATTCCGGACTGTAACGACCAATGCTCCGGCACGCCCGACGTCGATTCCGACGGCGACGGCGCGCTCGACTGCAATGACGGATGCCCCGCCGATCCGGACAAGACCGATCCGGGGGCATGCGGTTGCGGCGTAACTGACACCAACTCCGACGGGGACGGCACGCCGGACTGCCTCGAACCTGCCGGCCTCTGCACCGACGTTACCTCGCTGGACTTCGGCTCTGCGGCCACCTCGCTCTCGTTCGAGGCATGGAACTGCGGCAGCGGCGCGCTAACCTACTCGGTCAGCGATGACGCCGCGTGGATGAACGTCAGTCCGTCCAGTGGATCATCGGGCGGCGAGCACGACACGCTCACCGTATCCGTGGATCGAACCGGGCTGGCGAACAACACCTATACGGGGCACGTTACCCTTATCTCACCGACTGCGGCGGCAATCAGCCTGCTCGTCACCATGAATGTTCAGACCGCCTCAGGCCCGCCGTTGACGCCGATCGCCCGCTGGGATGTGGTGCCGTACCAGCGCATCAGCCCCGGCCAGACGTTCAAGTGCGGCGTGGTCGCATTCTCCAGGAACGGCATCCAGAAAGTGCGCTTCCGTGTCAACGGCGGCGCCGCCGTCGATGTCACGTCCATGACGTACAACGACCGCAGCAACGTGTACGAATACTGGCTGCCCATCGCCGCGAGCAGCTTCAGCTCGGCGGGAGAGATCAGCGTCGACGCCGTCGTCTACGGGAACAACGGCGGCACGCGTACGCTCGAAACGCTTCCGCTGGTTGTCGATCCAAATAACACGCTGCCGCAGCCCGAAGCCTGGGTCGACGCCTCGTCCGGCAGCGACTCGACCGGTACGGTCGGGAACTCCGGCCGACCCTACAAGACGATCGGCAGGGCCGTCGACGCCGTCCGGGCGTGGATGTCCGCCAACGGCCACGGCAGCAAGGCGGACGGCGGCATCGTTCACCTCAAGCCGGGGACGCACAAAATGGATAACGGGGGCGTCACCGCCGACATCTCCACGGGCGCCGAATGGTTGACGATCACCACCGACGCCGGCGGCACGCGGGCCAATACGAAGATCGTGGGGAAGAACACCTCGATGCCCAAGACGAGTCTCATCAGGATCAAGGGCGTCACCGTGCAGAGCACGGGCGGCTATGGCTATGCACTCGTCGGAGCATCGGGGCTGCCGGACGGCAACCTGTGGCTCGATGACTGCGACATCATCGGCTCCGGCTGGCACACGGCCGGTTCGCACCCCGTTCATCAGAGCTCCATCGGAACCATATGGTACAGCGAGTCGCGCATTTATGACGTCGATTTTGCGGTGGGCGGCGGCCACTTCGCCCGCGGCCTCGACATCGAGCACTTCGGCAACGACGCGTTCCAGCACTGCCCCATGATCGTCAACTGCACGGCCACCGACCAGGATCCCGGTGACACCGGCTGGCACGCCGACGCGTGGCAGTGGTTCGCCACCAGCGGGCCGAACAACACGATCGTCTACAACTTCAATTTCACCGACGGCCATTGCCAGGGCGTCATGTGCCGCACGGGGGTGAGCACTTCGCCGTCCGCCGAATGCGTCGCCTTCGTCAACTTCTTCTGCGAGCTGCGCCCGCCGTCGCGCCGGCCGAACGGGCCGGCCAGCCTGTGGATGCGATCCGCCGATCACTTCCTCATGCAGAACTGCACGTACGTCGGCCACCCGTTCAACATCTACGACGACGACGAGGGCGGGACCAAGTTTGGCACCGTCATCACGAACTTCGACGTGCGCGGCTCGTGCTTCGAGGCGATGAAGCACAGCACGCCGGTGGGCAACGTGGACTTCTCCGCGTTCGACAAGAACCACTTCGTCACGGGCTCCGGCGTGCAGATCGTCGCGCCGGGCAGCAACGTGACCACCGGCAGCGCCGGCCTGGTGATCGACACGTCGAGTCCGGACTTCGGCCGGCCGGCCAATGCCTCCTCGCCGCTGGTGAACCGGGTTTTCCCCCTGCTGGTTCCCGAGGATGCCAGCGGCCGACAGCGAATTGCGCCAGCCGCCGTCGGCGCGCTCGAGCGATAGGAGACGGAGGGCGGAAGCCAGAGGTCAGAGGTCGGAGGGTTGGGAGGTTGAAAGTCGCATAGCAAGATCAAAGGGGGGGAGAGAAGTGGTCGACGGAGATTCGCCGCCTCTCCCGCAGAAGGGGGCGACTCGTCTCATGGTGCTTCTGGCCTCGCCCCAGCCTTGTCTCCCCTGTTCTTATCGGACGATGTTGATTTGCGCGCGGTTGTCGATAACGCGGCGAAGACGCTGCGGATCGTGACCGATAAACAAGCAAGCGTTCGTGCGGCCGCAGTATCGCGTACCGCGGCTGTGCGACGTTCGGGGCAACTGAGCGGCGCGCCGGCGTGGCGAGCCGTGGTCCGAATTCAAGGAGCATTATCATGCTTTGCCGTTGTCGTTACTTCTTCATGGTGCCCGTCGTTGCTGCGTTCCTGTCCGGCTGCTCTGAGCAGGGAGATCGGCTGAACGCACCTCCGCAAGGCGCCAGCGCCCGTCGCAGTG
Organism: Phycisphaerae bacterium; assembly: GCA_040235375.1. GTDB lineage: Bacteria > Planctomycetota > Phycisphaerae > UBA1845 > UBA1845 > JBECKQ01. The sequence continues at coordinate 15,770 of JBECKQ010000273.1, read as the reverse complement.
CACTCCAGCAGCCGTTCATCCAGATGACGGATAACGAAATGATCGAGGATACGTCCATTGCGGACATCCACTTCGTGCCGCACGTGGCCGAGCTGAGCGGTTTGGGTGTCAGACGTCTGACGCGCATGGGCGAGCTCTTCAGTGTGTGTGGCGGAACGATCCACTATGCGACGAGCATCAAGGACAAGGACCTGATCGACGCCCGACTGGATAAGGTGCGCGAGTTCCTGCTGGCCGAAGGCGTTGACCTGGAGAAGGTCCACGTCGAAGCCGGCATGTCGCAGGGCCGCGGCACCGACGCCATCGACTCGATCATCAACAAGGAGAAGGTATCGGCAGCAGCCGCCGGGCCTGGACCGGCCGGCGTAGTGGGCGCGCCACCGACCGTCGTTCCGTAGTCCGCCACGGTTGCTCGATGGTGCTGTCAAAGCCGATTCCTTTTCAAGGCTAATCCAGTGAAAACCAGAAGCGTTGCATGCATGGTCTGTCTCTCGGCCGCCGTGCTGGCGAGCGGATGCCAGACGCAGGAGCAGACCATCACAAGCCAGAGGCAAGCGAGCTGGACAAAAAGGGATCCCGTCGCCGTGGAGACGGCGGAGCCCGAACCCGCGCCGGAGATCCATGCGAAGACGTACTTTGCCGCGGGGATGCTGCTCGAGAACGAGGGGCAGTTTCTCAGCGCCATCCGCCAGTACAACAATGCCCTGGCCGAGGATCCGAAGAACCTGGCGGCGCTCAACCGGCTCGGAACGATTTACTCCCGCCTTGGTCGGCACGAGGCGGCCGAGAAAGCGTTTATCCGCGCCCTCGAGATCGAGCCGGGCTCGCCCCAACTGCACAACAATCTCGGCTTCGAGTTCGTGACGCAGAAAAGTTGGGCGGAGGCGTGCAAGCACTTCGAGCACGCCGTTCTGCTCAAGCAGGACTACAAGCGGGCGCGTATCAATCTGGGCATGACCTATGCGAAGCTCGACCGGTTCGACGACGCCCTCGCCGAGTTCCAGCGGGTCGTTCCGGAGCCGGACGCGTACTACAATCTCGGACTCCTGCTCCGCTCCGCGGGCCGCTATGCCGATGCCGCCGAAGCGTTCAAGCACGCCCTGGCCGTCAGCCCGAGTTTCGTCGCCGCGAGAACGCAACTGACCGATCTCGAACCGAAGATGAGGCAGTCAAGCGAGGCGAGCGAAGGCCGCGTTGGCGAAGTGGCGCAAGCGGAGCCGATGAGCGGCCGAGATGTCGGCGTGACGCCGCCGGCGGCGGCCCAGGCCGATGTCGTGGCAGACGAGGAAGCATCCGTCGGTCCGCCGTCCTTGCTGGCCTCAGTGAAACAAGTAAGCGAGCCGATCCTTGCGGCCCGAACGGCGGACGCTGAAGAGGTGCTGGAAGAAGAGCCGGGGCCGGTCGAACCCGACGCCGACGAAGCGGAGACCGCCGTCTCATCCGACGACGCGACGCAACAGCTCGCCCAATGGTCAAACGCGATAGTCGCCGGGACTCGGCCGATCGCTCTGCTGCCCGGAACGCTTCCGGGGCGCACCACGCTGGAGAACGTGGTCCAGCGCGTTGCCGAAGGCCTGAAGCGACCTATGCCGGAGATGCCGCGGTGGGATCAGGCCGTAGTCGCTGAGAAGAGCGGCGAGGCCGGGAATGATCTCTTCCCGCGGGACGCCGATTTCCGCACGGAACCGTCAGTCGCTGCCGCCGAATCCCATCAATCGTTTCCCGACGACGACTACCTCGCGTCGCTGGACGCCGGGTCGAAGCCGCTCGTTGACGCCAGTTCGCAGAACGACCCGACTGACGTCGTGGCGTTCCTGACACTGACGGATGGCGGTGAGCCGGCGCAGGATCCATCCAGCGTCATGCCGGTGCATGCGCCGGCGGTGTCGCCCGCCGAGGCGGCCGAGGCGCTCAGGACGAAGGCGCAAATCGTGTCTGCGGTGGCGGCCTCGGCCGACCGGCTGATCGCCGCGCTGCCGTCCGCCGGCGATCTGTACCGGGCCGCGATCGCAATGACGGCCAGCCCGCAGGTCGCTGTGTACGCACCGGCGGCAGAGGAACCGCAGGTCGCCGCCGCCGCATCGAGCAATGCCGGCTTTTTCGCGGACTCGGCGATGGAGATACACCCGATGTACCTCTCCGGCAGCGTCATTCCCGCGGCGACGATACATGACTCGGCGGAGTCGGTCATCGCCGCCCTTCACGGCGACACCTGGACGGTGAACGCCGCGACGATCGCCGAGCTGGCGACCGCAGTCGAGATCATCAGGCCAGACCTCGAAGCCGCCGGCTACGACTACCCGACGGCCGACCTCTGGTGGTCGCCGGAAACGATCGGCGAACCGGCTCTCGGCCGCCACGTCGCGGATAAGGCTTTGACCGCGAATCTCGCGAAGAACATGCTGCCGATCGACGGAGCAAACGTCCCCGCGGTGGCTTTCGACGATTTCGACCCGTACAACCCATAGGGACCGTGGCCGAAGGTCCCAGACCTCCAGTGGAAAGGTGGCACGGCTGGCAGCGGCTGTGCCACTTTTTCATCATTGACCAGCGCCATTTCCATAGACCCGACTGAATAGAAGAAATCAGCTCCGGCTTTACAAAAACCTACTTTTTTGTGCCTGAATCCTGCATTGAATCATCACCGCATCGGTGATATATATGTGCCGGAAGGCACTCGGTGGGCCCGAGGGAGGGCCCTGGCGCGTGAAGACAGATTTTTCAAGATGTGTCATCCAATGGTTGCACCCAAGCTGAGCAACAGCAGATCGAGCGACTCGCCTAACCTGCGTTCTGTGCGGTACATACGGAACCGGAAAGCCGAAACTCGGGAGGCGGCCATCGCCGCCGGACGGCTTTGCGAGCAGATTTGCGGCGGCGAGCTGGCAAAGGCCCCGGACGAGTCGGTTCTCTTCGCCGCATTGCAAAGCTGCGCGTTTCGGGCCGTTCGGCAGGCACGTCGGCGGTCGCCACGCGACGCGATGGCGGTCAAGTGGTGCGAGCGGTGGAAAACCATCCGCGACTACATCCTCGAGCAGAACATCGGCCTGGTCTATTCGATGATCGGGCGGTTCGGCATGAAGGAAGTGGACCGCGACGACCAGCGCAGCGAGGCGTTCTACGCCCTGCTCCACGCGGTCGAGCGTTTCAACCCGTGGCGAGGCATCCGGTTCAGCACGTACGCGTGCAGCGCGATATCGCACTCGCTCATCCACCTGTCGAAGAAGGCGGCCCGCCATCGCGATCGTTTCCCGGTCGAGCACGAGGAGTGGATGGAGCAATCGACGGACCTGGAGGCGTGGCTCGAATTGTACGCCGACCGGCTCCGGCGGGCGCTGCAGAGTAACGAGGGCGAGCTGACCGATCGAGAGGCCGCCGTTCTCGGCTGGCGCTTCCCGCTCGAGGGCGGGCGGAGCCTGACGTTCGCGGAAATCGGGGACGCGATCGGATTGAGCCGTGAGCGAGCCCGGCAGATTCAGGAGAAGGCGTTGGGCAAGCTTCGAGGCGTGCTCGAGGCGGATGCTGCGCTGCAATAATAAAGACGAGGCGTGACGGCAGTCCTGGCGGTCTGCCGAGGTCGAGAAACACGTGCTGTCACTGAGCCGCAAAGTTGATTACGCCCTGATCGCGCTGGCCGAGATGGCCCGCGACCCGTCGCGCAACGTGAGCGTTCGCGACGTGGCCGACCGCATGGACGTTCCGGGTCGGCTGCTGGCGAACATCCTGAACCAGTTGACGCACTGCGGGCTGGTCACGTCGTCGCGCGGCTTGCGCGGCGGATATCGCCTGGCGCGACCCGCGGATCAGATCACGCTTGCCACGCTGATCGAGGCGGTCGAAGGGCCGATGCAGCTTACCTACTGCTGCCCGACGCCTCCCCAGGCGGAGCGGCGCGGCGTGTGCCAGCTTCAGGGAAAGTGCGGCGTCAGGGAGCCGGTGCAGAAGCTGCACGCCCAGCTCCGCAACTTCCTGAGCCAGGTGACGCTCCACGACATTGTGACGGACGCGGTGTCCGTCGACTACGGCGATCTCGATCTCGTCGCCTCCGTGACCGGCAACCTCGCCGAGTCGACGAGCGATACGGAATAATCGATGCGCGCCGTCCGCGGCGCGCCGGATCAAGAATACGAGAGGATTACAGCATGTCGGACGCGACAGGCACGATCGAGAAATGGACCCGGCAGGAATACAAGTACGGGTTCGTTACGGATATCGAGGCGGACAGCGCGCCTCCCGGCCTGAACGAGGACATCATCCGGCTCATCTCCGCCAAGAAGAACGAGCCGGAGTTCCTCCTCGAGTGGCGGCTCAAGGCCTACCGCCACTGGCTCACGATGACCGAGCCGACCTGGGCGAACATCCACCATCCGCCGATTGACTACCAGTCCATCGTCTATTACTCGGCGCCCAAGCGCGACAAGGACCGGCCCAAGAGCCTCGACGACGTCGATCCCAAGCTGCTCGAAACGTACGAGAAGCTCGGCATCCCGCTCGAGGAGCGTGCCGTCCTCGCCGGCGTGGCCGTGGACGCCGTCTTCGACAGCGTCTCCGTCGCCACCACCTTCAAAGAGAAGCTGGCCGAGGCCGGCGTGATTTTCTGCTCGTTCTCGGAGGCGGTGCGGGAGCATCCCGATCTGGTGAAGAAGTACCTGGGTTCGGTGGTGCCGTACACGGACAACTTCTTCGCCACGCTCAACTCGGCGGTGTTCAGCGACGGCTCGTTCGTGTACGTGCCCAAGGGCGTGCAGTGCCCGATGGAGCTGTCCACCTATTTCCGCATCAACGCCAAGTCGACGGGGCAGTTCGAGCGTACGCTCATTGTCGCCGATGAAGGCGCCTCGGTGAGCTATCTCGAGGGCTGCACGGCGCCGATGCGCGACGAGAATCAGCTCCACGCCGCGGTGGTCGAGCTCGTCGCGCTCGGCAACGCGTCGATCAAGTACTCGACGATTCAGAACTGGTATCCCGGCGATGAGGAAGGTCGGGGCGGCATCTACAACTTCGTCACCAAGCGCGGCAAGTGTGCTGGCCGCCACTCTCACATCTCCTGGACCCAGGTCGAAACCGGCTCGGCCATCACCTGGAAGTACCCGAGCTGCATTCTGCTGGGCGACAACTCCGTCGGCGAGTTCTACTCCGTCGCGCTCACCAACGGCCGGCAGCAGGCCGACACCGGCACAAAGATGATCCACATCGGCAAGAATACGACCAGCACGGTCGTGTCGAAGGGCATCTCCGCCGGCCACGGCCAGAACACGTACCGCGGCGGCGTCAAGATCAACAAGGGGGCCGACCACGCCAGGAACTTCACGCAGTGCGATTCCATGCTCATCGGCGACAAGTGCGGCGCCCACACTTTTCCGTACATCGAAGTGAAGAACCCGACGGCACATATGGAGCACGAGGCCACCACGTCGAAGATCGGGGAGGACCAGGTGTTCTACTGCAACCAGCGCGGCCTCTCCACCGAGGACGCCGTCTCGATGATCGTCAATGGATTCTGCAAGGAGGTCTTCCGCGAGCTGCCCATGGAGTTCGCCGTCGAAGCCCAGAAGCTGCTCGAGGTCAGTCTGGAAGGAAGCGTGGGTTAACGGGAAGGCCAGAGAGTTTAGCGACAAGAGAGAAACGACAATGCTCGAGATTCGCAATCTGCACGCATCCGTGGACGGACAGGATATCCTCCGCGGCATCGATTTAACGGTCAACGCCGGCGAGGTCCACTCGATCATGGGACCGAACGGCTCGGGCAAGAGCACGCTCGCGCAGGTGCTCGCCGGGAGAGACACCTATGAAGTGACCGCCGGCGAAGTGCGGTACGAGGGCAAGAATCTGCTGGAAATGGAGCCGGACGAGCGGGCCTGCGAGGGTCTGTTCATGGCTTTCCAATACCCGGTGGAGATCCCGGGCGTCAGCACCAACTATTTCCTTCGCGCAGCGTTGAACGCCCGCCGGAAGTTCCACGGACTCGAAGAGCTCGACGCCATCGACTTCCTCGAGCTCATCAGGGACAAGGCCGCCCTCGTGGAGCTCGACGAGCGTCTGATGAACCGCGGGCTGAACGAGGGGTTCTCCGGCGGAGAGAAGAAGCGCAACGAGATTTTCCAGATGGCCGTTCTCGAGCCGAAGCTCGCCATCCTAGACGAGACCGACTCCGGGCTGGACATCGACGCGTTAAAGATCGTCGCCAACGGCGTGAACAAGCTCCGCGACAAGCAGCGGTCGTTTATCGTCATCACGCACTATCAGCGCCTGCTCAACTACATCGTGCCCGACTTCGTGCACGTGCTGATGAGCGGCCGAATCGTCCAGTCCGGTGGCAAGGAGCTGGCCCTCGAGCTCGAGGAGAAGGGCTACGGATCGCGCGAGACGGCGGCTGCATCCGCGGCGCCGTGACGGGAGGATGGCGATGACCACCATGCAAAAGAGAGCAGACACCGACGCCTACCGGGAGCGCTTCGAAGAGTTCGAACGGCAGCGCGCCGCGGCGCGGCCCGCGTGGCTCGTTCCCTTGAGAAAGGCGGCGGCCGCGCGATTCGCCGAACTGGGCTTTCCGACCACGCGCGACGAGGACTGGCGATTCACGAATGTGTCGCCCATCGCCGACAGCGATTTTTCCCTGCCTCGGTTCAAGGGCAGCGAGCTGACGGCGAAGCAGATTGAGCCGTACACGTTCGAGGGCGCCGGCACGACCCTGGTTTTCGTGAACGGCCGGTTCACGCCGGAACTGTCCGCGTGCCCCGAGCTGCCGACAGGCGTCCAGGTGGGCGGCCTGGCGGCCGCGTTTCGGACGGACGTGCCCGTCGTCAAGGCGCACCTCGGCCACTACGCATCCTACGAAAAGAACGCGTTCACGGCGCTGAACACGGCCTTCGTCGAGGATGGCGCATTCGTCCACGTCGGGTCCGGCCGCGTCGTTGAGCAAGCGATTCACCTGCTGTTCGTCTCCGTCAACAACGACGGGCCGCACCAGGCCCACCCGCGCAACCTCATCGTCGCCGAGCCGAACAGCCAGGCGACGATCGTCGAATCGCACGGGAGCATCGGCGACGCGCGGTACTTCACCAATTCGGTCACGGAGGTGATCGCGGGCGATAATGCCGTGCTGGACTGCTACAAGCTCGGGCGCGATTCCGACGCCGCGTTCCACGTGGACACGACGCAGATTCAGCTCGCCCGCAGCAGCACCGTAACCATGAACACGATCACGCTGGGGGGCGCTCTTGTTCGCAACAACGCGAACGTCGTGCTGGCCGGCGAAGGCGGCGATTGCACGCTCAACGGCCTGTACATGATCGGCGGCCATCAGCACGTGGACAACCACCTGCGGGTCGAGCACGCCGCCCCCCACTGCAACAGTTGGGAGTATTACAAGGGCATTCTCAACGGCGCTTCGCGCGGCGTTTTCACCGGCCGGATTTTCGTGGAAAAGGGAGCGCAGAAGACCGACGCCAAGCAGACGAACATGAGCCTGCTGCTCTCCGATCAGGCACAGGTCGAGAGCAAACCGCAGCTCGAGATTTTCGCCGACGACGTCAAGTGCACGCACGGCGCCACCATCGGACAGATCGACCGCGACGCCCTGTTCTATCTCCGCTCGCGCGGCATGAGCGACAAGCTCGCCCGAAGCCTGCTCGTTCAGGCGTTCGCCAGGGAGATCACCGACCAGATCGCGCTCGAGCCGATGCGCGCCCGCCTGGAAGAGATGCTGCTCGTCCGACTGCCGCAGGGCGAGCTGCTGAGAGATAATTCATGAACCACATGACCGCACAAGTCGAGGAAGCCATTCACGCGGAAGGCGAGGAGCCGCTCGACGTCGAGCGCATTCGCTCCGCGTTCCCGTGCCTGCACCAGCGGGTCAACGGCAAGCCGCTGGTGTATCTCGACAACGCGGCCACCACGCAGAAACCGCGCAGCGTCCTCGACGCGATCACGCACTACTACGAGCGGGACAATGCCAATATCCATCGCGGCGTACACCAGTTGAGCATTCGTGCCACGCAGGCGCACGAGCTCGCCCGACTCCGCGTGCAGAAGCTGCTCGGCGCCGAGTCGTACGAGCAGATCATCTTCGTCCGCGGCGCGACGGAAGGGATCAACCTCGTCGCCCAGACCTTCGGTCGATCCAACGTCCGCGAGGACGACGAAATCCTGATTACGCAGATGGAGCATCACTCGAACATCGTCCCCTGGCAGATGCTCTGCCAGCAGACGGGGGCGCGGCTGCGCGTCGCGCCGATCAACGATCGCGGCGAGCTCATCGTCGAAGAGCTGGAGAAGCTGATGCGGCCGCGAACGCGGCTGATCGCCCTCGCGCACGTGTCCAACGCGCTCGGCACGGTCAATCCCGTTCGCGAGATCGCGGAGCTCGCCCGCGAGCGCGGCATTCGTGTGCTGGTCGACGGCGCCCAGGCGGCGCCGCATCAGCCGATCGACGTGAAGAAGCTCGGCTGCGACTTCTACGTCCTCTCCGGACACAAGATTTACGGCCCCACGGGAATCGGCGTTCTGTGGGCCACGACTGAAGTGCTCGCCGATCTGCCGCCCTACCAGGGCGGCGGCGAGATGATCAAGTCGGTCACCTTCGAGAAAACGACCTACAACGACCTGCCGTTCCGGTACGAGGCCGGCACGCCGAACATCGCCGGCGCGATCGGGCTCGGGGCGGCCATCGAGTACGTCCACTCGATCGGCCTGGACCGGATCGCTGAGCACGAGGCTCGCCTGCTCGACTACGCGACGCAGCGTCTCTCGGCGATGCCGAAGGTGCGCATCATCGGCACGGCGGCGAAGAAGGCGGCCGTGCTGTCCTTCGTCGTCGAGGGTATCCACCCGCACGACGTGGGCACAGTTCTCGACGAGGAGGGTGTCGCCGTTCGCACCGGTCACCATTGCGCCCAGCCGGTGATGGAGCGTTTCGGTGTCCCGGCGACGGCGCGGGCCTCATTCGCGTGCCACAATACGATGCAGGACGTTGACGCGCTGGCGGATGCCGTGAAAAAGGCTATCGAGGTGTTTGCATAATGTCGTCGCTCGACGATCTATACCAGTCCGTGATTCTGGATCACAATCGACATCCGCGCAACCGCGGGCACCTTGACACGCCCGATCTGAAGGCCGAGGGCTACAACCCCCTCTGCGGCGACCACCTGACCGTTACCATCAAGCTCGAGAACGACCGCGTCAAGGAAGTGAAGTTCGAAGGCTCCGGCTGCGCGATCTCCACCGCGTCCGCATCGCTGATGACGGAGACGCTGAAGGGCAAGACGCTGGACGAGGCGAAGGCGCTGTTCAGCCGGTTCCACGGCCTGGTCACCGGCGAAACGCAGGAGAGCGAGGCCGGCAGCGGGCTCGGCAAGCTGGCCGTCTTTTCCGGCGTCTGCAAGTATCCCGCCCGCGTCAAGTGCGCCACGCTCGCCTGGCACACCGTGAAGGCGGCGATCGAGAACCGCAAGGACGTCGTCAGCACGGAGTAAAGCGAAGCGAGAGCTCGCGCGTGCCGTCCAAGGCACAAGGCATACGACTGTGACTGCACCAAGCGACGACAGGCACCCGTTGGAATGGCTGATCATCAAGGCGCTGCGCACCGTTCACGATCCGGAGATTCCCGTCAACATCTACGATCTCGGCCTGATCTACGATCTGTCGATCAGCGACGAAGGCCACGTGCACATCCGCATGACGCTGACCTCGCCGGGCTGCCCGGTGGCGGGGATGCTCGTGCAGCAGGTCGAATCGAAAGTGAAATCCGTCGAGGGTGTGACCGGCGCTGTCGTTGAGCTCGTGTGGGACCCGCCCTGGACGCGCGATCGCATGTCGGAGGCGGTCAAGCTGGAGTTGAATCTCACCGACGACGACCCGCTCCCCAAACGCTCCGGGCCGCAGTTCTACCAGATCGACCGCCGCCGCTGAGCCGCCCCTATTCGCTCACCGGCTCGATGCACGCCGGCTCGTCAGCCGTCGACTTGTTGACCATCGTCGAAACCGCGTACATCTCCATCTCGTCGGACGGATAAGGCTTCAGGCAGCCGAGCAGCTCCTCGACCACCGGCTCCCGCGGCGAAAGCCACAGGTCGTACGCATCGGGCGCAAGGATCACCGGCATTCGGTCGTGCACGTCGGCCAGCAGTTCGTTGGCATCCGTCGTGATGATCGTCGCGCTGGGCACGTCCTCGCCGTCCGGGCTGCGCCACCGGTCCCAGAGCCCGGCAAACGCAAACGGCCGGCCACTGCGCAGCCGCACGTACATGGGCGTCTTGCCTTTACCCTTCGGCAGTTTCTTCCATTCGTAGAAGCCGTCGGCCAGGATCAAACACCGTCGCTTCCGCAGCGGTGTTCGGTACGACGGTTTGTCGGCCACCGACTCGGCTCGCGCGTTGATCATGCGACTGCCGATCGACGCATCCTTCGCCCACGACGGGATCAACCCCCATCGAAGCTGCCGGACCTCGTTCGACCCGTCGTTGGCAATCGCCGCTATCGGTTGCGTCGGCGCGACGTTGTAGCGCGGCACGATCGGGTCATGAAACATAATGCCCGGCAGAATGGCGCTGATCTGCTCTTCGCTCGATGTCAGCGTAAATCGCCCGCACATGACAGCTCTCCAACCTCGACCATCAAGAGCGTGGCGCCCCCGTGGTTCGCGGTCAAGTTGCGGCATGGACCCAACACCGATGCCTGCAATCGCTTATTTGTTGACTAGTCGGCCACAAGAGCGGTAATCTGACTTATGGCCGGATTGCGGAGGGCCGTGTCATGGACGTTCTCGAGGCCATCATGATTCGTCGCAGCGTCCGGGCCTACGCGAACAAGCCGATCCCCGCCGACATCCTCGATCGATGCAAACAGGCGCTGCGATTCGCTCCCTCGGCATGCAACTACCAGCCTTGGCGATTCATCTTTGTCTCGGATCTCGAAACACGGCGACAGTTGGCGCGGATGTCGAACGAACAGTTGTGGATGGCCGAGGCGCCGATCATCGTCGTCGGCTGCGGCCTGCCCGACGAGGCGTACAAGTTCATGGCCGGCTCGATCAACAGCGTGGACATCGACGTGGCCATCGCCATGACGCACCTGATGCTCGTGGCCGCCGCGGAGGGCCTGGGCACGTGCCTGATCGGCGCGTTCGACGAGCAGCACGTCAAGCGGCTCGTTGGCGTTCCGCCGTCGGTGCGCGTGATCGCCATGACGCCGCTGGGCTATCCGGCCTCGCCGGAGCTGAATTTCCCCGTGAAGGAGGCGGATCGCAAAAGGCCCGCCAACATTTTCCACGTCGACCGCTACGGCCGCCCATAGCCGATCGGCCCCGCGGTCCTGTTTCGCCTTCGCCTGCCGCTGGAGGAAGTGACTGATGATACAAAATAGAACTCTCCGCTGTGCAGCGTGCGGAACGCGAGAATGCATCGCCGGCAAGGACTGCCTGAACGAAGCTGATCGCCTGCGGGTGCTCTACAACATCCAGGGCGTGGCCCGGCTGCACAAGGCCGCGGCGGCGATAGAGGCCCGCCACTACTGCAAGGAGCCGCGCATCCGCGAGATCATGCTCTTTGCCCACGAGCTCAACTTCAAGCGGATCGGCCTGGCATTCTGCGTCGGACTGGCGGATGAGGCCCACGTTATCGCCCAGATTCTCGAGCGCGAGTTCGATGTCGTCAGCGTGTGCTGCAAGGTCTGCGGAACCGACAAACGTTCCATGGGTCTGGAGCAGATCGTGCCGGACAGAGCGCATGAAACGATGTGCAATCCGGCCGGTCAGGCCACGCTGCTCAACGAGGCGGATACCGACCTGAACGTCATTTGCGGCCTGTGCGTCGGGCACGACGCGATCTTCAACATGATCTCGCGCGCCCCGGTTACGACACTGATCGTGAAGGATCGCGTCCTGGCGCACAACCCCGTCGGAGCGATCTACAGTAATTACATTCGCCGCCGGCTGCTGCCGCCGATCCGTTGACGCGCCAGGTTAAGTGCCACATCGTGGCACTGGTCGGGGCTTGCGCCCCTCGCCTCTGATCAGGCCCAGGCGTGCCGTCGTTCAATCTTTCAGCGACGCCAGGTCGATGACGAATCGATACTTCACGTCGCTGCGCAGCATCCGTTCGTACGCCTCGTTGATCCCCTGCATCGCGATCATCTCGATGTCGCACGTGATGTTGCGCTCGCCGCAGAAGTCGAGCATCTCCTGCGTCTCGGCGATGCCGCCGATGAGCGAACCGGCAATGCTGCGACGCTTGGAAATGAGATTCATGACGGAGGGCGACGGATGCGGATGCTCCGGCGCGCCGACCAGGCACATCGTGCCGTCGCGGCGCAGCAACTCGATGTATGCATCAAGATTGTGCGGCGCCGCCACGGTATTCAGAATGATATCGAAGCTGTTCACCTGCCGGCGCATGTCGCCTTCGTCTTTGGAGATCACGACTTCGTCGGCCCCGAGCCGCCTGGCGTCGTCGGCCTTGCCGGGCGACGTGGTGAACACGACGGTGTGCGCTCCGAGGGTATGCGCGAACTTCACGCCCATGTGCCCGAGCCCGCCGAGCCCGACGATGCCGACCTTCTTGCCATTGGCCGCGCCCCAGTGCCGCAGCGGCGAATAAGTCGTGATACCGGCGCACAGCAGCGGGGCGGCGCTGGCCATGTCCAGGTTGGCCGGCAGGCGCAGCACGAACCGCTCGTCGACGACGATCTGCGTCGAGTAACCGCCGTAAGTCATTTTTCCGGTGTGCGGGTCCGGGCTGTTGAATGTGAATACGATGCCGCCGTCGCAGAACTGCTCGAGGCCTTCTTCACACGCCGCGCATTTGCGGCAGGAATCCACGAGGCAACCGACGGCCGCCGCATCGCCCGGTTTGAAGCGCTTGACCGCGCTGCCCACCTTCCGCACCCGTCCGACGATCTCGTGACCCGGCACGACCGGGTACTCGGTTCCGTGCCATTCGTTGCGAGCGGTGTGCAGGTCGGAATGGCACACACCGCAATAGAGGATTTCGATAAGCACATCTGACGCCAGCGGCTCCCGCCGATCGAAATCGAACGGGCCGAGCGGACTGGTCGCGCTGGTGGCTGCATATCCGGCGGTTTTCAACATGGCAATCTCCGTCTTGATCGAGACGCTTCGCACAATCCCGGGCGCGGCCGCCCGTACTTCCGGACATAGCCCGCCCCCCTCCTGTTCACCTCTGGACAATAGCCGTCCACGGCCGGCTCGCCAAGATATCCGGCGAGTGTAGGGCTGACCGCGGAGTCATCCGACGCGTTCCATCACGCTTGAACCGGCAATCGGGGAATTCACTTGTTCCGACGACGCCGGCAGCGATACATTACGTTGCCGGCTGCTTGAGGCCGGATTGTAAGCATCGGGTCCGGCCTCGCGAGAAAGTCGCGGGCCAACATGCTTGAACGCCTGTTGCGCAAACGGCGCGTGATCGGCACCTCCGCGAATCCTGTCGATCGGGGGACAGGGCCATGATCGTGAACATACTCGCTGCCGGAACGATTCTCGCCAGCCTCGCCGCTCCGCCGTCAACCCGGATCGATTCGGCACGCGTTCACCGTCCGACAGCGATCGGACAGGATGCGCTCCGGGATGTCACCGTGCTCTATCGCGTGAATTGCGGTGGACCGTCGCTGCCCGCCGCGGACGCCTCGGCGCCCGACTGGGCGGAAGACAGCTCGACAACCCCCTCGCCGTACTCCAACTACGCGGCATCCGGCAGCACGGCCGGCTTGACTGCGTCACCGGTCACGCTTGGCACGCTGATTCCGCCGGAGGTTCCGTCCGAGCTGTTTCAGACGGAGCGCTGGGATCCGTTCGCCGCGTCGGAGATGTCCTGGGACTTTCCCGTTCCCGCCGGCGAGGAGGTGCTCGTACGGCTGTTTTTCGCGGAGAACTTCCCCGGCGTCACCGGCCCGGGTCAGCGATATTTCGACGTGTCGATCGAAGGTACCCTGATGATTGATGACCTCGACTTCTATGCGGAGGCCGGCTTCAACACGGCCATAATGAAGTGGTTCATCGTCACGGTCGGGCCGGACGCGAACCTCGATATCGACTTCGCCCACGCGTCTGCGAACCCGACGGTCATGGGGATCGAAATCCTCACGGGCGACCACGTCCTCGAGGCCGCGATGGATTCCGCGCTCCCGCGGGCGTACCTGCAGCTCGACATCGACCCGGCCGGCTATCCGCTGAACACGGATTCGGTTGGTCAGTGGTACACCACCGGCCCGAGCAACTGGACCAGCGGTTTCTTTCCCGGCGCCCTGTGGCGCTGCTACGCGACCACGGGCAACACGACGTGGCGGATCGCCGCCGAGCCGTGGACCGAGGGGCTTGAGGACCAGCAGTACCTGACCGCTCATCAGGACGTCGGCTTCATGATCTTCTGCAGCTACGGCGAAGGCTATCGGCTGACCAGCCGGCCGGACTATCGAAACGTGATCCTGACGGCCGCGAATTCGCTGTCGCAGCGCTATAACGCAACCGTCGGCTGTATCCGGGCGTCGGGAAACGCACCAACCGGTGAATACCGGGTGATCATCGACGGCATGATGAATCTCGAAATCCTGCTGTGGGCGGCGAGGCATGGCGGGCAGCAGGCGTGGCACGACATGGCGGTCAGCCACGCGAATCACACGATCGACGATCTCATCCGCCCGGACGGCAGCACGTTCCAGGAGGTCTTCTACGATATCGCCACCGGCGACGTGCTGCGCAAGGGAACGTTCAACGGCTACTCGGTCGACTCGACGTGGTCGCGCGGACAGGCGTGGGGCATTTACGGATTCACCATGGTCTACCGCGAGGCGGGCGGCGCGCAGTTTCTCGCCGCGGCGCAGCAGTTGGCCGATTACTACATCGACCACGTGCCGGCGGACTACGTGCCGCCGTGGGACTTCGACGCCCCCGGGCCGGACCAGGAGAAAGACAGCTCCGCGGCGGCAATTACGGCGGCCGGCTTGCTCGAACTGAGCACGTTCGTCACGGACCCCGTCGATCAGGAGCGATACCGCACGGCCGGCCGGAACATCCTGAAATCGCTGTGCACGGACGCGTACCTGTCCAACGGTGTCGAGAGCGAGGGAACGCTGCTGCACGGCACGTACAACAAGAACTACAACCAGGGAGTCGACGCCTCGCTGATCTGGGGGGATTACTACCTGCTCGTGGCGATCGAGCGCGCCTTGCGCTTCGGCGACCGCGGCGACTGCCTCACAAGTCTGCCGACGTGGCGCAGCGGCCTGTTTCCGGCTGCCGACGGCTTGCTGCTCGTCGAGTTCGAGGCCTCGCCCAACGACGACAACATGAACGGCATCATCGGCCTGGCGGAAGATGCGGGAACTGCGCCGTCCGATTACGCGGCGCTCGTCCGGTTCAACGACAGCGGCGTGATTGACGCCCGCAACGGCGACCACTATGAGGCTGACACGGTCGTAGCCTATTCGGCCGGGGAGCAATATACGTTCCAGCTTATCATCGACGTGCCGGCGCACTCGTACAGCGTGTTCGTTCAGCCGGACGGCAGCGCCGAACAGTTGCTCGCGTCGGAGTATTTGTTCGAATCCACGCAGGTCGGCGTGACCGAGCTCACCACCTGGGGGACGTCAGCCAGCGCCGGGTCACACGAACTCTGCAACATCGCCGCCAGGCCGGCCACGAGCGCCGACTGCGACGGCGACGACGACGTTGACCTGGCGGACTACGCCCTGATGCAGGTCTGCTACGGCCAACTGCCGGTCGGCGACTGCACCTGCATTGATCTGGATGGCACCGG
>JBECKQ010000225.1:0-3475 GCA_040235375.1 Phycisphaerae bacterium | reverse complement strand
CCCACCGCCGTAAAGATCGCCGTGTTGCTCGTTACGGCGTCGCCGGCCGCGTTGAACTGAATCCGGTAGATTTCGCTCGTGCCCCAGCCGCACGCGAGCAGGTCGCCCTGCATTGCCCCGCTGAAGTTCGACGCCGTGTACTCCGCCAGGCCATTCACCGACGTGTCCCAGATCGCCAGGTCGCCGTCGCCGCCGCTGCCCAGCGGCAGACCCGGCTTGCGATAGTCGCACTCGACCGCATTTCCGCTCGGCACCGGCGACTGGCCGTTGAAAGTGTTCGCGGTGTTGGCCCGCGTCGGGTTGGGATGCCCGGCGTAGTAGCCCGGCCCGGTGATCAGGTGCAGGTTGTCCTCGTCCGTCAGGCTGCCGGAGTCGTTGTTGGCGTTCGTGCACGTGCCGGCCGGCCCTTCGCCGATCGGCGGCCCGCCCCAGCCGCCGTTCGATCCATTGTCGATCGCGTACATCCGTCCGGCCTGGGTGATGACCACGTCGTACGGGTTGCGAAACCCCGGCGCGTAAACCTGCACCGGCCCACCGACTGCGATGATCGCCTGGTTCGCTCCGTTGTTGCCGCCGAACGGGTCGCCCACGTCCACGCTGGTCGCCCCGACGTTCGACCGGCTGGGATCGTCCAGCGTCGGAATGTCGTATGTCGTCTCGCCGATGGCGTCCAGATCAACCGACAGGATAGCCGCCGACAACGCATACTCCGGCAGGAAGCCGAAGTTGTTGCCCGGCGCGCCCATGTTGGTGTTGCCGCCCTGGCCGACGTAGAGGATGTTGTCCGCCTCGTCGAGCACCATGCCGTTGGACGAGTGGTTCTCCTCGCTGCGCGGCAGGCCGCGCACCACGTCGAGCTGATCCCAGGAAGATCCGTTCCACGTGAGCCGCGTGATGATTCCCGAGTTGGTGTCCAGGCCCGAGTCGCTGCCGACCGCGATCCGCGGATCGGACGAGCTCACGTAAAGCACGGGGTTCGCACCGGTACCCACCACCAGCAGCCCGGTGACCTGCCGATCGGTCTCGGAGGTGTTGAGCGTGCCGTCGTCATCGTGATTGGGGATGGATTGAATGCGCGTGATGGTCTCGGTTGCGGTGACCGTGTAGTCGTCCTGCCCGTTGCGGACGACGGTGTAGACCTTGATCAGCCCGTTCTGCTGAGCGACGTACAACCGCCCGTCGGGACCGAACTGGAGCGAGGTCGGGTTCTGCGAACTCGCCCCCTGCAACGTGCTCTTCGTGAAGCTCTGCCCGACCGCGACGTGGCCGGCAAACGCGAATACGGTCGCGGCGATAACGCCAAATGCGGCTTGCGGACGAATCATCTCCCTCTCTCCTGGATTGCCCCAATGAATCCCGGCCCGGACCGCGCGTTGCTCTTGCAGTCCCCCACGGCACACACGGCTGTCCTCGCGATCGGCTGGCGGACGATATCAGCCCCCGAATCGCGCGGACCCGAAGCTTCAAGACAAGTCAAAAGGAAGCGCGTTTTTGCGCTTGGCGTGACGGCCGTCGGCCCTGCGGCACGCTCCTCTCCTCTCTCTCATTGGCTCGCCGGAGGGTAGTTGCGCCGGCGTCGAACATCAATCAACGCTCGCCGCAATTCTCGCCGCCACGAGCGACCTTTGTTACCGGGCCCGTTCCTGTCGATGTCTGGGATTTGTCGGCAGACTGCCGCCTCTACCATTTTCGCCGCCGGCCCTCACCGTTTGCGTCACCACCGTACCCGGCTAGACTAGCCGAAAACGACGTGCTCACCCTCGCCAACCGTGATTTTCCGGGGAACGCAGAATGGCTGAAAGTCGGTTGTCCCACGTCCGATCCGCCGAACTCTACGAGCGGGCCTGCCGAACGCTCGTGGGCGGCGTCAACAGCCCCGTCCGTGCCTTCCGCGCGGTAGGGGGGAGGCCTGTATTTGTCGATCGCGTTGAAGGCGCCCATGTGCACGACGTGGATGGCAATCGCTACGTCGACCTCGTCGGCACGTGGGGGCCGGCCATCGTCGGCCACGCCCATCCACAGGTCGTCGAGGCCGTCCAGCGTGCCGCAAGCCGCGGTTTGAGCTTCGGCGCCTGCTGTGCTCTCGAAGCCGACCTGGCCGAGCTGGTTTGCTCCGCGCTGCCGAGCGTGGACATGGTGCGATTCGTCAACAGCGGCACCGAGGCCTGCATGAGCGCCATGCGACTCGCCCGCGCCGCCACGAACCGTAACAAGATCGTCAAGTTTCTTGGCTGTTATCACGGCCACGTCGATGCGCTGCTCGTGGCGGCCGGCTCCGGCGCGGCCACGTTCGGCGTGCCCGACTCGGCAGGCGTGCCTGCCGCGTTCGCCGCGCTCACCTTGCTCGCGCCTTACAACGATCTCGACGCCGTCGAGCGCATCATGAACGAGCACGGTTCCGACGTGGCCGCGGTCATGGTCGAGCCCGTGGCCGGCAACATGGGCTTCGTCCTGCCGGACGACGGCTTCCTCGCCGGCCTGCGACAACTTTGCGACCGCCACGGCAGCCTGCTGGCCTTCGACGAAGTCATGACCGGTTTCCGCGTCGCCTGGGGCGGCTACCAGAATCTGTGCAACGTTCGGCCGGACATCACCTGTCTCGGCAAGGTGATCGGCGGAGGCATGCCGGTTGCCGCGTACGGCGGGAGCCGCGAGTTGATGTCGAACCTCAGCCCGCTCGGACCGGCCTACCAGGCCGGCACGCTCAGCGGCAATCCGCTCGGCATGACCGCCGGTATCGAGACGCTGCGCATCTGCCGGCAGCAGATCTTCTACAAGAGCCTCGAACAGAAAGGCACGCGACTGGTTGACGGGTTGAAGAATGCCGCCGCCGCAGCGGATGTGCCGCTTGCCGGCGGGGCGCTCGGCGGCATGTTGGGCTTCGCGTTTCGCGCGGAGCCCGTCCGTAACTTCGCGGACGCGCAGGCGGCGGACCATCCGCTGTACGCTCGCTTCTTCCGCGAGATGCTGGACCACGGCGTGTGGCTGCCGCCTTCCGGCTACGAAGCCATGTTCGTCTCCGCGGCCCACGGCGACGCGGACATCGACGCCATTATCTCCGCCGCCCGCGACAGCTTGAAGGCAATACGATTATCATGAAACTACGCGTCGGCACACGTGGCAGCGACCTCGCCCTCTGGCAGACCGACTGGGTCTGCGAGCGGCTTCGCGCCGCTCATCCTGCCCTCGAGATCGAGCGCGTCATCATTCAGACCCACGGTGACGTGTCGAAGGCCGACTTCGGCGGCGACTGGCCCGCGGGCGCGTTCGTCAGCGCCCTCGAGAACGCTCTGCTCGAGCGCCGGGTCGACTTCGCCGTCCATTCGTTCAAGGACCTGCAAACGGCCGAGACCGCCGGTCTCGCCATCGCCGCGACGCCCCCGCGCGAAATCGTCCACGATGTCCTGCTGACACGCGAGCCGGCCACCCTCGAAACGCTGCCGCCCGGCGCCCGCATCGGCACCAACAGCCCCCG
>JBECKQ010000190.1:0-13633 GCA_040235375.1 Phycisphaerae bacterium | reverse complement strand
GGTCGGCAGAAGGTCGGTGTTTAGCCATTCAGATTGTCCTGGAATCTGATTCAATCAAGCACCACCCGCCGCTTAAGCCGCCCGGTCAGCTTGCTGACGTTGGCCGGATCGAGCACCGTGTTCTTGATCGCCTGGCAGGCGGCGTTGAGCCTGGCGACCACGTCCGGCTGCTGAGCGAGGTCCTGGCCGGTCAGCCCGGCGATCTGCTGCTTGAGCTGGGCCAGCTTGGACGCCGCGTCGGCATCGCCGAACACGTTCATGGCGTGAAACCGGTCGATGCGGTCGCGGATGCTGTTCAGCGTCTTGCCGTGCACCTGGCCCTTGGCGGTGATCACCTGATCGCAGAACTCGGCCACCTCCCGTCGGAACGACAGGATGTACTCCGCGACGAACTCCTGGCACTCGCGGCGCAGGCCGGCCTCCATCAGCTGGACCTGCTCGGCGCGGACGCGGCGCTGCTCCAGCTCCATCTCGATGTCCTCGACGGCGGTCAGCTCCGGCGCGCCGGTGACCTTGAAGGCGTGCCAGTTGAACGCGAATTTGCCGGGCAGGGCCATGGGCAGCGGATAGCACGCGTCGGGGATGTCCGGGTGCTCGGCCTGCCACGCCGCCCGCAGGCTCGGGTACTCGTCGAGGAACTGCTGGACGGCGGCGTCGAACTCGGCCTTGAGCGCCTGCAGCTGCTCGACGACGGTCGGCACGTGGCTCCAGGGCACGAAATGGGCGTTGGCCGCAGCGAATGGCCGGGAGTGCTTTTCGAGGACGTGGCGGGCCTTCTTCTCGATGGCTTGGAACAGCTTGCGGGTCTTTTCGGGATCGATCAGGTCTTTGGAGCCGAAGCTGGCGATGGCCCGGCTCTCGATCTCGCCGGCCGACAGGTTGAATTCCGTCGTTTCGTTGCTGATCCGGCATGACCAGTAGCTCGTGCGGATGACGAACAAACAGCCGAGCTGGAACAGGTTGATGGGCTTCTCGCCGTTGGCGGAAGCCGGGTTGGCCTGCGGAGCAGGCGCGGTGATGGTGGTCATGGAGATTTCTCCGTATAAAGAAGGTCAATTGGCTAAAATCGGGGTTCCGGACCGTCGACGAGAGGGCCAGTCATGTCACACAGCAAGGATAAGCCGCCGCGGTGCCCGGAATGCGGTTCGTCGACCGTCGTTCCAATCGTCTACGGGCCGCCGGTCGCGTCCGGCAGCGACCCTTCCCGCGCCAGCCGCAGGTAACGACCCACCGTCTCGCAGTGAATGCCCAGTTCCCGGGCAATCCGCCGCTGCGATCACTTCGGCTCGCCAAGCACATGTATTGCGTGGACTTGCGCCATTTTGAGCCGGTTCGCCATACCCACCTCCTCCGATCCACCATGGATCGAAAGGGGCGACACCCCGAAGCAACGCCTCCTCAAAATGGCCGGTTTTCAAGTGATAATCAGTGGCCGGTTCTGGGTGAGAGACGACAAGGGCGAGTTCCGTCGCGCGGCTCGATACAGGCGGCGCACCATCTCCTCCGCAGCTCTCGAAAGGCAAAGGCCAGCGTACCGACATACTGAACCTGCTCTCGTGGACCCGCGCGAAACGCCCGTCGTACGGCTCGTGATTCCAACCTAAGGACCCGAGATCTGGTCGGCAAACAGGGCGAAGTCCGCCAAGTCGACTAATTCGTCGCCACTCATGTTGGCTGGCTCGCAACCGCCCAAGGCCGAATCGTCGAAGCAACACTGGAAACGGGCGAAGTCGCGCAGATCCACGTCACCGTCCGGCTCGAAGTCGCCGTTGCCGTAGGCGATGCACTGGTCGCCACCCTCTTCACACCAGGCGCTGGGGACGCATGGGTCGCCGGCGTGCTGAACGCAATGTCCGGCAGCGCAGGTGTCGAGACCGTTACAGAAGAGACCATCATCGCATGGATTGCTGTTATTGTAGGCTAGGCAGTTGCCAAGGCCGTCACACTCGCTGTCCGTGCAGACGTTCCCGTCATCCGTACACACGGTGCCCAGTGGTTCGAGGTAGTCCGCGCAAATGCCTGCGAGGCATCTGTCGGGATTGTCGCAATCCGTGTCCGTCGAATCACCACATCGGTCACCTTCAGCGATCACCCCCACCGTCACCGTGGCGCAGTCTGGGCTCTCGCAACCGCTGGTCATGTCCCGCGTTCGCGCGTAATACGTTCTTGTCGTCCCGGGACCGACACCGATCGAGAAGCCAGTTCCAACATATCCTTCTCCGCAAGACCCGTCGTACCAGTCGATCACCCCTCCGTCGACCGTTGCGCTCAGCGTTGACGAGGCACCCGCGCAAATCGTCGACGGATTGGCCATCGCGTTCGACGGCGTTGAGGGAATCGGATAGACGACTGCTGGCACGCTGCCGCAGCCAGCCGACCATTCGCCGGTCAGGTCGTGCTGGGCGCGGATGTAGTACGTGCCGGCCATCGTCGCGTTGTACGTCGGCCCTGAGCCCAGCGATGTGCTCGTTCCGCAAGTCGTCCCCTGCCAGTACCAGGTCACGTTGGCCGACGGTGAGCCGGATCGCGTCAGCAGCGTGCTGCCGCAATCATACGATGAGACCACCGGGTCTGGCGGATCGGATGGCGGGAAATCGATACGCAACGTGTACTCCGACGTTGCCCCACTAAGGTAATTGTCGACGATGAGGTAATAGGTCGTCGCTGCCGCAAGGGACACGCTCTGGACACCGGCATTCCAACACGTACCGATGATGTTGGTGCTCGCCGGATCGCATGCGCTCATCAAGAAGAAATCGGGATCGCCCGCCGTCTGCCCCGCAGTGATCGTGTACGTCCCGGCAATGGAGGTCGTGAACGTGTAGGCCCTTTCCTCTCCCGGCTCGGACCAGGCGCAATCGCTGTAGTCGCTCCAGAGCCCGCAGGACTCGAGCGTCCCGGCGTAAGGGGTACCATCAAACATCGGAAACGGATTGGAGCACGGATCGGGTGGGCTGTACTTGTGGGCAAGGACGTACGTCATGCCGTCGTCGTAGTACTCGCTTACCTTGAGGTAATAGTATCCGAAGTACGGCGGAGACCACGCCTGATATACCGTGCTCAGCGTCGATGCGTCATATCCACAGCTTGATGACCCATCGATGTACCATAGTTGCGTGCCGACATCACTGTACATGGTTAGGTCGCCGTCGCCGGAATTCGCGTACGCGCCGACACCGTCGTTATCGCACAAGCTGAAATCGTAAAACCGGTCGGCGTACAAGTACATCGTGTAGATTCGGCAACCCTCGATACCGATGGTCTCCAGGCCGGTGGTCTGCCAGTTGCACTCGGGCACGATCACCGCGTCGTAGTCCGGAGGCGTGAAGCAACGATCAACGATCTCGATAGTCATGTCATATTCGTTACGGGTGTCCGAGTAAAGGTAAACCCGGAGGCGATAAACGGCCGTGGCTCCAGTGTTGGTGAACGATAGCGATTCGTTGTCCGTGCTGCTGGTTGCGGACGTTATGACCGTACCGCCACACACATCATAGAGCCTGACGTCAATGTCGCCGTAGGCGTCCAGGAAGGTCAGGTCGACCTTAAGCGCCTTGCCGGCCGGAATGCTGATGTTGTACCAGTCCTCATCGACTGACTTTACGACGAGGTCCGTCCAGAGGCCGGCTCCAACGGTGCGGGCCGATGCACAGGAATCGTTGTCCTCGAGGGCGTCGTCACTTCCACCCGCCAGGAAAGATGACATACTCGGGTATGAGACGGAAAACGCACCATAGTTGTCCTGGTAATAGCAATCGGGAACGTTGCCGCTGAGTTGTCCGAAGAGATACTCGCCCGTGTTGGTGAAAATCCCCGATCCGGAAGAACCACCCTCTGTGCCCCCGTCGCTCCAGTCGATCCAATGATGGGTGGATGTGGTCGACGACTTCGCCCCGAAGGAGATTCGCTTCCAACTGCCGGCCGGATGGTGGATTCCGGTCGCGCCGGTCCCGTCAGAGATTGATCCACTCGTCCAGCCCGCCCAAGTGAGACCGCTTGGAAGTTCGCCTTCCACCATGAGCAGGGAGAAATCCGTCGACGAGCCGTGGGCAAGCAATGTGCAGTCGTCCGACCGCAGCACGTCGCCCAGCGCCGGCGCGGTGCCGTTGCACTGATCGGTCTGGTAGAACCAGTACAACTCGGCGCTCAAGGCCTCGGCGGCATCATTAATGCAATGGTCGGCGGTCAGAAAATACGGAGTGAAGTCCACGGCCTGGCTATTGAGCAGTGTCCCGGTGCAGACATAACCCTGGCTGCCGCTCACATAGCCGACGCGGGCCACGGCGTTGGCGGTGCCCGCCCAGGAAGGGTAACAGGTCACATCGTCGCGACAGGCCCGATCTGGATCAGCCCGCCCTTCGCCACCGCGCGGGTCTCGGTAGACATGTTGGAGCGCGTCGATGACGAATCCGGTCCGCGCGGCCGCATCGCCGACGCCAAGGGGAACGAAGTACTCCACGCGGAGATGGTCGGCGTACAAAGTCGCCGTCCAGAATTCGCCCGCACCACGGTGACCATGTCCCCGGTAAGGCCCGATCAGGCGCACGGGTTCCGCAAGGGGATAGACGAAGACCTCTGCGCCCGGTGGCAGATTGACATCCGCGAAGTGCAGCCGGAGTCCCATGGCACCCGGCGCGGCCACATCGGCAACCCAAAGACGGCCACGGCCGGGAACATCGTACCAGCGCCCTTCATTGGAGGGATTCAGCAGAACATCTCGCCCGACGCTGTAGCGAAGCACCTTGTCTGCGTCGGTACGATTGCGATCTTCTGCGAGTAACTGCTCTACATCCACAGGATCAACCGGCGTCTCCAGCGGCGTTTCGCCAACTTCGACGTTGAGCACGAGCGACGGAGGGTTTGGAGCCTGTTTGGGGATCCTGCGGGCTGTTTGGTCGACGAGCGAACCAAGCTCGGCAGAATCGAATCCGAGACCATTCGTTCCGGTCACCTGTGCCGACGTCGGTTCTACGTCGCCCAGCGCCAGGAAGGCGACGAGCAAGCCAACCACAGCGGCGGGTCCCCGCCCTGGTCCGTTGCCGAAAGGTGGTGTGGTATTCATGGGGGCTTCTCCTGAAACGAGGGCCGAGGGGCCGATTGAGGACGTGTTCTCTCAGTGAAGAAACCAATGAACGGATGTGCATTCTCTTGAGCGCCGTGTTCGGTCGAAGCAGCGGCAGATATCGCCTTACCGGGCATGCAGTCCCGGTTCGAGCCAACAATGGCTTTCCGTAGTGCTCGAAGCTAGTCCGTGGTATGGCTATGCCTGAATCCACCGTTCCTGCCATCCTTTTCCCGACAAACCGATGCTTCGCACTTCGGCGTCGCAGCATACGGTGGCAGATCCGAATCGTTCAGCGAGCTGGCTTCAGCGGCCGATGACTCCAGATTCTACCGCGCCGGCTCGCTGAAACGAAGCCAAAACAGCCTCGGATATCGTGAAGCATGACTCTTTTCCCTGCCCGACGCAGGCGATTGCGATCCCGACTGCGACGTCACATTGGCTGCATCTTCTTCCGCGCGCAGATCCACCAGCGCTGGTCCAAAATGTCGAGGTCCCTTGGGTGATCCGCGTGAAGGTGATCTTGAGTGATTCGATCCAAGGACTTGCGAGGCGCTCGGCCGAGTGACGAGTTCGCGCAGCGCTCTGGACGCGCGGCGAGATCATGAACGGTTGCGCAAAAAATCGTACTGCGGGGAACCGCGAGATTCCAAGCCGCGTCGCGGTAGTAATGCCGCGGCGGCCCGCCCAGAAACCACGGGCAGCGGAAACTCTCGACTTCTGGCATGTCATCAAATGCGGAGTCTTCCGATGGTCCGGCTGATGCGTCTTCGGTCTGACGACGACCGCGTCGGCCACGTCGTGGTCGAGCTATCGGCCGATCGGCAACAGGCGGGCGCGATCATCCGGGCTCGGAATAACACGGTTGCCACCGAGCTTGCAGCGGAGTATATCGACTTGGGCCTTGACGAACCGGATGCGGGCGTCCCGACGTGCAGCGCCCGCTTCAGCGGGGAGGTGAAGAGCGACGTAGAACCAACGCAGCATGACATGTGCCCCTCGGACATGAACCGTTGAAACGACGGAACTGAGAACGGCCCGACATTTTGGACCCCCACTCGCAGAGCGGCGACAGCCCCGCCGCCACTCCCCTACTGTCGATGCGCGCGAGCACTATCACGGACTCTCCTACCGCGCGAATACGACACTCCGGATGAGCTGCAGTCACGCCCTACCGACCCAGAAATTGTGCCCGTTTTTGTGCCCGCTCCGGCGACAAACATGGTGAAAATGACTATGCTTGGGGCACAAGGGAAAATCCCCTAAAGCCAGTCAACAGCGGTAATTACGGGCGTGAGCAGGATTTACGTTAACGGGCAGAATCCGCTCATAACCCGGGAGGCGTACCCGCTAGGTGCCGAGCGGGCCCCCGCTAATCTGGAGCTCAAAGGTGGGTCAATCTTTTACGAACGGTTACAAGGGCCCGGTGACGTGCTCGGAATGGAGCATTTCCCAATCGGTGCTATCGATATCGCCGTCCGCACCGTCGACGTCGAAGACGGCGAGACACTCCGGGGAAGGGGGCTCGAATCCCGGCGCGGAGTTCGGGCCGCTGTAGCAGCATTGGAAGGCAGCGAGATCCTTCATATCGAAGTCGAAATCGGCATCGAAGTCGCCGGGTATCTGGCTGTACAGCGCCACGGCGCGGTGATTGTCGGTCATCGAGTGAACGAAGACCAAGGTTGAGCCTACAGCCTGGTCGATACCGTCGATCCGCCAACAATGGAATGGTTTACCGCCCGAACTGCCTGGTGCGTTGAGCAACACATCGGCTTGAGACGCTTCGTACACTCGTTCGAAGGGGGTCGAACCACTACCTTCGCCATTGACGTCGAGCGTGAAATTCGAAATCACCGTGTTCGGGCGGTTAGACCAGACCTGCAGAATGCGCCTCGGCTGATATGTCGCTATCGCGATGCGAGGTGTCGACAGTGGCACCGACACGGCATCGCTACCGACCGGTTGAACACTACCATCAACAATCCAGTGAACGAACGGACTAACGCCGTTCGGATCTTCAGCCGTGAGCGTCAGCACGTCTCCGATGGTGCCAAACCGCAGGTCAGCCGGCAACCTAACCTGGCTGCGGCCTTGCACATCGGGCGGATCAACGTGGATGAGAGCATTGGGCTCTCCGAGACCTTCGACGTGAACGTCGATATACCAGGGCAATTCATAGCGGATGCCAATGGTGGCGACGCCCAGAGCACCGTTCGAATCCATCGCGCGAAACACGAGTTGATCACCACCCGTGGCGAATGGATCGGCCTGAAGGACGCGCTGCGATCCCGTGCCGGCGATTACCGCCTGAGCGGGAAGTTCGTCAATCTCCATGCTGACTATGTCCCCATTTAAATCCGCCGCGGGCAGGGCAATCACTCGGGGACCACGCCCTTGAATCGCTATATCGTAGGCATACGCGCGTGGAGGCTGACTCTTCGCAACAGGTCCGCGCAACTGGCTTACAAAAGAAGCGAAGTCCGCCTGGTCGAGCACGCCGTCGCCCGAGAAATCGAAGGCACACAGGCAGGATTCGCCCGACGTGCTGCCACGGTACGGCGTTACCGGAATCCCATTGGAGCCCGCCAGGCAACTCTGAAGGTCCGCAAAGTCGGCCAGATCAACGTCGCCACTGGCATCGAAATCGCCCGTCTGACAGGTCGCACAATTCTGCGTCGAACATGACGAGCCGTCACCACCGTAAGAGCCCCCCAACTTCTGTTCGCACACCGTTTGGGAGTGTGCCTGACAAGTGCCATCGGTTCGACAGCAAGCGCCGCCGCGATCGACTTGAATTGTCACCGGCGCGCTAACCGCGTGGCTCCGGTCGGTGAATTCCACGTCGGCCTGCACTTGCACAGTACCGGGTCCAAACACGTCACCTTGCACATGCACGCGCCCGGAAGACGCGCGGCTGGTCGCGATGATTCGTCCGTTGTGGACGATTGTTACCTGGCGGATTGATCCGCCGGTCGCGGAGAAGCATAACTCTGCGACGGTGTTTAGATCAATTGCCGGGGTGGTGCATTCCAGCTGCACAGTCTTACCGTAGTTGTTCGTGGTGAGCCACCCGCACCACCTTCCACGGTGAGCGGCAGCAGTGTCGTCGACGGCGACGACACGTAACTCGTGCGGCCCATCCGCCAGTTGCCAGGTGCCGAGCGTGAGCACGGCAGCGGGAGGGGCGACGCCTTCAAGCCGACCGTCCACGTAGAGTTCGAGCCGGGCGATGGAGGCATCCACGGCTTGGGCGGACGCGTCCACATCGAGCGTCAAGATCCCAGACGCTCCATTCGGGGGCAGGTCAACCACGGCGACTTGGGGAGGCGTCGCGAAGGGATTGGTCAGGGGATCTCCATAGACCAGCGATTGGAAGGGCAGGTAGCCGAGGCTTCGATAGATCGATTCGCCGATTGAAAGCCCTTGGAAGTAGTCGGCGATCACGCGCGGATGTGGGAATTTTCCCGCGGCCGGGCAGGGTTCTTCGATAGTCCCGTGTGAGGCGCTGGCTCCCTTGGCGATCCAGGCCGAGAGCTTCGTCTGCTGAGGACTGTCAAAGTCACCGGCGAAGCTCGTTAGATGGTCACAGTAGGCGCCCGGCAACAAAGAGAACGAGCCCCCTGCAATATCCGGATCCGGCCATGCCGTCAGGATGCCCAGGCAATCCGCCGCCCCCGACGGGAAGACGGCATCAGGCACCGGCTGAACTGCCTGACCACCCAGGCTGCTGACGGTATTGATGACCTCGGCAAAGAACGGATCGCGAACGCTGCTCCGGACGACGTCGGAAGTCTTCATCAGGTAGAAGGTGCCAGCCGGTTCGGTAGCGTCGGCGGCAGCGCTGCGGTCGATCATCGCCAGAATCTCATCGACGGTATTGCCCCCGGGCCCGGTGTAGCCGAGCATCGCGGCAATGTACGAGCGCTCCCCAACCGGTAGCGTGGTGACTTCCCCACCCCACCAGCGCGATGCGGCATCGAAGGGACGGATCGCATTGGTGTTGGCGTAGTAGGGATTTGGGTCTGTCGTGTTGAGCCCGTAGAACTCGTCGGCGTCACCGGCAAGGAGCTTGTTCGCCAGTGGCGCCAAGCTCAGCGCAGCGGTCAGGGAGACATGGCCAACCTCGGTGCCGCCGGGGCAAACACTGGCCGTCTCCGAAATCGCACCGCTCAGCGGATAACGATAAACCGCTTGGGAGGACGTCACGAGAACGTCGATCTGGGGCGCGAGGTCTCGTCGCTCGATTTCCGCGAGAAGGGTTACGATCTGATCGGTGGCGAAGGTCGCGTAGTCCGGCGCCGCGAGGGGAAGGTACAGCACGTTGCAATGGGGGACCCCCCGTGCCCAGACATAGTGATTTCCGATTTCCAGGGAATCAAGATCGGTGGGGTCGATGACAACCAGAGTGTTTTCAGGACCTGTCGATGCGTGTACAGCCCGCGCGCCCACCGCCAAGCCGAGACCGCTGACCGCGGCGAGCATAAACCGCGAAGCAAGGATTCCCCCCGAGCGCACCTTCATAGCCAGCGCCTTCCGCGCCGTATTTCCCCCCACGCCTTTTCCCTCCCTGGCGAACAAGAGCAGCAACCCGACCACGATCCAACCGTGCCGCTATGCTCGCGGTGCGCTGCCTGCCCCAAAAATCAAAGATCGGACCCGCTGAGCCTAGCGCTGTCGCCGAATCACGAAGAGCCCCCCGACCAGAAGCAGCGTGAGGGACGCCGGTTCAGGGATGCGTACACCGAGTTCGATCCCGATTATCTGGAAATTGGTCAGGATGCTCGATGTTCCGTCCGCCGCGATGGCCGTGTTTCGCTGATCCGCTACCACGTGCAGCGAACTGACAACGTTCGAAAATGGAATCGTGACAGAAAGCGTCTCGCCCCATGCCACACTACCTGTCGTGGGCGCGTCCGCGAAAAAGACGTAACTGGCGGAGTCCGCTCCCGCATCCAGTGGCTGGCCGGCGAGCGTCGAGAGGGTTACATTCCCCGCAGCCTCAACGGAAGCGTCGCCAATCTGCCCAGCGACGATCTCGTAAGTACCTTGGGCAACGAAGGTGACCGATTCGAAAAGCAGGCCGCTATTGGCCGTGATGTCCATGCGAAGCTGGTCGGCAGCGGTATCGGATTGCTGCACGCCATCGGCCTCCGCCAGGAAGCTGGACAATGGGAAGTAAATCAGATTCGACGAGGTCGAGGCCACCGGCATGCCGAAGTAACCGTTGTCGTCTTCGGCGTTCTGCCATGTGAAGTCCATGCCAGCACCGTCCGGATAGCTTATTTCCGCGAGCGCGGGCGCGACGATGACAAGAGAAACAAGGACGCCGAAAGCCAAACCTTCGCGATATCGCTTCATGATCGGTCCCCTCGTGAGCGCTCACCGTATCCCGGCCACCGCCAAATAAAAAAGAGAAGCCCGCTGCCAAATGCAGCGCGACCTCTCTCTGCAACTCCTCGGCATCCGCTGGCGGAGGCTCCCACCAGAACCCCTAGCCTAATCATTCAGAGTGGACCAAGTCAAGAGGGAATATGATGCGGACGCAGATCACACCAGCGACTCACGACTTGGGCGTTAAGCTATTGGAAAAAAGCGACTTATGGACCAGGGACAAATGGACACGGCAAGCTCGGGCCCTGTGGCCGCCCCACGCGCGTCCACCAGTGCCTAAGGTTCCCCCTCAATCTTGCGGCCGGGACGCTTCCGCCTTGAATCCTGCCCCTGAAAGCTTGTAGATTGAAAGTTCCCGCAGGAGATTCCGGAGTTCGGTGAATCTGGGGGAGTAGGGTGGGCCGGCACCACGGCCCGAGGTCTGCTCACGCCGCCACGAATCGGTCAGCGCAATCGGTAACCGAAGTCAGTCAGCAAGGATTGAAGATGTCGGGCTCGACGGGAATGCGAATTCGGTTTGCTCAGTTCTGTTTCGTGGCGATCTTGACATCCTCTTCCCTGGCAGTGGCCGCTACGCGCTACAGCTTCGAACTGGATGGCGATCAGGTTGTCCCGGCGCCGAGTGGAAGCAGCGCCGTCGGTCGGGCGGCCGCCGTCTTGAACGATACCGAAACGGAAGTGACTCTTGCCGTCGAGCATGATGTGGTCTCTCCGATCGCCGGGGCAGTCTACCGCGGGGACTTTGACACGAACGGCACGTTCGTTTTGGCGCTTTCGTCGCTTGACGCGCAATCCGTCACCGCCTGGCAGCCGACGCCGGCCGAGGTGGCCGATCTGAAGTCAGGCTTGCTTTATCTGCAGATCGATTCGGCGCTGCACCCCACGGGCGACATTCGCGGGCAGGTGGCGCCCAAGCGCCATCCCGCCCCAGGCGACGTGCTCATCTCCGAGATCATGTACAATCCGAGATCGGACGAATCCGGACCGTCGCCGGCAGAGTGGATCGAACTCTTCAATCGAACGTACTCCGATATCGAGATCGGGGGCTGGTACTTCGAGGACGAGGATGTTATCTTCGGGGACTTCTGCACACCACAACGGAGCGGGACGATTCCGCCGTTTGTCTTGCGCTCGGGCAATGTCGTGGTGGTGATCCCGGACGCGGGCAGCAATCCGCCCTCCGTGGCGGACTTCGAGAGCGCGTGGGGCATCGCCGGGCTGTTGGATGTCATTCAACTTCTGCCGGACGCCGGAACGGCTAACGGTGCAATCGTCGGCCTCACTCTGTCCAACACGCCTGTTAACGACGGAAATGACACCAACGATTTTCCGTTGGCCAACTCCTTGTATCAGCCGTGTGACACAAACGGTCTGGAGCGGCCAGACGACGAGATCCTCACCCTGATGGCGGAATCGGTCGTCATGGACACGGTCAACTATGACGACCAGTCTCCTTGGCCGGCGGATGACGGCTCGGCCAGCATTTCTCTGGTTCCGGCCGACTATCCCATCAATACGGACCTTTCCAGCTATACCGGGAGCGGCAACGACATCGGCACCCACTGGATCCTGCACGCTCCTGGCGACCTTGCTGGCGGTCGCCGGCAAAGCAGTTCAGCGGGCGTATACGGCGGCAACGACATTGGTTCCCCTGGTTACTTAATCGGGGCGCTGTCCGCCAACCTCCCGCCTACAATTGAGTCTATGGTGATCGTGATGGGTACAGACGCGGAAGCGGATATTACGCTTCAGGCTTCCGATAACACGCGCCCATTTCTGGGCTTGTTGCTGTTTTTCGTTAAGTCCCTGCCGGCGCATGGCACGCTCATCGACGCGACGTCAGAAAAGGTGCTTACGCCGGCCGATGTTACGGGTGCCGGATACCTGATACCCAGGCCACCATTCACGAATCTACGATACATCAGCGACACCGCTTGCGGACGAGACTCGTTCACCGTCCAGGCGACGGACGGGGTGTTGTACTCGCCGGACGCGGAGATCGAACTCATCGTGCAGTGTGCGGATGTTGCCGTGACGGAGATCATGTACAACCCCAACTCGTTCGAGGGATTTCCGTCGGCGCCGGAGTGGGTTGAGATTCTCAATACTTCCGATGCGCCCCTCGATCTTGTCGGGTGGTACCTGGAGGACGACAGTGCTCGAAGTGGGGACCTACCCTCATACATCCTGGGGCCAAACGAAGCCGTAGCAGTCATTCCTTCCGCTTCCGTCATCGCCGAATTCCAGTCCGCGTGGAATGCCGCGGTCGTACAAGTGACGACCAACGGCGAAACCAGCGCAGGGGCGCTGGTTGGCTTCAACCTGGGCAACCTGTCGGGTGATAACTTGCGTCTCGTCAAGCCGGGGGGGCCGACCAAGCAGATCGTCGATGCCGTCTATTATGGCAACGGCGGAGACTGGCCGGACACGAATACGTCCGGTGATGGCGTGAGTATCTACGTCACCCCGCCCGCGTCGCAGGCTACGGCCGTGGCCAATGATTCCCCGTTGGCTTGGGCGCGCGCCGTCGTCGGCGTGGACGGGGCGTACGAGATGCTTGCGGACACGAACGGTATCTACAACGGGTTCGACGTGGGGTCTCCCGGCCACGTCGAGGGCATCACGGTCTTACCCTGTCCGGCACCGCCTGACCAAAATGGTGACGGCACCGTGGGCTTGTCTGATTTCGTGCATTTCTCGCTGTGCTTCGGGGGTCCGACTGGCGTGGCACCGGGCAACTGCGCCTGCTTTGACACCGACGGCAACGACCGACTGGACCTTTTCGATTTCGCCTTCCTGCAGCAGGCGTTTGCGGCCCCGTGAGTTGGTTGTCGCACGCAAACGCGCCGGTCCACGAGAGCTGGTTCAAGATGTTGAGATCCTCTTGAGTTTACAACGTGGGCATGCCATCAAGTCGCGCGGATCGACCCGTACCGAACTGTCGACGCACGGTGAGCTTACCCATCACGGAAATCGCGCAGCAGCTGCATAAATTGATCGCCTACGAGGATGCGCGTCGAATCAGCGACGTCTGGGTTTCACCTTCCGACGAGTTAGCATCAAATCTTGTGGAAATTGAATGAAAGTTGGGGCATCCTCCCAGGTGCTTGAAAACGAGTACTTTCCAGGAGGACGCCCGATGGCTACGAGACGGCAAAGCAAGCAGACTGTCAAGCAGGC
>JBECKQ010000187.1:0-14002 GCA_040235375.1 Phycisphaerae bacterium | reverse complement strand
TACCGGACTGGAAGAAGGCGTGCGCCAGCTCCACAAACGGCAGCTTTGTGATCGAATCGTGGGGCGCCATGCGCAACGCGGTCATGGCCTCCTGCTCGGCTTCGTCGAGCATGTTCTGGCGGACGCGTACACGCGCGAGAACGACGTGCGCGGCGGCAAGCTTCGGATCCAGGTGAAGCGCGCGAACGCAGTCCGCCTGGGCATCAGCCAGTTTGTCCGCTGCCAGCCGCGTTTCCGCACGCGTGATATGCAGGGTCGCGACGTTCGGCGCCAGCTCCAGGCAGCGGTCGTACGCCGACAACGCCTCTCGCAGGCGTCCCTTGCGGGCAAGTGCGTATCCCTTCGCGTTCCAGCATCGGGGAGTCGTCGGCCAGCGGTGCACGAGTTCGTTTGCGTCCGCAAGCATGTCATCCCAGTCTTCGAGATCCCCGTATCGCCAGGCGCGGGCGAAAAGCGCGTCGGCATGAAGCGGGTCGTGTTCGAGCACGTCGCTCAGGAGACCGATTGCCTGCTCGGTGTGGTCGGCATCCATCGCGAGCGCCTGGTAGTACTTGTCCCCGGGCTTCAGGCTGATGGCCATTTCCTTCTGCTTCGCAGCCATTCCCGGATCGAGCAGCCGATAGTATTCCGCCAGCATCAGGTGAGCGGGCGCGGCATACTCAGGGTAGGAGCGAATAACCTCGTTCGCCGCTTGAAGGGCGGCATCTTTCTTGCTCAAGTGCAGAAGCATGTAGGCCCGTTTCAGCTTCGCCTCGGCAAAGTCGGGCCAGATCGCGATCGCTTCGTCACACCTGCGCAGCGCCATGGATGGATCACGATTGGATTCCAGCTCCGCCTGGACGAGGAGGCCCCTGGCATGCTCGATGCGGGCCCGGTGATCGGCCCGTATGGTTCGCACCTGGCTGAACGCCGCGTATGCCAGGCCGATAAGCAGCGCGAGACAAAACGCCAGGGGCACCCGATTCCGCTGAATGTACTTGTGAGTTCGATACCACAGGCTCGGTCGAACCGCGCGCACCGGCTTGTTCTGCAGGTAGCAACGCAGATCTTCCGCGAACTCGCCGGCGTCGGCGTACCGGCGATCGATTTCTTTGGCGAGGGCCATCTGGACGATGTTGTCCAACTCCGCATCGAGCGGGCACGCCGCTTTCGTGCGGCGAGGCGTGGGGCTCGTCAGCACGCTGGACCCGCGGATCCAGCTTCGTTGCAGCGTGGCAGCCGGCTGCTTGCAGATGCGGTCCAGCACTTCCGTCAGCTCGCCGCCCAGTTCGTACGGCGACGAGCCGCTCAGGGCCTCGTAGAGCATGACGCCGAGGGCGTAAACATCGGCGGTCGGCCCGATCGACCTGGTGTCGCCCCGCGCCTGCTCGGGTGACATGTACCGTACCGTGCCCACCAGCAGGCCGTCGTGGGTAATGCTGCTCTCCAACACGCCAAGCGGCTTGGCGAGACCGAAGTCGAGGATTCGCGGCTCGCCGGTGGAAGTTACCAGCACGTTGGCCGGTTTGAGATCGCGGTGGATGATGCCGCGCTCATGCGCATAGCTGATGGCGTCGCATAGACGCGTAAAGAGCTGGACCGTTTGCTTCGGGGAGAGGTTCTTCTCCCGAACGTAATCCGAGAAGGGCCGCCCTTCGACGTAGTCCATGACGTAGTACAGGTTGCCTTCGGGGGTCTCACCCGCGTGCAGAATCGTGACGATTCCGGGGTGATCGAGGCTTCCGATCGTTTCGATTTCACGAAGGAATCTCTTGCGGGCGTGGGCGGGGGCGATTGCTTCGCGCACGAGCATCTTGATCGCCACACGCCGCTTTGTCCGGCGCTGAATGGCCTCGAAAATAACGCCCTGGCTGCCGCCGCTGATCGGGCCGAGGATATGATAGTCCGCGAGTTCGAGGACTTGTGAGGTCCACGACCCATCCGTGGCGGGGACGGTGGCATCCTGATCCGGACCCAGGTCAAAATGGCAGCTCCGCAGTCGGCGAAGCAGCCTCTCGCGACTATCTACGAGGCCGCTGTCTTTCCGCCGGCACTCTTCGCAGACTGCGAGGTGTGACCGAACAAGGTCCTCTTCTGTCGGTTGCAGCTCGCCGCCGTGCAGCCGATCCAGTATCGCCGCGTTTACGCAGTCAGACATGATTATCGGGCTCCTCGCCGGTGAGCGCCGCAAAGTGCTCCCGCAGCTTGCGAGTGAGACGCCACTTGATTTTGTAAAGTTGCTGCCGGTCGATCCCGAGCCTGTCGCATACTTCGCCGGACGGGTGCTCTTCCACAACATATAGGCGAAAAGCCTCAAACGTATTCCCGTCACACGAGTTTTTTATCTTCAAAAGGGCGTGACGGAGGTGCTCCTCGAACCAAATCCGTTCAAAAAGCTCCTCTGGAGAGTCCCCATCCGCCGCTTGACGGGCGAGCAGGTCGCCAGCGCCGGGGGGAAAATGGGGCTGTCGCCGGATGTTGTTGACGCGGTTATTGACCACCGTCCGCAGCCAGCCGCGGAACCGGCCGCGGGTCGGATCGTACTCGAATTTCCTGGCCTCGTTGTGGACCTGCGCCATCGAATACTGCACCACGTCCTCGACATCGGCCTCTGTCAGCCCGCGCGCACACGCATACCGGGTCAGGAGTGGTCTGTAAATTCGATCAAACTCACTCCAGGCCTCGTTGTCGCGCGGATCGCGCAGCCGCATCAGCAGGCTAACGCGTGTCTTGTCCATGCCTGGCCTGCATCAACTCCCGCAGATTATCAGATTTCACGACCGCAGAAAGCCAAAAACCGGGGAAGAACCTCCCGGCTCGCGGTTACAGGATAACGGAGAGAAAAGGCCCTCCCGTGGCTTCGCAAGGGGTTTCCTGTTCCCCCTGAGGTCCCGTCGGGTGCTCCTTGGTCACGCGATGACCCACACGAGAGGCGTGTCTCCGCCCGCGGCGACTGTCGGCGGGCAGGGGCCATGCCTGGCCAGACCATCCGCCCGGATGAAGCAGCGCTGCAACGCCCGACTGGGCGCACGCAGCTTCCGCTACCGGCAATCCGGGCGAGATGGTCAGTTTTTCTCGGCCAGCCAACCTGCGGCGCGTGGCTCACGACGTGAACAACTCAGCGCAGTCCTAATCTCCGCAGGTCCTCGAGAGGTTCTTCAAAGCTGCAACTGCCGAAGCTCAGAATGAGCCGGTCGCGCCCCGACGCGATCTGCTCATCGCTCGCTCGCGAATCGCGCCAGGAGAATCCGTTGTCGAACCGGAAATCCGCAGCGTTCTCGTCGTCCAGCACCTCCTGAATGGATGCCTCGTCGAGGTCGAGCGCATGAGCGAGAATGGCGGCGCCGAGGACATTGAAGAACCCGTGCTGAACGGCCGCCGAAGTGTCGTCGTGATGGTGTAGCGCGTGATGCAGTCCGGCCGTGGCTTTGAAGGCCACCCCACCAGCCCGGCAGGCGCGGATCAGGCACGCGATTTGCTCGCTGGACGGCGTCATGTCGCGCTTGACGCCGCCGGTGCGAATCTTGACGCATGCGGCAGGGCTGCCGGCGGCCTCCTCGTGCCTGGCAGGTTGCTCATTGTGCCTTTGGATGGCCCGTACCGCTGCGGGAACATTGCGCCGCCAATCGCCAAGAAACGGGATTTCGAAGAACGGCACGATCCGGCCGATGTCCGCTTCGCAAAGCCTCCCCGCCGTATTACCGACGAGCTCCGCGATGCCGGCCTCGTCTGCCGGGCCGATGTACATCGTGGGAATCCGGCACTCGTAGGCCTCCACCGTCACTCGTCCGCCGAGACGCTCCCGCACCGCTCGGATGCTCCTGATGTCCTCCTCGAGGCTGTGCATGAATCCGTACGCGTCATCACCGCCTCGCCCCAGGGCGGACACCGACCACGCGCCGTCCGCCTCGCGCTGCGGCACCGCGTCGTCGAGGCTCGCCGCGAATTCATCCATCCTCGCCGCCGGGCAGATCAGGCGTCCGAGCATCCACGCATCCGGCCCTGCCCGGTAGGCAGCGTAGTTACGAACGACCGGCTCCATCGGAAGCTGAGCCGGCGGAAACAGACCCGCGTAATCGACGGTGCCTTTGAGGAACGTGCGAATGGAACTCACGATTGCAGTCTCCGGCGATTGTCCACAGGTGAGCAAGCGAGCGGTCCGTGGAGGCCTCACGCTGGTGCGATCATCCTCGGACCGGTCCGGAAGATCAAGTCGCGTGAATTGGAGTGTCGGCTCGTGTGGTGAACGTGGCCATGATGATCGGAATACAGGCTGTCGCGTCGGATGCCCGGAGCCGGCGCGAGCACTCGAGGCCATCCATTCCGGGCATTCGCACGTCCATGACGATAACGTCGGGATCCGACTCCGGAACGAGGACGAGGGCCGTCTCGGCGGCGCCGGCCTCCATAGTGCGGAAGCGGACGCGCTCGAGCGTGGTCGCGCGGAGCTGGCGATGAGACGGATCGTCATCGACGATCAGGACAGTGGACGCAGGTTCTGCCGTGGAGTCGTGGCCCTTGTTGTTCCCAGGGGGCATGTCGTCGATCCCTCACATCGGATGCGCGCACGCCGAACAGGCGGCTTCTCGCGCGACGCACCGCCGCGCTCATAAGCTGCTTCGGCTCTGTGGGGTGGCTGACTTGGCAAGATAAGTAAGTCGGAGTGTTCACCCCAGGGAAGTTCGGAGAGGCCGGACACTCGTGCTGGCCATCGCCGGTTCTGTACGCTATTCTGCCTCCGCGCGAGCGGCCCAAGCATCATTCCATCCAGGGGAGGCATTGCGTGGCGAGCGAACCCAAACCGCTTTTCGGACACCCCCGCGGTCTGTACGTGCTGTTCACCACCGAGCTGTGGGAGCGTTTCAGCTTCTACAGCATGCGGAACATCATGACGCTCTACATGGTCGGCGTCGTTCTGACCACGCTGGCCAAGACCAAAGGGGAGGAGGCGGCCGGAGGGTTCGCCGACCAAGTCTACGGTGCCTATCTCGGATTCGCCTATGCGGCCACTGTTGTCGGCGGCATGCTCGCCGACCGTCTGCTGGGGCAGCGGCGGGCCATATACATCGGCGGCCTGTTGATGTCGTTGGCCCAGTTCACGCTCACGACGTACGCCGTGCTCGTGCTCAAGGGCTGGTCCCCCGGTACCCTCTACCCGCTGTTCTTCATCGGGCTGGCGACGCTGGCCTGCGGCAACGGCTTCTTCAAGCCGAACATCTCCACGATCGTCGGTACGCTCTACAACCCTGGAGACGCCCGCCGCGATTCCGCCTTCACGATCTTCTACATGGGCATCAACATCGGCGCGCTGGCGGCGAGTTTCTCGGCCCTGGTCGCCCAGAAGTGGTATTGGTTCCTGGGCTTTCTGCTGGCCGGCATAGGCATGCTGGTATCAGTGGCGGTCCTGGCGTTTGGAACCCGGTGGATCAAGGGACGGGGTCTGCCGCCGTCAGGAGCGAGGTTGACCGGCCCCGGGCGATTCGGCGTGCCCAACGTCGTACCGCTGATCATCGGTGTGGTAGTTTTCATTCCGCTGGCGGCGTACTTGATGGCCAATCCCCAGTGGGTGCAGCGGCTGGCCGCAGTCGCCGGACTCGTCGTGCTTTTTTACCTGCTGTACGAGGTCTGGCGTGCCCCGCGCGAAGAGGGCCACCAGATGCTGGTCATCATCGTGCTCTGCCTGTTCTCGATGGTCTTCTGGGGTCTGTTCGAGATCCAGGGCAGCACGATCACGCGCTTCACGCAGGATGCGGTGAATCTGCAGGTCTTCGGACACAAGCTCGAAGCGGCCTTTGTCGCCGGCTTCGTCAACCCGTTCTTCATCATCGCACTGAGCATTCCGTTCTCCATTCTGTGGGTCTGGCTGGATCGCAAGAAGATCGAGCCGGCCTCGCCGATGAAGTTCGCCCTTGGCATCGCTCAGCTAGCCCTGGCGTATTGCATGCTCTGGATCGGCGCCACGCAGGCCCTGCGCAGCGGCCAAAGCGATCTGGGATGGCTGCTGCTCGCGTTTCTTTTCCTGACCACCGGCGAACTGTGCCTGTCGCCGGTCGGCCTGTCGATGGTGACCAAGCTTTCACCCCCACGACTCGTCGGCGTCTTCATGGGTACGTGGTTCCTTTCATCAGCCGTGGCCAACGTGATCACCGGCGGCGTGATCGGCCCGCTCCAGGCCAAATTCGGCTACGCCCCGGTATTCGGCGGGACTGCGATGTGCGCCGGCGCCGCGGCCGCGCTGCTCTTCATCCTGGCGCCTTTCCTCAAGCGGCTGATGCACGGCGTCAAGTAGCTGCGCATGTGTTCGCCGGTTTGTGTCGGAGTGGAGGGCGCGGCCTGGCATTGGCTGTTACCTGGATGCCACGGGGGAAGTCTGAGACCTCAATCATCGAAAAGCCGCTTTTTCAATTCGTTGTAGCGGTGGGGCTGCGATTGTGTTAGCGTGCGGCGCCATCAGCGGGCGAGTGCCTCGGTCGGCTTCGATACGCTGCATAGGATTGCCCGGTGGCGTCATCAGGGGACGGTTTGGGCCGTCGTGGCTCGTCAGGGTTCGGGCAGGCGCTTCACTCGCGAAAAAGACCATGCGCGCCGACGTGTTACGCGCCCCACGCGGGCACGTTCGTGTTCGTGACCTGCTCAGAAAGGGTCCATTGTGGAATTGCCCAAGCGACCGCGTGACGACGTTTACCTGCCGGACGGCGCCTTCCGCGCCGCCATCGACGACCTCGCGTCACGCTCCGGGGCGCACGATCTGCGCATCGCCATCGTCTACGCCTTCGACTTCCGGACGCGGATGCTGCCGTACTGGTACGCCGACAAGCGCATGGCCCCGTGCTCGGTCCGCACGCTGGCCGACGTGCTGAGCGCCTCCGGCTTCAAGCACGTCCGCGTCGTGCTTCAGCAGTGGACGCCGAATTTCCGACCCAGCGAAGCCGTTCTCGACGGAAAGCCGATCGATATCCTGATGACCTCCGCCATGCAGGTGCACGGCGAACCTTCCTACGACCTGATTCGCGATGCCCATCGCCTCGGCGAACGCCGGCCGCTCATCCTTTCCGGCGGCCCCAAGGCCATCTACGAACCGTGCGATTACTTCAACATCGGATCGGGCCCCGGCGTCGGCGCCGATTGCGTCGTCACCGGCGAGGCCTACGTCCTGCTGCAACTGCTGCATTGCATCCTCGACCATCGCCAGGCTGGTGACTCGGCGCTGCATGCCTTCCGAAAAGCACGGGCAGCCGGAAGTCTGAACCAGGTGCCCGGCCTCGTCTACGTACCCGATGGCGCGCCCCTAGACCGCCCGTACGCCGTCAATACCGGCGTCCAGCGCCTCCTGGGCGATCTCGACGAGATGCCCATGCCCGATGCCGGCTACCGCCTGCTCGAGCCCCCGCATCGCAAGCGAACGCTCGCGCCCAAGCCGTGCCCCCCGCGCCGCGTCGGCAAGCTGTCGCTTATCGCCTCGCTCATCGCCACCCACGGCTGCAAGTTCAACTGCTCGTTCTGCCCGATTCCGGCGGCCAATCAGCGGACCTGGCGGCACAAGAGCCCCGCCCGAATGGCGGCCGAGATCAAGCACATATACGAGAACTTCGGCATCCGCGAGTTCTTCGGCACCGACGACAACTTCTTCAATAATCGCCAGACGGTCATCGACCTCATGACCGCTCTGGCGAACACGACGACGAACGGCGCCCCCCTCGCGGAGCGCATTCGCTTCTACACGGAGGCGACGCAGTTCGACGTGCACAAGAACCTCGACATCCTGCCGCTGTGCCGCCGGGGCGGCCTTCGCGCCATCTGGTTCGGCATCGAGGACATCACCGCCGAGCTGATCAACAAGGGGCAGAACGAAGGGAAGACCGCTGAACTGTTCGCCAGACTCCTTGACATCGGCATCGAGCCGATGGCCATGATGATCCACAGCGACAACCAGCCGCTGCGCTCCGCCCCCGGCGACCTGAGCGGCCTGCTGAACCAGGCGAAGTACCTCTTCAAGAAGGGGGCGATATCGTACCAGTGCACGTACCTGGGGCCGGCCGTCGGCACGCGCGACTTCGAAACCTCGGCCAAGGCCCGCGTGCTGTACAAATCTGTCGCCGGACAAATGGTACCGCAGGCGTACTTTGACGGAAATCACGTCGTCGCCAGCCGGAATCCCCGGCCGTGGGAGCGACAGGTGAATATCCTCCGGGCGTACTGGTGCTTCTATAACCCGCTCAACACGCTCCGCGTGCTCGCCTCGCTCGGCCGCGGGCAGACGGCTGGCAAGCGGCTGCTGTTCCAGATCATCGGGCAGATCGGCCTGTTGATGACCGCGCCGAAGCTCCTGACCTGGGCGCGCAAGTTGCGACGCGGTCCGATCGTAATCTGGGATGGCCTCCAGCAGGCGCCAGTGCCGATGGTCAGTGCTTCGACGAACCAGGAAATGTACTGGGGGATCGAGTATCTTCCCGCGGATTCCTCACGGCTGCCAGCAGGATCGCCGGCGCGCGAAGCAGCACCGGCCACGCCGGGGCGCTCCATGCGAATCCCGTTGCCGGTCGGGTCAGAGAAATCCGCCGAGCGCGTTCACGCCTCGGCGAGCCCGTTGCGAATCGCGTAACGGGCGAGCTCGACACGATCGTGAATATCGAGCTTCGTCATCAGGTTGGCGCAATGCCGGTCCACGGTCTTGATGCTGAGGTGCATCGTGCTGGCGACTTCCTTCTTCGACATGCCCCGGGCAATGTAGCGCAAGACCTCGACCTCCCGGTCCGTGAGGTCGTCGGTGCCCGCGGACACCTTCTCCGCGAGCCGTAAACCGCCCTCATCGACGATGATCCGCTGGCGAACCTCTTCGGAGAAGCACGTGCCGCCGCGCGCCACCTCGCGCAGCCCGGCGACGACCTCGTCGGGCGACTCGCGCTTCGTCAAGTACCCCCGCGCCTTGACGTTGAGCGCCTGGTTGATGTACCAGTCGTGAAGGAACGCGCTGAGGAAGACGATTTTCGTTTCCGGCACGGAGGAGTTGATCGTGCGCGCCGCGTCGAAGCAGATCAGCCCCGGCATGTCGATGTCCATCAGGACCAGGTCGGGCTTCTGCCTGATGGTCAGCTCGACAGCCTCGTCCGCCGTCCCGGCGCTGCCGATCACTTCGAACCCCGGCTCGCGTCGCAGTCGTTCACACAACGCTTCGCGAACGAGGACGTGGTCATCGACGATAAGGATCCGGATGCCGTCGGCCACGGCAGCTCTCCGCATGCTGGTTTGCCCAATTGCCCGAACGCCACACAGATTCGATTCTCCGGCCACATTCATTCTACGCGCTTATCGCGGTGACTGCTCGCGGATTCCGGGAATCCAGTTAGCCATCGCGGTGAAGCAGTGTGTCACAACTGCCGGCGGTAAAAAGAAAGCACCGATCGCCCGAAGGCGTATTCGGTGCTTTCCGGAGGGGAAAGAAGCCAGTTCAATGCGAGTCGAAATAGCCGAGCTTGCTCGGGCCCCTCAGATGAGTTTTATGATGCCGAAAGTTACCGCTTCTCACCAGGCAGCCTAATCGGTACAACCCGGT
The DNA here is from genome assembly GCA_040235375.1 of Phycisphaerae bacterium. Taxonomy (GTDB): domain Bacteria; phylum Planctomycetota; class Phycisphaerae; order UBA1845; family UBA1845; genus JBECKQ01. Next base: position 4,470 of record JBECKQ010000187.1, on the reverse strand, counting down.
CGAATCATTCTTACTTATCGACCGGACCCGTCCAGCTTTCCTAATAAAAATACATGCCCGACCGGAACGTGTTCCCGCTGAACACAACTTCTTACATCCGTTTCGCGGCGTAACTTCCGCGATTACAGAAGATTAGCGTGCCTCAGCACTGGGCGTAGCCGCATGCCGGGCACATGCAGCATCCCTCCGTGTAGCGCAGCGGACTCTGGCATTCCGGGCACCGAACCTTGAACTGTTCATGCTGGGAGCGGCGTTCCACCTCCAGTCCGGGGCGGATACGACCACTAGAGCGATCCGTCGATGCCACCGAACCGTTGCCGTTGCCTTTGCCGTTTCCATTGGACAGGCGGCCGTTGCCGCCATGCTGTGACGACTGCCCGTTACCGCGGGAGGCGCCCTTCCCATTTCCAGCATGGCTGGAAGGGCCGTGCTGGATGCGGTCGATCTCCTCGAGGTCGAAGGAGCCGAGCAGGAGGTTCTTGAGGCCGAAGTGGTTTTTGGCTCGGGTGTACTTGGTCAATGCCCGGGCGAGGCCGTCGCCCAGACTCATGATCTTGCCGTCCTTGGTGCTGACTTGCAGGCTCGAGCCGATGCCTTTCAGTTGCTGGATCACGTGCTTGAGGCCGCCGCCGGCCCGCAGCCACAGGCTGACCATCCGGCAGATGGCTTCCAGATCGCTGTTCGCCAGGTCACCGCCCTTGCCCAACTGGGCGAACACCTCGAGTTCGCGCTCGTCTTTCGGGTCCACGGTGATCTGCACGTGCATGTTGCCGAACGGCGTCATCTGGCGGATGCGCACGCTGCTGATGATCTCGGGCAGGGTCGCCGGTTCGAGCCGCGCGGGTTCGACGACCTTCTGCATTACGATCGCCGCCTGCCCTTCCTTCTGGTCGGGCGTGACGTCGGCCTTTTCGCCGCTGTCCTCCACCTTGCGTGACATCGGCTGTGACTTGCGGCAGCCGTCGCGGTAGACGGTCACGCCCTTGCATCGCAGGTCATAGCTGAGCCGGTAGATGGTCTCCACGTCTTCGACGGTGGCCGTCTCCGGGAAGTTGATTGTCTTGGAGATGCTCGCGTCGCAGTGCTTCTGAAACGCGGCCTGCATCCGCACGTGCCACTCGGGCGTAATGTCGTGAGCGCAGACAAACACCCGCCGGATATCCTCCGGCAACTCTGAAACGTGAGCGAGGGTGCCTTCCGTGGCAATCCGATCCAGAAGCTCCGTGCTCACCACCCCTCGCTCACTCACAACGCGTTCGAAAATCGGGTTGATCTCGACCATCGGCCTTTCGCCTTCGGCGTGGCCCTTGAGAACGTTCCGATAGAAGACCAGGCTGAACAGCGGCTCGATTCCGCATGAGCAGCTCGCCAGAATGCTGATGGTGCCCGTCGGCGCCACCGTCGTGCAGCAGGCGTTGCGCATCGGCCGGTGGTGCCGCGTGTCCCACGTGCTGCCTTTCCAGTTCGGGAAGCAGCCTCGCTCGCGGGCAAGCTCCTCGCTTGCCGCGTGCGACTCCTCGTTGAGGAACTGCATGAACCGCGAGCCCCAGGCGACCCCCTCGGCGCTGTTGTACCGCACACCGAGCTTGAACAGCGCGTCGGCAAACCCCATGATCCCCAGCCCGATCTTGCGATTCGACTTGCACATGTGGTCGATCTGCTCGAGCGGGTAGCGGTTCGCGTCGATCACGTCGTCGAGGAACCGCGTGCAGGTGCGGATCGTCTCGCGCAGGGCATCCCAATCGACCCGTGCCTCCGGCGTGCACTCATCGCGGATGAACTTGGCCAGGTTGATGCTGCCCAGGTTGCAGGCCTCGTACGGCAGCAGCGGCTGCTCACCGCATGGGTTCGTCGCCTCGATCCGGCCGACGTGCGGCGTCGGGTTGTCCTCATTGATCCGGTCGGTGAAGACCACCCCCGGCTCGCCCGTCTGCCACGCATTCGAAATGATGATGTCCCACAGGTCCCGGCGCGTGTAATACTGCTGCTCGGCGGGCTTGGCCGATTCGCAGGGCACGAGCGAGCGGATGTTATACTTCCAGATCTCCAGGTCGCGCGGCAGGTAGAACGTTCGGCCGTTGCGCGGGTTGCGCACGACGTGCGGGCCGTCCGGATCCGCGCGGAACGCCTCCATCCAGGCGTCGGGGATCTTGACGGAGATGTTGTAGTTCGTGAACTGCGACAGGTCCTGCTTCGCGTGGAGGAACTTCAGGATGTCGGGGTGATCGATGTACATCATCCCCATGTTCGCTCCGCGGCGGAAGGCGCCCTGCTGGATGGCGTTGGTCGCCTCGCTGAAAGCGCGCCAGAAGCTGATCGGCCCGCTGGTCGAGCCGCCGGAGCTCTTGATGTAGTCACCGGTGGGGCGGAGTTCGTCAAAGGCAAAGCCGGTTCCACCGCCGGCCTTTTGGATGAGAGCAGTGTGCTTGATGGCGTCGAAGATCTCGTCGACGCTGTCGTGCACCGGCAGGACAAAGCAGGCGCTGAGCATGCCCATTTCGCGACCTGCGTTCATGAGCGTCGGGCTGTTCGGCATGAAGCGACCCGAAGTCATGAGCGTGTAGAAGCGCTCCTCCCATTCGCTGCGGCTGTCCAGATCGCTTTTGTGAAGCAGTTCCGCCTCCGCGATTGCGTGGGCGACGCGCCGAAAGAGCTGCTCAGGCCCCTCAACGCACCGGCCAGACTCGTCCTTGATGAGATAACGAGCCTTCAGCACGTTGAGTGCGTTGGCACTCAGCTCGATCCCGCCGATGTTCGCGTCATCCTTGACGCTGATCGCTCTGTCCGTCGTCGCCTGAGACATAAAAACCCCGCACCACCGGTAACCGCCACACCGGCATCCTGCCGGCTTGGCTTGGGCCCCAACTTGCTCGCTGTCCGGAAAACGTTAGGGCGGCCTGCACGCACCGCCGTTGAGAAGCTCAGCATGATCGCCCGACGGAAACGAGCGACCCCGCCCGCCCAGAGCGCCGGACTCGACCGGGCGCGGCGACCGCTCTTGCCGCGCACCCCAACTGCCCCGCTTCGGTAGCAGGCCGTTCGATCCGTCGAGCCGTCCACTACATATTGTGGGCAACAATTACTCTACTACAATATCCATGTATGGTCAAATTAAAAACCCATAACTTTCGTTACTCCAGTCCGATAAGGGACTTACGAAAACGAACCCCCGAAATTCACATGCCCGGAGCGCCCTTGGCGACGCGCTGACAACCACAACTGATTGTCATCCTACAAGGGACAGAGCCCCAGGGGTCGTATGTGTGCTGGATCGGTGCCGCCGCTTCTGCGGCCCCCGCAATTGACCGCCCGGCTTACTCGCTTCCTCGCGGAACGACGGTCTGACCAAAGGGGAACCGACAAGCGGCTACTCGTCCCAGAAAATCTACTTGATCCTCACGTGGCGTCATGATGTAGGCTCTAGGAACGACCACCGGACAACGCGGATACAGGGCAATGTCGGTTGAGGTCTGGAAAATCGGCGATCTGGCGCGGCGGGCGGGCGTATCGGTGCGCACGCTGCACCACTACGACGCCCTCGGCCTGCTGCCCCCCGAGCGACGGACGCGGTCGGGGCATCGTCTTTACACAGCCGCCGACGTCGAGCGGCTACAGCGGATTCTGTCGCTGCGGCAACTGGGCTTTCCCCTGGAGCAGATACGCAGCGTGCTCGATAACCCGGCATGCTCCACCCTGCACGTCGCGAGGATGCACCTGGCCGCTCTGCAAGAGCGGATCGCTGCGCAACAGCGGCTGGTCCGCCGGCTCGAGGGGGTCGCCGCGCAGCTCGGCAACAACGGTGAAGTCAGCGTGGAGCGGTTTTTCGAGGCAATCAAGGAGATGACCATGCTGGAGAAGTATTACACGCCCGAGCAGTTGGAGGAGCTTGCCCGGCGCCGCGAGCAGCTTGGCGAGGAGCGCATCCAGGCGGTGGAGCGCGAATGGGCGGACTTGATCGATCAGGTGCGCGCCGAGATGAACCGCGGCAGCGCGCCGACCGATCCGCGCGTGCAGGCCCTTGCCCGGCAGTGGAAGTCGCTGATTGAGGAATTCACGGGTGGGGACCCCGAGATCCTGCAATCGCTCAAACGCATGTACGCGGACAATCCAAACGCCGCCGTCGAGCATGGCTACCAGTTCGACGGCCGGATGGCGGAGTACATCGGCACGGCCATGAGGGGGGTGTAACAACGGGTTGCGAAGTTCGAGCGACTCACCCGATCAAGCGGCGCCCTGCCGGCTCATGGGTGCGGCCGGGCGGCGCACTCCGGCCGAAGAGACAAGGCAATGTTCAGCGAGACTGAGTAGGGCGTCTCGAATCAGTCCGCGACTGTCCCGGCATGGGCGAGGTGGCCAAGCCAGTCGTCGAGGCGAGTGGGGGCAAGCCGCGCGGCGTTGTCGGGCGTGAGCGACTTTTCGCTCACCTTGATGCCGTAATAGGGCGCTTGCGCGTCGGTGATCACTCGTCGC
>JBECKQ010000165.1:0-12018 GCA_040235375.1 Phycisphaerae bacterium | reverse complement strand
CGCCTCGTGCCCGGCGGCGACCAGCCGACGAACGCAATGACTGCCCACGTAGCCCGCGCCGCCAGTGACCAGAACTTTCATGCCGGGTAATGCTCCTGCATGCGTTTCGATCGGGAAGGGCCGCCCGCGACGGCCTTTGTTGATGACGGCGACAGTGCCGCATATAGTAGGCGTGCGGCGCGGTGCGTCAACGCATAGCATGGAGCGACACACGATGAGCCGTAGAAGAGTACAGACAATCATCCTGGCGGCGTGTGGTCTGGCGGTCGTGACGGCCTTCATTCCGCTGACGGCGATCGGCGCCAGTCCCGCCATCGAAGCCGAGTACCACAGCCGGTCGCAGAAGCTCGCGCCGGACGACTTGCAGGGTCATCTCGACCTGGCGCTGTGGTGCCGGGAGAAGCAGGCGTGGGACCTGCTCGCCGAGGAGTGCGAGTACATTCTCAGCACGGACAAGGGCAAGGACAGCCGGCAGGCGCAACTGCTGCTCGAGCTGGCCAAGACGAAGCTGGCCAGCCAGCCGGCCGCCACCTCCACGACCCAGCAGCCACAAGGGGCGACCGGCAAGCAAGGTCAGGCGGGCAAACCGGCCCTCCTCACCGACGAGCAGGTGCAGATTCTCAAGCGGGCGGAGATCAAGGTCGACAGCCGCGAGCCGGTGGGTCGCATCCGCGCGGAGTTCAAGAACGACGTGCTCAAGCGGTTCTGGAACGAGTATTCGACGACGCGGACGCTGAGCCGGGATGCATGGGCGGATTTCCTGAAGTCGTCGCCGGGTGTGAAGGTTCTTACGATTCTCGCCGAGGTGCGCGCCGGGCGCGTCAGCCCGTCGCTGGCCGACGACATCATAATCACCAGCGACCCCATCATCTTCGAGGAGTTCATCCGCCGGGTCGAGCCGATCATCCTGAGCGGCTGCGCGACGAGCAAGTGCCACGGTGGGACCGAGGCGGGGGACTTCGCGCTGTACAACGAGCGGGTGATGAAAGAGAACACGCACTACACGAACTTCCTTATCCTCGAGCAGTACAAGCACGACGATCTGAGCATGATCAACCGCGACTTCCCCGAGCAGAGCCTGGTGGTGCAGTATGGTCTGCCGCCGGACGCACAGAACGTCGCGCACCCGACGCAGATCGACACGCTGTATCGGTCGCCGGACGATCCCAGGCTCGCGATCGTGCTCCGCTGGATCGGGGCGCTGGATCTGCCGGCGCCGGAATATGGCATCACGCTCGAGCCGGCGACGCCGAAGCCCTAGAGAAAAAGGGGTCAGGTTCGATTTGTGCGAAGCACCCAAAGGGCCGTTCCGGCAAATCGAACCTGACCCCTTTTTCTTCCCGGAGGCCAACTTGAATCCCGCAATGGAAAAACTGCAAACCATGGCTCGTCCGTGCGACAGCGAAGTGCCGGACGCGAACGGCCGGTACGGGCCGTACGGCGGGCGCTACGTTCCCGAGACGCTGATGGCCGCGGTCGAACAGTTGACCGCGGCGTACGCTGAGGCGCGGCAGGACGCGGCGTTCTGGCACACCTTCGACGGGTTGCTCAAGACCTACGCCGGGCGCCCCAGCGCCCTGACCTTTGCGGAGCGGCTCACCGAGCGACTCGGCGGCGCGAAAATCTACCTGAAGCGCGAGGACCTCAACCACACCGGCGCCCACAAGATCAACAACACGATCGGCCAGGTGCTCCTCACAAAGCGGATGAACAAGCCGCGCGTCATCGCCGAGACCGGCGCGGGTCAGCACGGCGTCGCGACGGCCACCGCCGCCGCCCGATTCGGGCTCAAGTGCCGCGTGTACATGGGGGCCGAAGACATCCGCCGCCAGAAGCTCAACGTCTTTCGCATGGAGCTGCTGGGAACCGAGGTCGTTTCCGTCGAGACCGGACAGAAAACCCTGAAGGACGCGATCAACGAGGCGATGCGCGACTGGATGGCCTCGTGCGATGATACGCACTACGTGATCGGCTCGGTCATGGGGCCGCATCCCTTCCCCTTGATGGTGCGCGATTTCCAGTCGGTGATCGGGCACGAGCTGCGCGTGCAAATGCAGGATGCGGAAGGTCGCCTGCCGGACGTGATTATCGGCTGCGTGGGCGGCGGGAGCAGCTCCGCCGGCGCGTTTGCGCCGTTCATCGCGGACAGCAGCGTCCGGCTGATCGGCGTCGAGGCCGGGGGCAAGGGCGTTGGCCACGGCCTGCACGCCGCGACGCTGTGCGCCGGCCGGCGCGGTGTTCTGCACGGCATGGAGACGATCGTCCTTCAGGACGACGACGGGCAGACGATGCCGGTGCACTCGATCTCCGCCGGGCTCGATTATCCCGGCGTCGGGCCGGAGCACGCCTACTGGCACGACATCGGCCGCGTCGAGTACACCAACGCAACGGACACCGAGGCGCTCGACGCGTTCATGCTGCTGTGCGAGACGGAGGGAATCATTCCGGCGCTCGAGTCGTCACACGCCGTGGCGCACGCCGTCAAGCTGGCCCCGACGCTCGCGCCCGACCAGACCATCGTCATCAATCTTTCCGGCCGGGGCGACAAGGACGTGGTGGAAGTGGCCCGCGTGCTCGGCCGGTCGCTGCACTGATCCGCCCGGGGTCAGGAGTCCCAAATGACCGTGTGCGATCACGCGCCGAACAGGAACGCCTTGCAGGGCGGGCTCTGCCCGCCGATCATTCCGTTGGCCATTAATCGCGCACAGTCATTCAGAAACAAACGAAACGCCTGTCAGGACCAGTGGTATCGTTCGTTTCTATCGACTTCGCCGCCGGATCATCGAGTCTTCTGCGCCACTCCTTGACCGCGTCATTGAAGGCCCCGGTAGGGGCCAGGGGATGTAGCCACGGGTGGAGTCCGGACGCAAGTCCGGACGGAACCCGTGGTAAGCGTGCAGCAGATAAAACCCGCCCCGGCAGCGGCGGAGGAAACGTGAAGTATCGAGGGGGCAAACACTCTCATGATCCGTACTACGTAACCCGAGAGACCGATCGCGAGCTTCCGCCGCCCCTTTCGGGCGATTGCATCCACCTTCGTTGCCACTTCTTCGGCTTTGAGCGGATCATTTGCGTTATTTCTGCACGAGCCCTTACTCGCCGATATCCTCGTTCCAAAGCTCGGGCCGGGCGGCGATGAAGTCCTCCATGAGCTGAATGCATTCGGCGCTGTTGACGATCTCGAGCTCGACACCGCGGGAGCGGACGTAGTCTTCCGGACCGCGGAAGGTCTTGTTCTCGCCGATCACCACTTTCGGAATCTTGTAGAGCAGCACCGTGCCGCTGCACATGTCGCAGGGCGAGAGGGTCGAGTAGAGGACGGCCCGCTGGTAGTCCTTCGCGGTCAGCCGGCCGGCGTTTTCGAGACAGTCCATCTCGGCATGAAGAATCGCGCTGCCCTTCTGCACGCGGCGGTTGTGCCCGCGGCCGACGATCGTGCCGTCGATCACCAGCACCGAGCCGATGGGAATACCACCTTCGTCGCGGCCTTTCTTCGCCTCTTCGATCGCCGCCTGCATGAACGGATCCATGACGCCTCCTGTCGTTCGTCCAATCTTCCGGGATCACTCAACGACTATATCGAGCGGCCGCGAGAAGCTGTCGCAAAGACAATTGATCTGCTCCGGCGTCGGCGAGCTGTCGTGTATGACCAGACGATAGCGGAGCATGAACACGCTGTCGGCGTCGAGCACTTTCGGGCGGCGCGCTTCGGGCTGGTTGAGGAAGCTGCCGAGGCCGAACGGGTTCGCCGCGAGCAGACCGTTGTCGCGCGCGTTCCACAGCGTCGGATGCCGCGGGTTGCTCGGGCAATCGAAGACGGTGATGCCGACGGCGCGGCCGTCAATCATGCCGGTCACGTCGCACCACCGTGCTGCGGCGCCCCAGCATTCAGCCTCGCCGGTACCGCCGCTCGAGTTGCGGAGCAGTCCGCCGCCGGCCGGCGTGAGCGGCGGCGCGACCTGCAGCGCGCACATGCCGCCGTGGCACGTGTCGCCGAACTCGACCGGCCCGTCGGACATCACGAAGCGGTTGATGATGTCGATGATGCGGTTCCCGGTGCGCTTGGCGTAGATGGTGAAGACGCGCTGCTCGTGGAATTGCTGCCGGCCGTCGGGGGCCAGCCACGCGATGAGCACGGAAAACCTGCCGAAGACGGGCCCGCTGGTGGAAAGAGTGAAGCGTTTGTGTCGCTGGCGGCCGGCGTTGGGGCCGTCGGTCCAATGGTCGACACCGCTGACGTCGCTCCAACCGGCCCAGCAGGAATGATGGTGCGGCGACTGGCCGTATAGCGTCTCGCCCGCGCCGGCGTCCATGGTCACTTCGAGCCCGACAGGCGACAGGATCGGACTGATGAAGGGGCGCGGCAGATCAGGCGACCCGTTATAGCGGGCGATCAACTTTCCGGCCTGCAGGATGTCGGCCGTATTGCCGCGCCGCTCGCGTACGACGACGCGATCGACGTCGGCCAGAAAGCCGGCCGGATCGAGCCGATAGGTGCGCACTTCACCCTCGGCCATCTCCTCCTGGTGCCAGCACAACCGGCCGCGCGAGTCAACCTGCACCGGAAACGCCTGGCCCGAGTCGACATCCACGAGGCCCATCATCCGCTCGTCGTCGATCCGTTCCAGCGGAACTCGCGCAGCAACCGGCGCCGCCGGACGGCCGCCTTCCGGCCCGGTGATCGTCAACCGCATGAGCTATCGCTCCCCCTGACTTGGCACTTTGACGCGCGGGCCGCTGCCACCGCCGGCAAAACGACCGGCATCGTCCGTGAGACAACCGCGACGATTATAGTAACGTAGGCGCCGCGGCGAAGAAACCGCTGCAATCCGGCACCGTGCAAGTGTACGGGAAGCCGCTGCGAACAGGCAGGCGTACGTGTCGCCCGCGCGCATACGGCGTTACTGATTGGGGCCGTTGGATTGCGGCGCTTCCGGCTCCCAGGCGCTCTGCGGACTGGAGGGCGCCTCTGAGCCGTAGGCCTTGGACGGCTCCGCCTTGCGGGCGACGCCTTCCTTCGACCGCCGGGGACGCGGCTGGAGCTGGTCCGCCCCTTCGGTCAATTCGTAGATGCGCCGAGTGGCAAACGCCGTGTTCGAACTGTTGTCGGTCTCCTCTTCGAGCACGCGTTGATACAGTTCGAGAGCCTTGGCCCGGTTGTGCAGGCGGAAGTCGTACACGACGGCTTCCTGGAACAGCGCCGGGTATGGCAGATTGGGATTCCACTGCTTCGCCCGCTCGTACCACTCGACGGCGATGAGCTCCTGGTTCTTGAAATACTCCTTGTGAATCTCGCCGCAGTAGAAGGCCGCGTCGTCGATCTTGTCGCTGTTCGGGTATTTCGAGATCAGCTCTTTGAAGACGTTGAGCGCCTCGGTCATCTTGTCCTGCCGGTAGAGCCCGGGGACGCCATGGCCGCCTTCCTTCATGAGCTCGAGGCCGCGCTGGAACATCGTGTCGGCGTCGACGACGGAGTCGGTCGGCTTCAGCGACGGCGGGGGCACTTCCGCGGAGAGGATGTACTTGAACCGGCGGACGTGACGCAGATCGTCCAGCTCGGCGTCCGCCCACAGGCGCTTGTCGTGCGAGCCGTGGTTGACGTAGTAGTCGCGGAGCGCCTGGAGCGAGTGGAAGTAGTCGGCGCGGTCCGCGAGGACGCGCTCGACCAGATCCACCTCGCTGGCATCGGCAACATTGATGTCTTCGAGGGCGAGCCCTTCCGTCGGATCGGTGCTGGTCACCGCTCCTTCGGGAACCTGGCGATCCCTCCAGAGGTTCTCCGTGTTGCAGCCGTAGATGCACAAAGCAAACGCGACAGTGATCGGGATGATGACGATTGAGCGGAACATGAGCCTCTCCTTGGCTGGTGGCGCGCAGACTCCATTCTCACCAGAATGCCTGGATTAAACCACGCTGGCGGCTGCGGGTCAAGGGCATCTTCGCGCTGCCTGGACAATTGGACGCGGGCGAAACGACCGGACCTGGGCGGACATTCGAGCGCGTCCGGCGCGGCGAGTCGCAGCGCGCAGGCGAACCGCGATTTGCTCACAGCCTTGCGACCAGGAAACTCACAACATCGTCACCACTGCGCTTCTTCGAACGCGCCCAGCTTGGGCCGCTGCTTGGCCGGCCGGGCCTTGATGATGGCCAGGGCCAGCGACATGTCGTCGCGGGTTGTGATTTTCAGATTCGTGGCGTCCGACCGGACCACCGACACGGGATGGCCCAGGGCCTCGACGAGCTGGGCGTCGTCGGTGATGGCCGAGCAGTCCTCGGGGCATTTTTCGTACGCCTCGACGATCAGCGACCGCTTGAACACCTGCGGCGTCTGAGCCTCGAAGAGGTTTTCGCGCGGGACCGTCGCATCGATCACTCCGGCGTCGGAGACGCGTTTGATCGTGCCATGGAGCGGGCAGGCCAGGATGGCCGCCCCGCTCTTGGCCGCCTCCTGAAACACGGCGTTGATCATGTCTTCGGTGGCGCAGGGACGCGCTGCATCGTGCACCGCGACGAGGTCCACGTCTTCGGCGACTTCGGCCAGCCCGTTCGCCACCGAGACGCAGCGGTGATCGCCGCCCTCGACCAGCTTGACCCCCATGAAACCGAGGTTGGCGGCGTACTGCTCCTTCATCGTCTGCATGTCCTCGCCGGGGACTACGAGGATCGTCTGTCGCACGTCGTCGCGGTTGATGAAGAGCTCGAGTGTGCGGATGAAAACCGGCCGCCCCTCGAGCTTCGCCAGGAATTTCTTCTCGTCGCCGCCGAACCGTTCACCCTTGCCGGCGGACGCGATGATGACTGACACGCTGGCCATGCGGCCCTCCTTCCATCAGGTCATGCGCTGCGGGCGCTGCCGCCGGGACGCCTGGGCGGCGGCGCCGTCCGAGCGACCGAAGATCATCCTTCCCGCGGAGGTCTGGATCGCGCTGGTCACGGAGATCGCCACGGTCTCGCCGATGCTGTCGCGCGCTCCCTCGACGACGACCATGGTGCCGTCCTCGAGGTAGCCCACGCCCTGGCCGGGCTCGTCTCCCGGGCGGATCACTCTCACTTCAAGCCGTTCGCCCGGCAGGAACACGGGGCGCATCGCGCTGGCCAGGTCGTTGACGTTGATGACGGTGATGCCGCGAAGCTGCGCGATCTTGTTGAGATTGTAATCGTTCGTGACGATCCGGCCAGTCATCTTGACGGCCAGCTCGACGAGCATCTCGTCAACCGATTTCTTGGCGTCCTCCCGATCGAGCGTGACGTCCATGATCTGGATGTCGATCTTCTCGTTGAGCTGCATTCTGTTGAGCACGTCGAGCCCGCGCCGGCCGCGGTTGCGCTTGAGCTTGTCGCCGCTGTCGGCGATGAGTTGCAGCTCTTTCAGTACGAAGCGCGGCACGATCAGCGCGCTCTCGACAATGCGCGTTTCGCAGATGTCGGCAATCCGGCCGTCGATGATGACGGAGGTGTCCAGCAGCATCGGCCGGTTGCCCTTCGTCTGCTTGGCGAACTCCACGTAGGGTATGACAAAGCGCACGTCGTCCTTGGTCTGAATGATGAAGCTGATCGCGAAGTAGCAGCAGGTAACGCCGATCATCATCTTCAGCGTGGCGATGAAGGGGTGGTCGCGATATCCGATGAGCTGCTTGTCGGGCACCATGGTCGTGGTCAGCACCGTCTTGCCCGTTTCCGGATCGGTGCGTTGTATCTCCCGTTCCGTCCACACGTCCGCATGAATCGGCTCGCGGAGCTCGGGGCGCACCGACTGCACGACCAGGTCGACAATCAGGGACAGGCCGAAAGACAGCACCATCCCCACAACGAGCCCGAAAAACAGGGCCGAGATTGCCAGCAATGACTTCTGCGAGATGGCGATGTCGATCGCGATCAGCAGCAGGGCGACGACGAGCACGGCCATCAACACCAGAGGCTTGTGGTATTGAAGGCTGGCGAAGTCGCCGGTGGGCGTGTCCTCGCTCGCGATGAACATCCAGGCGACGACCGCCAGGGCCAGAACAAACGCCGCCCGTAGTACGTGAAGAAACATGGGAACACTCCTCGATACCGTTGCAGACGTGGCGGCACGCCCTTGGGCGCCCCGTCAGCCGGGCGGGCCTCACCCGAAAGCACCTGCGATTGCCCACTATAACCGCCCTTGCCGGCGTGGAAAACCGCGTCCCCCGTCAGCCATTCTATTGGCAATTCCGGCTCCAGAGCCACCACGCGCTCGCTCCCCAAAACAGCCCATGACTGGTCCGTTCCACGACCCGCCCACTTGCCACCGTGAATCGAGCGCCACGACTGTGTATCATGGAGGTGGAAGCCCAATCGACCTGACGGCGACCGCCTGATCAAAACAGGAGGATTCCGAGTCATGGGCAAGCCATCATCCAACGGCGGCAGACGCTGGACCAGAGTCTTGTTCGTGCTCGTTTTCGGGACCGTCGCCGCAGTCGGTATCGCGCTAATTCTCGCCAAGGGATATGCATTGCACCTCCGCTCGGTCAGCGTGTCCAGGCTCAGTCTGCTTGCATCGGCCATCCCTCCCGGCGCGCTCGATTCCACCGCCGATCCGCAACAGGCGCTCGCCGCATTGGTCTCGTCCTCCGTGCTCAGCGAGGAACAGATCACGGACCCGCTGTCCGGCCGGCCCTACCAGATCCGTCGCGTATCCGCTGCACCGCGCGGCGATGAAGTCGTCGGCTACAGCCTGCCGCCGGCGAAGTCCCGCCACCCGCTCCTTGCAAGGTTTGCCGGTCTGGATTCCGGCGGTTGTGTTCTCTATGCCGACGGTCACGCCGTGTACCTTCCCCGAGAGCAGTACCTCCGTGCTCTCTCCGCCCAATCGGCGAGAGCTAAATCGACAGACGACGGCAAACCTGATATGTCACCTCCGGGCGGCGAGTAAATGCGCCCGCAAACGAGGGTGAAGCCATGAGCCCGTTGCTGCTCCTGCGGGCAGTACTCCAACCCTTGGGACGACCTCCACTGCCGGAGACACCGTCATGACGTCCGTGAACCGTGTGTTGCTTGCGCTGGTCATCTGCGCGGCCGGAGCGGGCGCAGCCCTGGTCGATGCCGAGCAGCAGCAGTACGACGTGCTCATCCGCGGCGGCATCGTCATCGACGGCAGCGGCGCCCCCGGCCGGCAGGCGAACGTACTCGTCCGCGACGGCCGGATCGCGCGTGTGGGCAAATTCAACGCCGACAACGTGGACGCGAAACGGACGATCGATGCGAGCGGCATGGTGGTCACGCCGGGCTTCATCGACGCACACAGCCACGGCGATCCGATGGGGACGCCCGGGCTGGGGAACTTCCTCGCCATGGGTGTCACGACGATCTGCGTCGGCCAGGATGGCGAAAGCCCCGCCGATCTGGCCGGCTGGATGCGACGCGTGGAGCAGACAAGGCCAGGGGTGAACATTGCGACGTTCGTCGGCCACGGCACGGTGCGCGAACTTGCCGGCGTCGGCCTGCAAACGGATCCGAGCCCCGAGCAGATCGCCGCCATGCAATCGCTCGTTCACGAGGCGATGGACGAGGGCTGCCTCGGACTGTCCACCGGACTCGAGTACCAGCCGGGATCGTTCGCCACGCTCGACGAACTGGTGGCGCTGGCGAAACCGGTCGCCGCCGCGGGCGGCCTGGTGATGAGCCACATGCGCAGCGAGGACGACGACAAGATCGAGGGAGCATTGAACGAACTGCTCGCCCAGGGCCGCGGCGCCGGCTGCCCCGTGCACGTTTCGCACATCAAGGTCACCTACGGGCACGGCGTAGAGCGGGCCGAGTGGCTGCTTTCCCAGATGCAGGCAGCGCGCGACGACGGCCAGCGCGTCACCGCCGACATCTACCCGTACACCGCCAGCTACACCGGGATCGGTATCGTCTTTCCGGATTGGGCCAAGCCGCCGAACGACTATAACGAAGTGGTACGCACGCGCCGGGCCGAGCTGGCCGCTTATCTTCGGCATCGCGTCACGCAACGCAACGGTCCCGAGGCCACCCTTTTCGGCACGGGCCGCTGGGCCGGCAAGACGCTCGCCCAGGTGGCGGACGAGCTGGGCAAGCCCTTCGAGGACGTGCTGATCGACGACATCGGCCTGGGCAACACGCACGCGGCGTACTTCGTCATGGACGAAGCATTGCAGCAGCGATTGCTGGTCGATCCGCACGTGATGATCAGCTCGGACGGCGGGGCGACGTCTCGGCATCCCCGCGGGTACGGTGCATTCGCCCGGGTAATCCGCAAGTTCGTCGTGGAGAGCAAGGTGCTTCCGCTGGAAGAGGCCGTACACAAGATGACCGGCCTGACCGCCGAGACGGTCGGCCTCGACAAGCTCGAGCGCGGGCGCCTGGCCGAAGGCTGGACCGCCGACGTGCTCGTCTTCGATCCAACAAAGGTCCGCGACAACGCCACCTATGACAAGCCGCAGCAGTTGGCGACGGGATTCGACTGGGTCATCGTCAACGGGCAGATCGTTCGCGAGCACGACAAGCCCACCGGCGCACGAGCCGGCCGCATGCTACGACGCGCCGCCTCCGATGTCAGAGCCGCGACCGCAAGGGAGCGGACGTCTGCGATGCCGCCGCAGCGCCCGGTTGCGTCCCCTGATTTTGAGCAGAAAGTCGGCGAGCTGATGAAGCCGTTCGACGCTCCGGATGCCCCGGGGGCGACCATCGCCATCTACCGCGATGGCAAGCTCGCTTTCACACACAGCTACGGCCTGGCCGATCTCGAGAATCATACGCCGGCCGACGAGCACACGAACTATCGCATCGCCTCGATGACCAAGCAGTTCACGGCCACCTGCATCATGATGCTCAAGCAGCGCGGGGCACTGGACTATGACGATCCGATCACGCGGTTCTTTCCCGATTTTCCCGCGATCGGCAAGCAGATCACCGTGCGGCAACTGCTCTGGCACACATCGGGCCTGATCGACTACGAGGACCTGATTCCACCAGGCCAGACGGAGCAGCTCAAGGACCGCGACGTGCTCGAGCTTCTCGAGACGCAGCAGGGATCGTACTTCACACCGGGCGCGCAATACCGTTACAGCAACAGCGGCTACGCCGTGCTGGCGATGATTGTCGAGAAGGCATCGGGCACCGATTTCGCCACCTTCCTGCGTGACAACATATTCGACCCGCTGGGCATGACCGACACCGTCGCGTACGAAAAAGGCATCTCCACCGTGCCGCATCGCGCCATGGGCTATCGCCAGACAGAGCACGGGTTCGTCGACGCCGACCAGAGCCTGACCAGCGCCGTGCTCGGCGACGGCGGCATCTACACGTCGGTGACGGACTACCTCAAGTGGGACCGGGCGCTGGACAGCGCCCAGCTTGTCGGCCGCGAGGCGATCAACGAATCGTTCACGCCCGGGCAACTGGCGGACGGCACGCCGACGATCTACGGCTTCGGCTGGCGGATCGAGCAGCGGCACGGCCGCACGGTCATCCACCACAACGGAGGCACGTGCGGCTTCAACAGCGCAGTGCGTCGCGTGCCCGACCGCCACCTCACGCTCGTCATCTTCGCCAACCGGGCCGGCGAGCAGACGCACAAGATCGCCGACGAGTTGCTCGACTGGTTCCTCACCAGTCCCGACGAGAATGTGCCCCAGCCGCAGGAAGTCGCTGAATCCAATGACAATTCATGGCACTGGACGGACGCGCAGGAGCTGCGCATCGAGGGCAAGGGATGGGCCGACACGCAGCGCCCCTACCAGCGTCTTCCCCACCGGGCGCAGGACGTCGTGACGCCGGATGTCTGGAAACTCAGCCAGCATTCGGCCGGCATCTGCGTCCGTTTCATTACCGATTCACCGCAGATCGCGGCCACCTGGGACGGCGGCCGGCCGATGGCACACATGGCCGCCACGGGCAACTGCGGCCTCGATCTCTACCGGCGCGACGGCGATACATGGGTCTTCTGCGGCGTCGGCAAGCCGGGGCCGTGGACGACGACGGCCACACTGGCGCGCGGCCTGCCCAACAAGCCGACCGAGTACCTGCTGTATC
>JBECKQ010000124.1:0-8398 GCA_040235375.1 Phycisphaerae bacterium | reverse complement strand
CGGCGATCCGGCTGGCGGAAGAGGGATTCGCCGTTGACGAGCATTACGTCGCGGCGACGCGGGTTGCGCTGTCGCGGTACGAAGAGTATCCGGCGCTGCGCGCGTCGTGCCCGTACGTGTGGCAGGTTCATCTGAACGGTGGCAAGCTTCGCCGGCCGGGCGACCTGCTGCGCCAGCCGGCACTCGCCAAGCTGTTGCGGACGCTGGCGAAGGACGGTCCCGATGCGTTCTATCGCGGGCCGGTCGCCGAGGCAATTGAAGCGGAGATGAAGCGCGGCGGCGGGCTGATCGGCAAGGCGGACCTGGCGGCGTACCGGCCTGTGTATCGCGAGCCTGTCAGCGGGACGTACCGCGGGTACACGATCGTCTCTATGCCGCCGCCGTCGTCCGGCGGCGTGTGCCTGATCGAGGCGCTCAACATCCTCGAAACGCAGGACATGCCCGCGCTGTGGGCTTCGGACGAAGGCGTGGCGGTGCACTACATGATCGAGGCGATGAAGCACGCCTTCGCCGATCGGGCGCGGTGGATGGCGGATGCGGACTTCGTGCCGGTTCCGGTCGATCTGCTGACGAGCAAGACATACGCGCAGCAGCTCGCCCGCGGCCTCGATCCGAATACGACGTCGCCCAGTGACATGTACGGGGCACTGCAGATTCCGCCCGATGCGGGCACCAGCCACTTCTGCATCGTGGACGAGGCGGGCAACTGCGTGGTGAGCACGGAGACGATCAACACCGTGTTCGGCTCTCTGGCGGCGGTGAGTGACTGGGGGCTGATCCTCAACAACGAGATGGACGACTTCACGGCGGTGACCGGCCGGGCGAACCAGTTCGGCCTGATCCAGTCGGACCGCAACGCCCCGTCGGCGGGCAAGCGGCCGCTATCGAGCATGTCGCCGACGATCGTGCTGCGGGGCGAGCAGCCGGTGCTGTTGGTGGGCGCATCGGGCGGTCCGCGAATCATCTCGTCGGTGTTGGACGTGATCTGCGACGTGCTCGACCGCGGGCAGCCGATCGGCGAGGCAATGACGGCCCTGCGGGTGCATCATCAGTGGCAGCCGGACAAGGTGGTTTTCGACCGCGACCCGCCGGAGGAGTTGGCGGCGGCGCTGCGGGCGAAGGGTCACAGGATCGCGCAAAAGGACGAGACGGGGGCCGTGCAGGCGATATATCGGACGAAAGAGGGGCTGGTCGGAGTGTGCGAACTGGGTAAAGGGGGAAAACCAGCCGGGTACTAGACTTTTTCGTAGCTAAACTCTAAACTTTGACTGGAGCGAGCGCTCCCGCACCTTCCGCAAGTGGTCGAAAGTCTTTAGTAGGGGACACGTAGGCAGGCCGGTAGGCGCGAACGGCCAGTCGCGCACGGGAGATCCAAAAGTGGCCGATACGGTCAACAACGTCAGTCAGAGCAAGGCGCCGCGGCTGCCGAAAAGCGCGCCTCGGGCGCGACTGGCGTTGATCTCCGGGCCCGGAGCCGGCCAGTCGCTGGATCTGTCGCGCTGCGTGACGATCATCGGGTCGCGCCCGGGATGCAAGCTGCACCTGCGGGCGCGCGACGTGTCGCCCGTGCACTGCGCGATCGTCAACACGGGCGAAGACGTTTACCTCCGCGATCTGGTGTCAGAAAGTGGCACTTACCTGAACGACCTGAAGGCGCGGATGGAGAGACTGGAAGACGGCGACACACTGCGGATCGCAAGCTGGGAGATGCGCGTGGAGATCGCGGCGTACACGATCGACACGCTGAGCGATCTGCCGCACGTGTCGCTCGATCCCGAGCCGGCGGCGTTCGGCGTCGAGGTGAACGGGACAGGCTCGATCGCGAAGCTCACCGAGCCGGTGAACCTGGTCGGCCGTCGCGAAGGGTGCGACGTGGTCATCCGCGACCGGCAAGTCTCGCGGGCCCACCTGCTGTTTTTCACGTACCTGGCCCAACCGGTCATGTGCGATCTGCTGAGCAACAACGGCGTCATTCTCGATGGCGAGCGCGTGCAGTTCGCGGCGCTGCATTCCGGCGATTATCTGCAGATCGGCGGGAAGCGTATTCGCGTCATCCTGCCGGGCGTTCCGCGTCGAAGCGAGGGTGGCGCCCGCAGGTCGTTCGACGACGTGGGACGGTCGGGCTCCGGTGCGCCGCAGATGGACGCCAGCGGGACGGGCACGGTGATGCAACTCACCGACGAGGACGAGGGCGACCGGATCGACATCCGCCTGGCCGAAGGCGACAGCGACACGCACTGATCGGCGAATCATTCCTTATCAACGAACGGTAGCGGCGCGATGAGAGCGGTTGACGTGCGCGTGGTGGCGCCCCGGATTTGGCGTCCCGGATAGTGATGCCGCTGCCGCGACCATCGTTGACGCGCGCACCTTGTAACGAAGCGCAGTTACCCCGGGCTCGCGCCCAGGGCTCTGGTCACCGTGCGCGCACTTTCGGCGAGGCACTGTGCGGCGGCGCTGCCGGTTGGACTATGGCGTCGTGCTATGGGCGGCCGGTGTAGCGCGCGGTTGACTTGCGAAGGTCGTGCTGCTGGCGATCGTCCACCGGACCGAGACCGCGCTTGTGGCAGTCAAGGCATACCCATTGCGTGAGGCCGTCCTCGTCCACGGCGGCGTGCTCCCAGTAGTCGCTCTCCGGTGGGATGTTCACCTGAAACGTCGCCTGGCAATGAGGGCAGCGGCAGAGATACATAGCACTCTCCTCTTGTCAGGACAATCTGACCCGTCCCTGTTGTATTATACAGCGCAGGGCCGGCGATGTGCGGCTGATTTCTGGCTAATCTGCGAGGCGCGGCGTATCATGCTCGGCTGATGGAATCACGGAATACCGGCAATAATGCAGGATTCGCGAAGGCGAATGGCACACGCTTTGCCCTGCGACTCGATGAAAGGCTGCTGAGCATCGCGGATATCGACGCGTGTCTCGGCCGGCCGCTCGACATCTCCATCGGCGAGAACGTGTGGCGGCGAATCGAGGATTCGCGCCGCAGCATCGAGGCGATCGTCGCGAACAACGCCGTCGTCTACGGCGTGAACACCGGCTTCGGGCATCTGTGTACGAAGCGCATCAACGCCGCGCAGCTCGATCGTTTGCAGGAAAACCTGCTGATATCGCACGCTGTCGGCGTCGGGCCGGAAGTGCCGCCCGAGATCGTGCGGCTGATGATGCTGCTCAAAATCCACGCGCTGGGTCAGGGCTTCAGCGGTGCGCGCACCGAGACGGTGCGGCTGCTGGCCGCCCTGCTGAACGCCGATTGCCTGCCGGTGGTGCCGTCGCAGGGATCGCTCGGGGCGAGCGGCGATCTGGCGCCACTGGCGCACATGGTGCTGCCGCTCATCGGGTTGGGACGCGTGCGCCTGGGCGAGCGCGTGATGCCGGCGAGCGAAGCGCTGGCGGAACTCGACCTGCATCCCGTGCGGCTCGGACCGAAGGAAGGGCTGGCGCTGATCAACGGCACGCAGATGATGGCGGCGTACGGGGCGGCGCTGGTCGTGCGGGCGCGTCATTTGGCGAAGCACGCCGATGTTGTCGCGTCGATCTCGCTCGAAGGACTGCGCGGCAGCGTGCGACCGTTTGCGGAAAAGCTCAACATGCTCCGGCCGCACAAGGGGGCGATCGAATCCGCGGCGAACGTCCGGCGGCTGATGGAAGGCAGCAAGATTCTCGAATCGCACGCCGGGTGCAATCGCGTGCAGGACCCCTACTCGCTGCGCTGCGTGCCGCAGGTGCACGGTGCGGCGCGGCAGGCAATCGATCACGGCGAGGGGATCATCACCACGGAAATCAACTCCGTGACGGACAACCCCATCATCTTCGACGACGGTGAAACGATCAGCGGCGGGCTCTTTCACGGCCAGCCGCTGGCGGCGATGCTGGATTACCTGGCGATCGCCGTCGCGGAGCTGGGCAGTATTTCCGAGCGGCGAACGTACCTTCTGCTGAGCGGGCTCGACGGGCTACCGGAACTGCTCATGGCCGAGACGGGGCTGAACAGCGGGTTCATGCTGCCGCAGTATACGGCCGCGGCGCTGGTCAACGAGAACAAGGTGCTGTGCGCGCCGGCGTCGGTCGATTCGATCCCCACGTCGCTCGGCCAGGAGGACCACGTGAGCATGGGAGCGACGGCGGCGACCAAGGCGTGGCGCGTGGTGGACAACGTCGAGACCGTGCTAGCCATCGAGCAGATGTGTGCGGCGCAGGCGCTGGATTTTCGCATGCCGGTCGAGCCGGGGCACGGCGTGGCCGCGGCGCACGGCGTGATTCGCGAGGTGATCACACACGCCGAGGCGGACCGGCTGTTCGGCGAGGACATCGAAAGATCGCTCGAGCTGCTGCGATCGAGGCGGATCGTCGGCGCGGTCGAGCGCGAGATTGGAGGGCTGCAATGAGCGCCACATCGGCACCATCCGGACAGCGGAGCGTTCGCGCCCCGCGCGGAACGAAGGTCACCTGCAAAAGCTGGATCCAGGAAGCGGCGATGCGGATGCTCATGAACAACCTCGACGTCGAGGTGGCGGAGCGCCCGGAGGACTTGGTGGTCTACGGTGGAACAGGCAAGGCCGTCCGCTCGTGGGCGGACTTCGACCGCACGGTGAGCGCGCTGAAACGCTTGAACAACGACGAGACGCTGCTGATGCAGTCCGGCCGGCCGGTGGGCGTGATCCGCACGCACGCCGACGCGCCGCGCGTCCTGATCGCGAACTCGATGCTGGTCCCTCACTGGGCGACGTGGGACGAGTTCCGCCGGCTCGAGGCGCTTGGCCTGACCATGTACGGGCAGATGACCGCGGGAAGCTGGATCTACATCGGTACGCAGGGAATCTTGCAGGGAACGTACGAGACGTTCGGGGCGTGCGCGCGGGCGCACTTCGGCGGGTCGTTGGCCGGACGGTTCGTGCTCACCGGCGGGCTTGGCGGGATGGGAGGTGCCCAGCCGCTGGCGGCCACGATGAACGAGGGCGTGCTGCTCGGCGTCGAAGTGGACCGGGCGCGGATCGAGAAGCGCGTCAAGGACCGCTACCTCGACAAGTGGACCGACAATCTGGACGAGGCGCTCAAGTGGGTCGAGGAGGCGTGCGCCGCCAGGCGGCCGTTGTCGGTCGGGCTGCTGGGCAACTGCGGCGACGTGCTGCCGGAACTGGTGCGGCGCGGCGTGACGCCGGACGTGCTGACCGATCAGACGTCGGCGCACGATGCGCTCAACGGCTACGTGCCGAACGGCATGCCGTACGACGAGTCGCTGCGCCTGCGAACGTCGGACCCGGATCGCTACGTGGATGAGGCGATGCGCACGATCGGCGAGCACGTGCAGGCGATGCTCGAAATGCGTTCGCGCGGGGCGGTGGCGTTCGATTACGGCAAC
Source organism: Phycisphaerae bacterium (assembly GCA_040235375.1). Lineage (GTDB taxonomy): Bacteria > Planctomycetota > Phycisphaerae > UBA1845 > UBA1845 > JBECKQ01. The sequence goes on along the minus strand of JBECKQ010000124.1, from coordinate 3,035 downwards.
AACATCCGCGGGCAGGCGAAGCTGGTCGGCGTGGAGGACGCGTTCGACATTCCCGGTTTCGTGCCGGAGTACATCCGGCCGCTGTTCTGCGAGGGAGCGGGGCCGTTCCGCTGGGCGGCGCTGTCGGGCGATCCGCAGGATATCGCCCGGACGGACAAGGCGGTGCTCGACACGTTCCCGCAGCACGAGCATCTTTGCCGGTGGATCAAGCTGGCCGGCGAGCGCGTGGCGTTCCAGGGACTGCCGGCGCGGATTTGCTGGTTGGGCTACGGGGAGCGGGCGAACATGGGTCTGGTGTTCAACGACCTGGTGAAGCGCGGCGAGATATCCGCGCCGATCGTGATCGGGCGCGATCATCTCGATTGCGGGAGCGTGGCGTCGCCGAATCGCGAAACGGAAGGGATGAAGGACGGGTCGGATGCGATCGCCGATTGGCCGATTCTCAACGCGTTGGCGAACACGGCGTGCGGGGCGAGTTGGGTGAGCGTGCATCACGGCGGTGGCGTCGGAATCGGCTACAGCATTCACGCGGGCCAGGTGATCGTCGCCGACGGCACCGACGAGGCGGCGGTCCGGCTGGAGCGCGTCCTGACGGCCGATCCGGCCACGGGCATCATCCGGCACGTTGACGCGGGCTATGCGAAAGCACGCACGATTGCCAAGGAGCGCGGCGTGGAGATTCCGGATTAGCACCGGCGGGTGGACGTTGTGGACCGCAACACCGCTGAATGTGTGGGAAAAGCAACATGCTCATCATTCGAAATATCGCCCAGGTGTGCACGGGGGCGAAGGGGCCGGTGCCACTGGACACGCCGGAGCTGCTCACGCGCCATCACAACGCGGCCATCGCCATTGAGAACGGCAGGATCGCCTGGATCAAGGACCACTATGACGAGCCGGTGCCACCGGGGGCGCGCGTGGTCGATGCGTTCAAAGGCTGCGTGATCCCCGGCCTGATCGACTGCCACACGCACACCGTCTTCGCCGGCACGCGCGAGAACGAGTTCGTCCAGCGGATCGAGGGCAAAAGCTACGCCGAAATCGCGGCGGCCGGCGGCGGTATCCGCAACACCGTCGAGGCCGTCCGGCGGGCAAGCGTCGATGAGCTCGTCGAGCTGGCCGAGCCCCGCCTGCACCGCATGCTCGAATGGGGCGCCACCACCGTCGAGATCAAGAGCGGCTACGGCCTCTCCGTCGAGGACGAGCTGAAGATGCTGCGGGCGATCGCGATCCTAGGCAGCAGCCAGCCGATCGAGCTGGCGGCGACTTACCTGGCGGCGCACACCGTGCCCCGCGACTACGACCGCAGCGCCGACGCGTATCTCGACGAGGTGCTGGCCGACGACGTGCTCGGGCGAATTCGCGCCGAGGGGCTGGCGGAGTTCGCCGACGTGTTCTGCGAGCGCACCGCGTTCACCGTCGAGCAGGCGCGGCGCGTGCTGGTGACGTGCAAGCGGTTCGACCTGGCGCCGCGCGTACATGCCGACCAGATCACGCGGATGGGTGCGTCGCAGCTTGCGGCCGAGGTCGGGGCGGTGTCGGCCGATCATCTCGAGACGATCGACGATGCCGGGCTGCGGGCGCTGGCGGCGGCCGGCACGATCGGCGTGCTGCTGCCGGCGTGCTCGTTCTATCTCGGCGTCGGGCAGGCACCGGCCAGGCGGATCATCGAGGCCGGCGTTCCCGTGGCGATCGCGACGGATTTCAACCCCGGCTCGTCGGTGGTCGAGTCGCTGCCGCTGACCATGAGTATCGCGTGCACGCAGATGCGGATGACGCCGGCCGAGGCGCTGGTGGCGGCCACGTCGAACGCGGCGGCGGTGCTGAATCGGGCGGATCGCATCGGCGCGATCGAGCCGGGCATGCAGGCCGACGTGGTGATTCTTGACGTGCCGAGCGTCGAGCAGATGGTGTACTATGCGGGACGCAACTGCACGCGGGTGGTGATCAAGAACGGCGAGATCGTGCACGCGCGCAGGTTGGAGGCATAAGGCCGAAGGCTGTAGGCGTGAGGCCGGAGGCGGCGACCACCAGGGCCTCCGCGCAAGCGGGAAGGGGAGGCCAGCGACATTCGGTACAACGCGGCGAGCACCAGCGCATATCCAGCGCCGTGCGTTCTGCGTGTCATCACCGCAAACCAGGTGGGGTCAGGGTGATCAGATGGAGCCACGGGGCGGGGTATATGCCGAGCCAGAAGAGGAGTATCAGCAGGAGGGTGAGAAGGGTGGCCGGCATGGCGCGCACGCGGATGCTGTGGGGGGCAGGTGAAAGGGAGGATGCGGTCGAGGGCGCAGAGGCGGGCTCGGGGCTCGAGAGCATCGCCGCGATCACGCGGACGTAGTAGAAGACGCCGATCACACTGCTGACGGCCAGGATCACCAGCAGCACCCACAGCGCGCCACTGGCCCCCGCCGAGGCCACCTGGAACTTCGCCATGAAGCCCGCGGTCAGCGGGATGCCGGCCAGCGACAAGAGGCTTACGGTGAAAACGAACGCCAGCGGCGCGTTGCGGGCGAACAGCCCGCGGTAGTCGCCGAGCATATCGGCCTCGCCTTCCGCCCTGGACAGCACGCTGACCACGCCGAAGGCGATCAGGATGGTGACGACGTAGGCGAAGATGTAGAAGGTCGCCGCCTGGGCCGCGATCGGACCGCCGGCCACGAGCGGAACCAGAGCGTAGCCGAGATGGGCGATCGACGAGTACGCCAGCAGGCGCTTCACGCTGTCCTGCATGAGGGCGAGGATGTTGCCGGCCAGCATCGAGGCCGCGGCGCAGACGTACAACACGGCGTGGAAGCTGGCGACCTGCGAGGGCATGTCACTGACAAAACGCAGCACGAGAGCGAAGACAGCCGCCTTGGAGACGGTGGCCACATAGGCGGTGACCGGCGCGGGCGCCCCTTGGTACACGTCCGGCGTCCACCAGTGGAAGGGAACGAGGGCGAGCTTGAAGGCGAGGCCGGCAAAGAACAACGTCGCCCCGGCCAGGACAAACGGCACACCGGTGTAGTTCGTCATGGCGGCCGCCGTAGCGG
>JBECKQ010000041.1:0-2858 GCA_040235375.1 Phycisphaerae bacterium | reverse complement strand
AGGCGATCGCCGATTGCCGTGATCGGACGCGCGACCAGTGGCGCCGGCTTCTGGCGCGGCATCGGATCGACTCGCCCGACGCGTCGGTCAACTACCTGGCCAACGACTGGCTTCGCTACCAGGCGATTTCCGGGCGCATCTGGGGCCGGTGCGGCTACTACCAGCAAAGTGGAGCGTACGGCTTCCGCGATCAGTTGCAGGACTCGCAGGTCTGGCTGACGATCGATCCGCAGCGCTGCCGCGAGCAGATCAAGCTGCACGCCGAGCACCAGTTCGCGGACGGCTCCGTGTATCACTGGTGGCATCCGCTGAGCGAGCAGGGTCACGTCACGAAAATGACGGACGATCTGCTCTGGCTCGCATTCGTGAGCGCCAGCTATATCAAAGAGACGGGCGACCTGAGCGTCCTCGATGAGCGCGTTCGGTTCATCGACGACGAGTCGCCGGTTGCGATTCGCGACCACGTACGGCGGGCGTTCGAGCGCGTCTTCCGGCGGACAAGTGCGCGCGGGATACCGTTCATCGGCGCCGGCGACTGGAACGACGGGCTCAGTGCCGCCGGGCTCGAGGAGCGCGGTGAGTCGTTCTGGCTGGCGGAGTTCCTGGCCGGCCTGCTGCGGGATTGGTCGCACATCAACGCGCAACTCGGCGATGAGGCGACCGCGAAGGACTATCTCGCCCGGCACAAAGCGCTGGTTGCGGCGATCAACAAGCACGGCTGGGACGGCGAGTGGTACCTTCGCGCCACACTGGATAACGGCCAGACGCTGGGCAGCGTGAAGAACGCCGTTGCGAAGATCTTCCTGAACGCGCAGACGTGGGCGATTCTGAATGACATCGCCCCGCCGGATCGCGCGGCCCGCTGCATGGCTGCGGTGAAGAAGCACCTGGTCCGCGAGGTCGGCGCGCTGCTGCTGGCTCCGGCGTTCGACAAGCCGGTGCCCGAGGTCGGATACATCACGCGATACGCCCCGGGCCAGCGCGAGAACGGCGGCGTCTACACGCATGCCGCAACGTGGGCCATCGCCGCGGCGTGCAAGTCGCGCGATAGCGAGTTGGCGGGTGCGCTGCTGGTGGCCATCAACCCGGCGAACAAGGACCCGGACCGCTATTGCACGGAGCCGTATGTTACGCCCGGCAACGTCGAGGGGCCGGCGTCGCCGCACTTCGGCCGGGCGGGCTGGACGTGGTACACAGGCTCGGCCGCGTGGCTGCACCGCGTCATCTGCGAGTGGGTTCTGGGGGTGCGGCCGGAGTGGGACGGACTGCGCATCGATCCGGTCCTGCCGCCCGACTGGCCGGGAGCGTCGACGACGCGCCCGTGGCGCGGCAGCATGTACAACATCCGCATTGAGCGCGTGGCCAAGCTGGACGGCAACGCTCCGCGCGTCACGCTGGACGGCAACGCGCTGCCGACCAACCTGATCCCGCCGCCGACGAAGAGCGGCGAAACGCATGAAATCATCGTGACGTGCTGACCACATCTGCATGACTGCTGCCCTGCCAGCCCGCATTCCTCACGGGCTTCTGCTGCGTGTCCATTAAAGCCCTGCTGGACGCACCCGGTGCAAAAAGTGCAGGTAAGCTGCATTGTCGGGCGCTCCGCTGAGCCATTTAAGGGGAGGGGGAGGGCCCCGGGGCAATCCGCGTTTTCGGGGTCAAAAACCGGGTGAGGCGGAGAAGAGGTGTCTCTTGAGTATTACCGTCTATCGGTGAATTCGGCGAAAAACGAGGGTGGGCCGGGTACGCGTCTGGGCGGAGAGCACCTGCGTTCTTGACGTTTCTCGAGCGGTGATAGTTGCGGAACTCGGCAACGGTTTGGAGCTGGATCTGTGAAGTGGAGCTGAAGGTCCAGGCGGGAGATCGGCGACTGGAAGTCGTAGGAAGCGATGCGTCAGGCGGTCGAGTAAGCATGCGAGCGGTCTCCTGCCGAGAGTCCCGAGAACGGCGCGGACTTTGGGCCCCGTCTGCAACTAGAACGCGCCCGCCGTGTCACGAGTTTTTTGGGCTGTTGGGCGCGTTGGTGGTCGCTGCGCAGGCGGTCGTGTCCGCAGATTTCGGGGGAGGCGAATCCAGACGTATCAGCCGTTTGCTCGAGGGAGCCCCGCCGGCGACGAACACCTCGCGCCGCTAAGCAGTAATGCCCGCTTTTCTCCCCCGGAGGGGGCCTCAACGCTTCATGGCGGTCGTGGCGACGTTGCGGATGAACATGCGCTGCGCGAGTAAGACCCGGCTGTGACAATCGAACGTGTCCGTTTTCTCCCCCCACCCGCGGAATGTGCCGTGCACCATTTGGATGGTCAGTTAACCGGCCATTCGCCGAGTAGAGTCTGTTCAGACACGAACTGGTCATCGACCGACAGAGCGCGCGTGAGCCAACCGGCCGACGGAAACCGTGCTCTCACGCGCTCAGCGCTCACCGCCCGAGCCTCCAAGTCTTCAAGCGACCACGTATCTCGATAATCAGAAAGGAGAAGCGCGACTTTCTCAAACAACGCCTGGATTGCCGCTTTGGAGACAAGGCGGATCGTACCTAGGCTCGCTCGCGCCTCCGTCGCGATGTCGTTTAGGTGCGTGGCGATCGTTCCTCGGACCGTGTAGCCGCACCGCCCATACTGCGCGAGCGCACGTTGATACTGGTTCTGGGCTTGACCGACGTCCCGTGCATGAATCATGTTGTCCGTAACGTGTTCGACTTTTGCCTCGAATGTCGCGACCTCCCGTGTGTTACCGAAAACGCCACGCCATCGACAGTCGGTTGCGGCCTGGTGTCTTGGGCGAGTTGCGGAATATCCAAGGGTCCGGCCGAGTTCTTCAAGGCCTTCTTGAAATTCTCCATGCTCCGCTGACGCGAGCAT
>JBECKQ010000451.1:0-3443 GCA_040235375.1 Phycisphaerae bacterium | reverse complement strand
TGCCGTCGTTCTCGACCAGCTCGAACAGGTTGACGTCGAGCAGCCCGCGGACGCGCTTGATAGCGTCGACGTTGACGGCGACAGTCCACTCGCGGCCCTGTTGATCCTTGAACGTCTTCATGGGTCTCCTCGCTATGAGCCGCTGACGCGCACCCACTCCGGCGCCACGCTCGAGTAGGCCGGCTTGACCGTGACGCTGACCGCCTGGCCTTCCTGCAATGCCTCGCTCTTGGTGAAGCTGATCACCTTGAAGTCCGCCCACATGCCCATGGTGCCGGCCACGTCCTTCGAGCCGTCGAGGGCGGCCATGGCGATCGGCGTGCGGCTGAGCCAGGCGGCCAGGACTTTGGTGAAGCCCTGGTCGGCGGGGTCGTAGATCATCTCGAACTCGATCGAGCCCTTTTTGAGCGTGGGCTCCGTCGCCTCCCAGCCGTTGTTGGCCCGGGTGGTGACGTCCGCCTCGCCCTGTTCGAGGTTCAGCGTGACGTCACGGGCGTTGCCCATCTCGACGAGGTTGGCCGGGGCGGCGCCTTCATGGATGTTGTCGGCGTCAGCCGTGCCCCATGTCGCCCGTTCACCGCTGCTCAGGTAGTAGAGCTTGGCATTCAAGCCGAGTAACGTCGTACCCAACGCACACCCCCTTGCGTGCCGGTTGTCGGCTTAGCTCGACCGCTTCTTGGCGGCCGCGTCTTCGACCGCGGTGCCGAAGATGAAACTCACCGTTCCCGCGATGATGGGCGTGACCAGGATCACGATCGTCGTTGCGTCCAGATCGAGTCCCAGCTTCGCGCCGAGCGTCACGATGACGGAACTGACCGCGCCGATCAGAGCTGTCATCGCCTTGCGGCTGCGAACCAGCGGCCGGAACACGACCACGTACCAGGGGTCATACATCGCGCTGTCCTCTCACTGAGGGGTGATCTTCAACGCCGCCCGCACCTGTCCCTGCGTCAGCGGCTTGTCGAGCACCACGAAGTTGCAGGCCTTGATCTCGACGACGGCCGCATCAGCCCCGGCACCCCGCAGCAGCAGCACGGTGTCGCGCAGCTGCTGCGGGGTCCCCACGAACGTCGATCGCTCAATCTCGATGACTCTTGCCTTGGCTGCCATGAGAACCCGCCGGAGTTACTGGCTCGCGTTCTGCGTGGTCGTACCGTTCGTGCCCACGTCAGCCGGCGCACTGCCACTGTCGCCGGCAACGGCATCCTCGTTGCCGTTCAGCAGGCTCTGCACGAGGTCGGCCCAGGCCTGCATCCGCTCGGCCTCGGCGCCGTAGATCTGGGCCCAGCGCAGCAGGTTCTCCGACTGCTTCTCCAGACTGACCGTGCCCTCGCCAGCGCCGGCGGAACCGGCGACATCCGCGATGCCGCCGGGCATGGCGACGCCGATAGGCACGTCCAGCGCCACACGCGGCCGGATGTCCTGCGTGGCATTCGTCGACGGATAGGCCGTGGGCTTCGCCGTCTGCGTCGCGCTGCCCGTCGTCGTGCCGGTCAGCGACGGCGTGGTGCCGCCGGTCACGATGCTGAAGTTGATATCGATCCCGTGCTGCGTGTAGCCGACGTTGGTGCGCATATCGCCGCCGGCCGGGTCCGCGGCGGCGTAGGTGTGGCCGTCCAGCCCATTGGTGTTCAGCTCGCTTAATACCTTGTCGCCACCCCACGGCGGCTCCGTCGACGTGTTGAGCACGTAGACGTTGGCGGTGACCTCGTCGCCGTCGGTCGCCGCGGCCTGGTCCGTGACCGTCGGCGTCACCTGGCCCTGCGGCGTAGTTACATCAGCCGGCGCCATGGCCGTTTGCGCGCAACCCGCGAGACAGACGACTGTCAGCAACACAACCGACGCCAGTGCGAATGCGAAGCGCTTCATAACCCTGAACCTCCTGAAAAAACGACAAGACGCATTGCGTGTATTCAGATCCGCAAAATGCGGGACTCTCCTGCTGCAACCACGCCGTCATCGCGTATTCGGTTGCCACGTCCGGTCGGTGCTTTCGCCGGCTTCGCGTCCGGCGGAGCGAACGGCGACTGGGCCAGCAGCATGTTGATGCCGGCCTGCGTGATCTTCTGGAACTCCATCGTCCCGCTGTATCGCCAGACGCCGAGCTGCGTGCCGTTCAGGTTGGCCAGCGCCCACGGCTCGCCAGTCCACGGATCGATCTCGTAGACCTGGCCACGCGACTCGTAGCTGTCGAGGCCGTTGTCGGATGTTGCGGTCCACGGCTGATACAGCGTCGCCGAACCGGGCCGGTACAATCGTCCCTGCCAGGAATGCGTCCCGAAGATCCCAGGGCACTTGTGCATGAACTGGAACTTGACCGCCGCCAGCGACTGGCCCCCCGCGAGCGCCGCATCGGCGAACTGGACAGAGAAGTAGTCCGTGTTGTCCTTGGTCTGGACGACTGTCGCGTCGCCGTCCTCGGGGATCTCATTGAGATTCGCGAAGAAGTTGACTGCCGGATCCCAACCGTAAACGAGGCCATCGGCATCAGGCATGCGGACCTGCCCGACGGCGCGCGTGTGCTGGTAGGTGCCGCCAGCAACGATGCCGAGCAGCGCGACGACTACTGCGGCCCACTTCGCATGCCCGTTGATCCGCTCCTTCACGCTCATGCCGCAGCCTCCGTGCCTACGTGCTTCGTGTGAATCCGCAGTGTTCGTCGATACGCATCGCTGTATCGCCAAGGCGGCTCGCCGCCCGGGGCCATGACTTCGTACAGATGAGCCGAGCCGTCACCGGTTTCGCGGATGCGGTCGCCGGCGATGGGCAGCGTTTGCTGGCCGCCGAGCACGAGGTCCTGCGTTCGGATCAGGAAGTCCCGCGACTCCAGCCGGTGCACGACCCCGTACTCGTCCGTCTGCTCGAACTCGGTGCGCCCGACGGTCGCGGCGAGCTCGACAGTCTCCGCGCCGCGTTCGTAGCGTTGCGTTCGCCCGACGGGATGACCGAGGCTGGTTCTGCGGTGGTCGCAGGCGACGAAAGCGGTTGTTGTGCGAGCTGGTCGAGCGCTTCGGTGAGCCAGCGCGGCGGCTTTGGCAGTTGCTCGCGCGGCAGGTCGAGCGCCTGGCCGCCGCGCTGCCGGCCATTGCGGGTCGTCCACGGCTTGTTGCGCCACCCGCGCCGCTCCAGCTCCCGCGACACCGCCAGCAACGAGCCGAGCTCGACGTACATCTCGAAGATCGCCCGGACGCGCGGCGCCTCGAGGGCGTTGACGACGAGCCGCGGCCCGCCGTTCGACCGGTCCACGTCGTAGCCCAGGATCGGCGGGCCGCCCGTCCACTTGCCGCGTTGCCGCGACGCCGCGATCTTGTCGCGAATCCGCTCGCCGATGATCTCCCGCTCGAACTGGGCGAACGACAGCAGGATGTTGAGCGTCAGCCGGCCCATCGACTGCGTCGTGTTGAAATGCTGCGTCACGGAGACGAACGAGACGTTGTGCCGCT
>JBECKQ010000398.1:0-9633 GCA_040235375.1 Phycisphaerae bacterium | reverse complement strand
CCGCCTTGCGCTTGCGCGTGGCCGCCGTCAAAGAACGCCATCGGTGCCGCGGTTACGCCATAAACCGCGGCGCGCGGTCGGCTGATCTCGGACTCGAGCGGATCCACCTGGTCGAGAGAGAGGTGATAGGCCACCATGACCACGCCCGCCGACTCGAAGTACTCGTCCAGCGCACCGAACGCCAGCTCCGCGGCCTGCGTAGCGGGCGCATCGATACAACTGAACAGCTCGACGAGATGCCCCTGCATCCGGCCGGGAGCTCCGTCGTCTGTCCATCGATCGAGCGGATGGTACTCCGGCACGCGTCCTTCGAGAAGCTGCCGGGCGTCAGTCATCGTGAACGTTCGGCGGAAGTCGGGGTCACGGTTCAGGCGATCCAGTCCCCGGAAGGCGTCGAGTGGCGGCTCATCGCCGATCGCCGCCTCGACGAAGCGCGACCAGGCGCGCGATTTCTTGCCCATACGCTCGTACAACTGGCCGAGAGCGAGCTGGATCATCGGCTCGCGAGGGAGTCCGAAGGCCGCCGAAAGCAGATGCCGGCGTGCCTCCTTGAGGTCGCCTTTCGCCAGCGCGACCTGGCCCTGCCGCGCAAGAATGTCATACCGCGCCCGGGCGTTCAGGTCCGCGGCGGCGTACTTCTGGGCGATGTCCAGCGCATCGCCAGCGAGGGCGTCGCGATTCTCCTTGTCGCCGGCCATCAACTCGTCGGCGAGGGCGACCATTCTCTCGGCACAGCGCTCGCGCCTGGTTGTTTCCGCCACCAACTGCGCCGCCCGTCGATACGCTTCGCGGTCGATCGGATAGGCGTCCAGACGGGCGGCCAGCAGAGTCTCGGCGGCCTCCGCGGCGAGCGCCGCGGGCAGCCGGGCAGGCAGCAGCGCCTCGATCGCATCCGGGTCGTCGTCGGCGCGGGCGACGTAGAAGGCGCGCTCGTTGTCGCGGGAAACGGGAACGCCGGTCGGCTCGAAGATCATCCGCCGCGCCGGCACATTGATCGTCACGCGCCAACTGGTGAAGAAATCCGTGCCGAGGATGACATCGGGGCGTGGTTCGGGCGCTGCGGAGAGATCTTCGGGACGAAGCGCGACGAACCGGGACACGTCGATTGACCCCATGTGCATCGCAGCCAGATCGCCTCCGGGCGCGCCGCACAGCGCCGCGGTCGTCTCGTCGATCAACGTGTACGGCTGGCCCGTGCCAAAGCGTACCCGCATCTGATAATCGTCGGGGCCGACGGCGCTCAACCAGTAGCCGCGCCCGTCGTCCTCGAACGCGATTGCTGCTGTGTTATCTCCGTCACTCGCGCCTGGAGAATGGGCGTCGGCGATAGGGGTAAGATGCAGAGTAGCGGCGGGTCTGTCCAGTTGCGACTGGAAATCGGCCAGTGCCGGAAGGCCGAGAATGGCTACGGCCGGCAACTCGCCGAGCTCGGAGGCGTACTCCCTGGTCAGGTCTTCGAGCGACGTCAGCGTCGCCGCCGTCGCTTCCACATGGCGGAGGTTGACTTTGTCGAGCGTCAAGTCGACGGGCGTGCCGTGCACGACGCCCAGCAGCCTCGCGGTCGTCTCGTGCACGAGCAGCGGAACGGGTGATCCGAGGTCGATAACAATGTTGCCGGGAATCGTCGCGCCGTTGCGCGTCAATGTTCCGCGGACGCAAAACCGTTCGCCGACAACCTGGAAATGAACATCTTCCTGGCCCTTGGCGGATGACGCGGCCAGGCAAATGCCAGTTGCAAGCAGAAGGATCGCCGTCCGTGAGCGTGTGGCGGTGTATGCCACTTGTGTTTTCAATCGTCTGAGCATGCGATTGCCGGCGCCGTACGGGTTTTTCACGACGCCACCCCGGTCCCCCTTGGTGAAGGCACGCTGAGGCGTGCTGCGTGTGGTCTGACGACGCCGCTTTGTGGCCGCCTGAGAATCCGCGGTTATCATCAGGCTGGAGCCGATATTGAAAACCCAAGACACAAACGCGCGGCGCTCGCAACGGTAAAGCGACGTTCGGCCACATCTTAGCAGATGAGAGAGGTTTCGCATGGCCACGATTGCGGATTTCTGTGCCGACGTCGCGAGGCGTGCCGAGGGGTTATTTTCCGGTCATGGTGTTTTTCCCCGATACGAGGTGACCGGGATATGGGACTGATTCGATGCTATTTCAAGGGGGGGAATTTGCATCCGAATTTCAGTGACAGTTCGCGCAACGGCGATGTATAATGGCCACGACGTGGAATACCGGCGTTACGCAAACTGGGGGAAACTCGCCAACGTCTCGCGGTGACAAGGCCACTGGCGCCGGCCAAGGTGGGGGTGCATCCAGGAGCACGACTAGATGAAGCGAATGGCACATCATTCGATGGTGTTGGGGGCGGTCTGCTTGTTTGCTGCATTGGCGAAAGCCGACGTGGTGGTGGTCATGCAGGAGCCGGACACGGTGAGCAGCGGGAGTTTTTCCGCGTTTGCCTTCAACCCGGCGACCGACGAGTTTCGCACGACGGGATATCTGTCCGGCCACGATTTCCGCTGGAGCATATTGAACGACGATACCGTCGCTCCGTGGGACATCACGGGGGGACAGCTCCTGAGCAACTTTCAACTGGAGATCTTCGCGCGGGACGGATACGCCGGCAATCGTTCGTCCTGGAATTTCTGGGGCATGGACTTCTGCCCCATCGATCAGTCCTATTTCCTGACCGGCATCGCCAGTCTGAAAGGGCCGAGTGGTACAGCGCGCCTAGACGCGGAGCGCGACCTGGTCAAGCACTACCCCGGCTTTCCCGACAGCCCGCAGATCATGCCGACGAACTGCTGGGTGTCAGACGCCGGCGGGGTTTACACGCTGGGGGACGATAATTTGACGTCCGCGAACGGGTTCCTGGCGTCGGGCGTGCAGGCCGGTCATCGGGTGACGATTTTCCCGATCGACTGGATGGCCAAGGTGTACGCCCAGACCTACACGATTACGCAAGTGGTCAGCGACAACGTGGTGCGCCTGGACAAGGATCCCTCTTACGCGACGACACCACCGGTCACCGGGATCGGCTACATCATGTCCGTGCAGCCGCACGTGACGCTGGGGACGTTTCGCCAGAACATTCCGTACTTCGCCGCGAACCTCGGCACGGGCCCGAAGGCACACTACAAGGGCGGATTGTCGCCGGATGGGCTGACGCTGTACCTGGGCGAGGCGATCACCAACAACATCATCGCGGTGGACACGCAGACCCCCGAGCAGTTCTCGATCTTCACGGGCGAGGCCACGTTGCAGGGCTACGTGCAAGCACAGATCGACGCCGGGCGACACCTGGCGATCGTCAATCCGTACCGGATCATCACCGACGGCCTGAACAGCGTCTGGAACGACGTTTCGGTGAATTCGACGGTGGTCCTCGACAGCACCGAGCAGTTTGTGGTCGGCGAGGAGTCGGCGAAAGTGACGTTTGACGGTGCGGACAGTGAGTTCACGCTGGAAGCGGGCCACGGGTACCCTCCGGATCCGGCCGGCTTTGAGGCCCTGAGCTTCTGGATGCACGGCGGCACGTCCGGCGGCCAGCAAATGGACCTCTGGCTTGTCAATTCGAACGGAGTCGGCGACTCCGTTGTCGTACCGCCACCGCAAGCGAACACCTGGACTCAAGTGGTCATTCCCATGTCGCAGTTCAGCGTGGCGGACGACATCTTCTGGATCAGTTTCACGAACGCTTCCGGCAGCGCGCAGCCGGCATTCTATATTGATCAGCTGGAGTTCCTGTGGACGGATCCCCTCCCGGCGTGGGCGGGGGCGTTCGACCCCGAGAACGCCAGTGTCGGCCTGAGCCAGACCGACGTGGATGAAGCGGGACGGGTGTGGTTCTCGGAAGGAGAGACGGACGACATCATCTGGACGAGCGATGGTACCACGTTGCACACGTTCCTTCCCAGCAGCACGATTGCAGCCGTGTACGCGTCATATAACGCGATCGACGTCGATCACTATAGCGCCTCGAACGCGGTGCAGGTGATGGGGATGACCCACGACCCGATGGGCAACCTGTACTGGTCCGACAACCAGACCAATTCGATCTGGAAGGTGTCGCCGCGCAACCCGGGGCGGGTGATTCCCACGGCCTCGAAGGAAGCGCTCCAGACCGCCCTCAATCTGGGCACGGCATCACCGAGAGGCATGCATTGCTTCACCATTCGCGGGAAGCAGTTGCTGACGTTCAACTTCGTGGATTGTGATTGCCTTTACACGGTTGATCTGAATACGTTCGACTTCGGCGATTTCGACGGTGATTTCGATGTCGACGCAGACGATTCCTCGACGATGTTCGACTGCCTGGCCGGCCCGGGCGTGACCGAGTGGCCCGCCAGTTGCACGTCGAACGCGTTCGAGATGGCGGATCTGGACGACGACGGTGACGTGGACGTGGGCGACTTCTCCGTCTTCCAGGTCGAGTTCGGGGCAGCGCCGGCGATGCCGCTCAAGGGCGGTAATATCGACGCCTGGGCGGAGGACGAGAACGACTGATTGCGGAATGAGAACTGATCCGCGGACCGCGTGACCGGCCGGCAGAGGGGGCGGCGGAAGTCGCGGCGGATCGCGGAGAGCGGACTTGAACTCGTGCGGTGGCGAGGGATATCCGCGTCGAATGAGAAAGGTCGGATTTGGAAAAGCAGGGGTCAGCGACATGACTAGGAATATTCCCAGGCGGAAGAGCGTTGGAGGACGTCCGCGACGGTGCCGAATCAACGGGTTCACGCTCGTGGAGTTGCTGGTGGTGGTTTCCATCCTTGCGCTTCTGATCGCGATCCTGCTGCCATCGTTGCGCAGGGCGCGCGAACAGGGCAAGAAGGTGAAGTGCATGGCCAACCTGCATGCCATTCACGTTGCGCTGGTATGCTACGCGGATGACAACAGGCAGGAGTTGCCCAGCTACACAACGATGGGTGAGTGGGGCTTCCGTGTCCGCCCCGGCACGATCCTGAAGTATAAGCCCTCCGACGGCGGCTACCCAGAATACCACGGCGTGCAGGCTGTTCTGCATAACGGGTACGGCCCGCCACCACTCGAACCGAACGGCCTGCCGGACTACAGCAAGCTCCTCGGGAAACCGGTGTACCTGCCGGCCGACAGTGATGTATGGCTCTGCCCGTCGAACATCGGACCGAAGGGGCATGAGCAAGAGTGGAAGAAATTCGGCAACACTTATTTCTATTATACTAACAAGGCCGGCGTCGATGACGACCCTGACGCAGACGGCGCAGATGATGCAGAAGAGGATAACAATTGCCTCGAGGAGGATGATACAGGAAAGACCTACAACCTCGATTGGCTGAACAGGGGGCAGAAGAAGACCTGCCGGAAGGATGGTACGGTGAGATGGGAAGTGAACGACCCTAAGGTGCTGGTAAAGGATAACTACTTCCAGAAGCCGGCGCCGAGCGGGATGGGCCGCCCAGACAAACCATCGGACTATAACTACGAGTACAGTTCATGGCGGCCGCCCCACTACCTGTCGGCGTTTGGCAATAAGTCGACCTACAACGGCAATGTAGTTGCAGCCCTTTCTGATGGCCGTGTCGAATGGCAGTTGTATAATCACTGATTCTCGCGATCGCAATCGAATGGCAAGGAAAAACGCCAAGACGTTCGCTCAACCCTGCTGGAGCATTGGATTGTCTGGCTGAATCCCGTCTGAGCATATGGCCGCCGGAGACGGCGGCCTTTTTTTTAGGGGAATGGGAGCAGCATCATGATCCCGCGCCATATTGCGAAACTGGCTTGCCTCGTGCTTGTTGCCGCAGTCCCGGCGCCGGCGGTGGAACTGTCGGTGTGGGCAAACCACGCCGACATCGGCTTTGCCCCCGTGTCGATTGCGTACAACTCGCAGAACGGCAGGCTGCTGCTGGCCGGAAGCTCTCTGGTCGAGTGGCAGCGCGGCGCCTCTTCGGGCACGGAACTGGTGGCGGCAGCAAACTGGGTGGCGAGCGCGATGGGCGCCACGTATGTGCCATCGCGCGGAACGTACCTGGTGGTGAGTTCCGGCGATGCCGCGATCTACGAGATCACACCGGGTGTCGCGGATCAGACGCCGTATCTCTACGTGGACGTGACGGCGGCCAATCCGCTGTACGAGCCTCAAGGCGGACTGCCGCAGGACGGGACCTACGCCTACTACAAGGCCCAATGGACGAGCATCGAGCAACCCGTGCGGCGCATCACACTGGTGGGCACGAACGGCGTTGACACGGAATACGTGCCGCAATCCGCTTTCAACGTGTGGTCGAGTTCGGGGCCGAGCCAGGAAATGACACTCAATTCAGCCAACGTCCTGCACCTGTCCGCGCGAAACAACAAGATCGATGCCAACCGCGGCATCTACCGGTGGGACGAGTCGTCGGGCAACCTGGTGCCGGTGATACAGGAACCGGCGATCCTGGCCCACACCGGCCAGAGCAACACGCGCATCTACGGGATGACCTTCGACGCGCTGGACAACCTGTACTTCTACGAGATCTACTCGGCGTCCATTCTTCGCCTGGATCGTCACGGCAACCTGACCACGTTTCTCACCAACGAGGAGATCCGGACGTTCATGAACGATCCATCCATGTCCGTGCATCCGTCGTACATGGTCGCCGTCGGCACCGAACTCATCCTCATCACCGGCAACGTCAGCGGCCACGTTCTCGCCGCCCGCCTGCCGATGGATCCGGAAATGGTGACAGTTCCGGGCACGGACTTTGAATCCAACGGTCCCACGTACTCCTACGAGATCGGCAAGTACGAGATCACCAATGCCCAGTACTGCACGTTCCTGAACGACGCCGAGCTGACCCAGCAGACCAATCCCGCCGATCCGCGCTGCTCGAACATGTGGTTCGACCCCACGAATGGCGACGTGTACATGACCGACGTGACCGGCTTCCCTGTTGGTCCCGAGCGGTATGATCGCACGTTGTACAAGACGTCGGACATTCCCGATTCGAAGATCAAGTACAACATCGCCAATGCGCCGGGCGCCCGGTTCTACGTGATCGAAGGGCTCGAGCAGCACCCGGTCGGAACGGTGAGCTGGTTCGGCGCGGCGAAAATGTGCAACTGGCTGACAGTCACAACGGGCCTGCCGGCCGCGGACATCTGTTATCACGAAGGGCCGAACAAGGAAGACTGGTACGCCATCACCGCATCAGACTGGAACACCAATGGTCTGCTGGAGGCGGAGCGCCTCGAGCTGGTGCGCGATTATCGCGGCTATCGCCTGCCGATGGACGGCGTGAACTACGACAACGGCGGTGTCGCCAACGCGACGTCCTGGAACATCGATGCCAATCCCTACAACGAGTGGTACAAGGCTGCGGCGTTCGACCGGAACGCGCCGGATGTCGTCCGGGCCGGCCCGGGCGACGGTGAACTCGTCCAACCCGATCATTGGTTGTACGGGTTCGGCGGCGACACGTTCACCGGCGCGGAAGCGAACACGGCGGGGAGCCCGAAGCCCTTCCTCGAGACCAGTCCGGTGGGCTACTACGACGGCGTCAACATGCTGATGGGCGGTATTCCCACGGTCGACACGCAGAATCCCTACGGCATTTACGACATGTGCGGCAACGTGTCCGAGTGGATCAACGACACCGCCCTGGAGTATCCGTGGGGCAGCACCTATCGCGCCACGCGCGGCGGCAGCTACGCCAATTCGGACGTTAAGTACGCTACGGCCAGCACGCGCCAGATCACGACCGCCCGCTACTACGCGGAGAACTACGTCGGCTTTCGCGTGGCACGCTCATTCGGGTACGCCGACTTCGACGGCGACGGAACCGTCTCCGCCGACGATTATGCCTTCTTCGCCATTGCGCTGACCGGGCCGGGCGGGGCCATTGCCCCGGGATCCGGCCATGAGGCGTGCGACTACGATGGCGATGGAGACGTAGACCTGTGGGACTTCGCAAGACTGCAGGAACGGTTCGGTGGAAACTGACGCCGGCGCCCGCGGCTGAGTCCTGCTTCCCACAAGCTAACCATTGTCCGGCATAGAACAACCCGCGGGTTGACCGGCCAGCGGCCCCCGGGGGCACGGGAGAGTCCTGTCGCTTCGTGCCGGCGGAGCATCGTCGCCGCAGCAGCTCGAGGCGGCGGACGCTCTGATCGCTGCGCAGTGATTCATGCGTTCGCAGTGATTGTCCTGGCAACGGGTCTGCTCGCCGCAACGAGGCGCCTGGGCCCGCGACGCGCAGTCGTCGCAACCACGTTTCGTGTGGCCACATGAGCTGCGGCCATCACAGTCACCGCATGCCTGGCCCATGACGCAATCAGCGCACGAGCGTTGGGCGCAGCAGCCGCTACGGGATTGACCGCCGTCGCGGCCACAGCGCAACGCCGCGCGTTCGCCCGCCGCCCGTACCTGACCGCAGGTATCGCCGCAACGCCGATCGCATGATTGGCGGCCACTGCAGCGATCGCAGGGACCACTCCTGTTGCAGTTGCCGCATGCCTGCGCCTGGCCACAATCGGCGCAGGCGTTCCGCTGGGCGCAATTCGCGCCTCGTCCACAATCGCCGCAGTCTGCGCGCCGGCCGCACGCGGCGTTGCTGGACATGCGCCTCGCGTGCGCAGCGCAACTCGCAGGTTTCGCGGGGGGCCTGACTTTCGAACAGGTCGAGCGACAGCCTGGCCGTGCCGCCGGCTCATCGCATCCATTGCAGGATGCCACCAGCGCGACACGCGCCGGCTCGTTGGGCGTAGCGTCTGCCGTCGCCGAGCTCGCGCGTTGGTTGGCGATATTCCGGCAGTCGGCCTTGGCACATGCAGACTGCTGGGACGACGCACAGGCCTGGCCGCCGGCCGGTATACATGCCGCAAGAGCGGCGTCTGCGGGCAAAAGCAGGGCAACGGTCGTCAGCAAGATGACCACAATCGACTTGAATGACATACAGGGTTCCTCTCCGTTCGCGAATTACTTTCCCGATCTACGGCAACAGCCCTTGAGCCGCTCGAGCTGTTCGGCGGTCAGACTCTGTCGCACCAACACCACTCTGTTGATTTCCATCTCGAGCAGCTCGGCGCGGGCCTGCTCGATTTCGTCCACAATCTGCTTGACCTCAGGCATGTTCGGTTGTTCCGCGCGGATCTCGGCATCGAGCTTCTCAAACAGCCTGGCCACGCGGTCCTGCAGCGCGCTGCGCTGGGGTGACATCATCGCACAGCGATTCGCCAGGCGCTCTTTCTGTTCCCCGGTCAGTTGCACGGTGTCCATCAGCATGCATGGGTGCTGGCCAGCATCCCCATCCTTCACGGCCGCCGGCGCGGGAACCGCCTCCTGGTCGTTTTGCCGTGCGAGGCCGCGAGCGTTCAAAGCCGCGCTGGCGACCAGGGCTCCGGACAGCAATCCGATAGTGAGTTTCGCGTTCATGGTTTCACACCTTGTTCGATCTCAGAGAGCAAGCGCAACTCCGGCCGGGTGCCGAGCACCGCGGAACGGCTCCCGCTCAAGCCGCCACCCGCGAAAGCGAGTTGGCTCTCCTCGAGAATACGCTCGACCGCCACGGCCTCTGCAACCGGCTGAGCCGGCCGGGCGGAAAGATACGACGCCAGGCCGAGGTAGCCGAGGAGATACAGCGCGAAGCCGGCCGCCGCGCCCATCCATAATGGCCA
>JBECKQ010000395.1:0-3159 GCA_040235375.1 Phycisphaerae bacterium | reverse complement strand
GGCCGCCGCGGCGCAGGTCGCAGACCATGTCCCAGTGCAAGGCGCTCTTGTTCTTTCCGCCCGTCTCGGGATAGGCGGCGCCGAGGGCGGCGTGGAACGTGCCGCCGATCTTCTCGTCAAAGAGGGTGTTCTTCGTGTACGACTTGATCGAGTAGTTCGCGCCGATGGCGATCTCGCCGAGGACGCGAGCCCCGCTGTCCTGCTCGAGCATCTTGAAGAGAAAGTCCTCGTTGCCGGTTGCGCTTGCGTCAACGACCTTGCCGCCGCGGAACTGGAGCCGTACGCCGGTGACCTCGCGGCCGCCGAGCATCGCCGGGAAGCTGTACTGCACGACGCCCTCGGTGGCCTTTTCGAGCGGGCCGGTGAACACCTCCCCATCGGGAAAGTTGCTCTTGCCGTCGCAGTTGATCCAGCGGCGGCCGGCGACGCCGACCTTCAGATCGGTGCCATTGGGTGTCACAAACCGCACTTCCTTCGCCTTGTTGAGGAAGTCGCAGACCTTCTGCTGGGCCGTGTGGACTTTTCGCCAAGCGGCTGCGGGGTTCGGCGCAGCCAGCAGGCCGGCGCCGAAGACGAAGTCGGCGTATTCGTCGAGCGACATGTCGGCGTCCTGGGCCGAAGCCTGGCAGGGAAACTGCGTGCCGACCCAGCGCAGTTTATTTTTACCCTTCGCCGCCGAACGGCGCATGATCGTTTCGAGCAGATCGCGCTTGGCGAGGCTGCGGGCCTGCTGCTTGCCGGGATCGACATTGGACATGTGGCGGGTGTTGCTGCTCGCCCAGATGCCGATGTAGCAGTTCGTCGTTTCCAGGTCGTGCTTGTCTCCGGGCGGGATGAAGTCGAGCTGCTTGCCCTTGCCGAGCTTGCAGACCAGCTCTTCGAACTCCTCGGGATGCCGGCGGACGACGGGGTTGGCGCCCGCGCGGAGCACGCGCTTCACCAGGGCGACGATCAGCGGCTCGGCTAGCACGGGGCTCTTGATGAGCACGGTCTCGCCCTTCTCGACGCCGAGCGAATACGTGACCAGGACATCGGCGAGCTTGTCGAAGCGAGGGTCGTACATCGTTGGTGGTCTCCAGGAGCAAGGAAAAGTCCGCAGCAGACAGCGCCGGCCCGATAACGTACCTTCCTGCCCTCGATGCGGTCAAACCGCCAGCGGTCGGCGTCGCCGCGGCACCGGCGCAAGGCACACCCGTTGCGGTTCCGCTTTCGACGATTACACTCCGTCAACCTTGGAAGCAGACGACACGGCCGGGACGTCCGCTCGTCTATCGCAGCCCGGCGGCAGTCCAGCAACAGGAAAGGGACCGTGGGATGCACGAAAGATTCTCCGACCGGGCTCGCCACGCGATGGCACTGGCCAATCTGGAAGCGGGAAAGCTGAAGCACGACTATCTCGCGCCGGCTCACATCCTTCTCGGCCTGATCGCGGAGGGGAACTGCGTCGCGACGGAAGCCCTGCGCCTGCTCGACGTGGACCTTGACAAGGTGCGCGAAGCGGTGGCGGCCAGACTCGAAGAGGGGACCGGCCAGGCCGGCGTCGGGCGGCGGGCGCAGACGAAAGCGACGAAGGAAGTGATCGCATTGGCCGTGGGCGAAGCTCGCAAGCTCGGTCACCGCTACGTCGGTACGGAGCACCTGGTTCTGGCACTGCTGGCGTACAAGGACGACGACGAGGATATCGCCGCGACGGTGCTTCGCGACCAGGGCGTTCAGATCGACGCCCTGCGCGAAAAGGTGCTGGCCATGCTGCGTTCCAGCGTCGATCCCTCGCATGATCTGGCGCACTCGCGGCACGGGGACTTCGAATGGGTGCACCAGCAGGAGTTGGCGAAGGCGTTTCACTCGCCCAAGTTCTGGCACACGCTGATTCTGGCGGTCGATTCGGCCAACCGATTGGGCGCCGGCGAGGTCGGGCCGGAGCACCTGCTGCTCGCGCTGCTGCGCGACGAGGGGACCGCCGTGGCGGCCATGCTGGAAGAGAAGGGGCTGACCGCCGACTGGGTCCGCGAGCAACTGGCGACGCGAGCACCATAATCCCCTTTTTCTAACTGTATTTCGGTCAGGTGGTTACGGGCAGATTTGGGCGCGTGACAAATCTGACGCAATGGTTTGCAGCGCAGATGGAATGAAAGGCTAACGCGGAATCCGCGTGGAGTGGTGCGTACGTCCACTCGCATCGCGAAGAGGAGGAGCCGTCGCTGTCCGGCGGCGGCCGGTGTATCCACCAGAGGTAACGGGTTCGGACCCCATAACTTCAAGAAACGGGAGCAGGAAAAATGAAGCGGCTTTCGGTTTGTGTGTTGGCAGTCGTGCTGGCCGTCGGCGTATCGTCGGCTTTCGCGTGCGACAAGGCGAAGACGGACACGGGCAAGACAGCCAGTGTCGCATCGGCAAAGAGCGGGTGTTCCAAGGACTGTTCGAAAGCGGACTCTTGCGTGACGGCGAGCCTGGCGCGCGTATGGGCCACGCTGCCGCAGATGACCTACAAGGTCGGCGACTTCGAAACGAACTGCCCACACACCGCAAAGGCGAAGTCGGAGGAGACCAGCCAGCCGGTGCAGTACGTCGTGGATGGCCAGACGTACGATTCCCCGAAGACGGCGCAGAACAAGCTGGCGGGCCTGATCGAGGCCAACCTCGATCGGCTAACGAAGGTCTATCCGACGGTTGACGGCGAGACGATGAGATGCTCGGAGACGGCCGCCAAGGTGGCCTCGGAGAAGAGCGTACCGGTGAAGTACACGGTGGCCGGCGTGCAGTTCGACTGCCCGCAGAAGGCGCAGGCCGCCGCGGACAAGCTCACCGCGAAGCTCGCGTCGTTCCGCACGGGCGATGAGGTTGCCAGCGGCAATGCCATGACGGCGAGCAACAAGGCCGGCTGCGCCAAGTCCGGCTGCTCGAAGTCAGCCGAGGCGAAGACCGCTTCAGCCGATAAGAGCGGCTGCGACAAGCCGTGCAACAAGGCTGCGGAAGGCGAGTCCTCGACCGTGACCGCCAAGGCGGACACGGCCGGCGAGGAGGAGTACACGCCGGAACTCGCCAGAGCTCGCGAGATCGTTCGCCGGGTCGTGGAATTCGTGGCCAGCGAACGAACGTCGTAGGCTGCGGAGCGCATAACTGGTATTTATCACGATTCTGGGTCGGCCGGGGTGCGAG
>JBECKQ010000168.1:0-21121 GCA_040235375.1 Phycisphaerae bacterium | reverse complement strand
TCGGCGTGCTACTCGGCCTACATTCCGCCGCGGCGACGAACGCGCTGACGGCGCGGCTCATCGGTATCAACGTGCCCTGGGTGGTGCCGTGGCCGCGGGTCATCGGCGCCGTTCTGCTGACCTGGGCGATCTGCCTGTGTGCGGGAATCGGGCCGGCTTTGCGCGCCTCGAGGCGCAACGTCATCGGGGCGTTGCAGACGGCCTAGAGCAAGCTCTATCCACTTGTAGCGGGAACCCCTCGTCTTTCCTGTCGACGTTTGGGCATACGCACGCTACAGGTGGTTTGAAACCGCTCTAGTGGTTTCAGGATTCGTGCCTCGCGTGCCGGGCCCGGTCAGTGCCTCCTGCAGAATGATGAAATCCGCCGCATTGACTTTGCCATCACCGTTCACGTCGGCGAGCAGGCAATTCGCGGCCCCCTCGCGAACGGACGACGCCTCGAAGCACAACTGCAACACGCCAAAGTCGAGCAGGTCGATGCTGCAATCGACGTTGATGTCGGCGATGGAGCTTCCATCCGGGCGGACCTGCTGGCCGGGAGGGGTTCGATCGCAGATATCCGTCGCTGTGGGGACGCCGTCGTTGTCGGTGTCCGGATCGCAGGCATCGATGAGGTTGTCGGCGTCGAAATCCGGCTGGCAGCCGTCCGGCACCGCATCGTTGTCGCAATCCGCGCAGGTCCAATCCGCCTGAGCATCGCAATCCCGAATGTCGCAGGCGTCGGCGATCTGATTGTTGTTGCAGTCCGGCTCGCAGGTATCCGGTACGCCATTCACGTTGCAATCGTCGCAACTGGAATCGCCCGGCGGACAGGCGGCAATGTCGCAGGCGTCAGGCACGGCGTTGGCGTTGCAGTCGCCGCAATCCGGCGAGCCAGCGCAATCGGCGATGTCACAAGCATCGGGTACGCTGTTGGTATTGCAGTCCGCGCAGGCCACGTCGCCGGGAGCACAGGAGAGAATGGCGCAGGCATCAGCCACGCCATCGCCGTCGCAGTCGGGCTGGCAGCCGTCCAGGACGCCGTTGTTGTCGCAGTCCTGGCAATAGCGGATGCCGGCGGGGCAACGGTCGATGTCGCATTCGTCAGGCCGTCCGTTCCCGTTGCAGTCCGTGCAGCTCAGGTCGCCCGGTGAACAATTGGCGATTTCGGTCGCATCTTCAATTCCATTCGTGTTGCAATCGCGTGGAGCGTCGAGCATGTGCTGGATGACATTGCGCGTGGCAATGCGGACCTTCTGATAATCCACACTGGAGGTCATGATGCCGCGGCACCAGCCGGCTTCACTTCCCGATGAGAAGACCTGGCCGCCATGGCCGTTGGGGAAGCCGTACGCCGGGCTGTCTTCGTAGTAGATGGCGGCGCAGTCGACGAAAGACGGCAACTCTCTGTCGACCATGCCGCAGACGCATCGCAAGCTCGGATTGGTGCGGCATCGTTCGCGTCCACTTGGAACCGTCGGGTTGTGAAACGTACAACTGCGCTGAAGCCCCTCGATCAGATACCGCCGGGCGTACAGCAGAATGTCGACGTGGGAGGGGGATGCCGGCCCCAACCAGTCCGTTTCGCTTCTCGCCATATGATCGCCGAGGGCGTCGCCGGTCTGCAATCCGGTGCCGGCAAACAGCCAATGGCTGCCGTCCTGAACGATCATGTTTTCCATGTAATAGTCGGAGATCGCGCCGTTCCAGCAAATGCCCTGCAGCGCTTCGCCCGGACGGCTTACCGGAGGTTCACGCCAGTAGTAGGTCACCAGCCGGGGATTGATTTCCATCATGGGATCATTCGCCAGGGCTCGTGCCTTGTAGCACACGAGGACGTGACCCTCGTTCTCGTACCGGATCTGCCAGTAGAAGTCGTTACCGGAAAAGAACGCCAGATGTCCGCCGCCGTCGTGAAATTCCTCGATCGCGTCGAAGTTTTCCCACGTGAGATACTCGTGGTGGCTGCAGAAGACGACGACATCGTAAGCGCGCAGCAGATTGGGTATGGAGTGAATGTCCCACTCCGTGGCATACTCGGGGTTGAATCCCTGATCTTCGAGCAGTCTGTGGAGTTCGTGCTGGCCAAGAAAGTTCCAGCCCCGCCCATCGTACTTCATCCACGGCCGCCGAAAGCCGACGTAGTCCACCCTGCCCGTCGGATCGAGCCAACTGTCGTACAGGCTGGCGCCTCCCCAGTTGTCGTACGCGTTTCGCGTGTTGTAATTCATCACCGCCAGCACGCGGCTTTGCGAGCCGGGGACCTTCGTCCGGATGACAAATGGCTTGAAATGCTCGGTGCCGTCGGTCGTCACGAAGCGGGCGTAGTAGCTGCCCGGCGGCCTCGAATCCGGAACGACCATCGTGTAGTCGACGGGCCAGTTCGCGCCCAGCCACAGCTTCTTCTCCAGCGTCCACGACTCCCAACGGTTGACGCCGGGCAAACCGTCCACCGTGGCAACCGTCAGCGGCGTCGAGGCAGACCGAATGATCTCGATACGATAAGTGGGAGACGCCGTGGAGACGGAAAAGGATATCGTGTCGCCGGCCACGTAGCTCATCTCGTCGGTGTAGCCTTCGATCGAGTAAGCCTGCGCCGTGGCGGCGGACAAAAGCAGGCAAAGGCCTGCCCTCCGGAAGTGATTGATCTGGCGCACTTGCGTCGCTCCTCGTGGATTTTCGCGGGTGGGTGTCGTTGCTATATCCCCCAAGTTCAACTCGCCATTCTATCGGATAGCGGTGTCGGATTACACGCGTTCCTTCGGAATGCCCGGGCGACGTCGAGGCGCCTGGCGCGACGTGCCCCCCGCCGGCGTCGCGGGCACCGAGTCGGCGGAGCTGGTGAGTAAGATATTGTTGCAAAATAGGTTATGGGTGATGCGCTTTGGAGGCGGCGCGTTGAGGCGTTCGCCCCGAATCGGGTATCCTGGTGAGGATGCGGCGAATATTGGCCTGCGGCGCCCGAATCCCGACCCAGAGGACCGCGGGTGACCGCGGTTGAACAAGGGCGGGGCACGTGCGGCCGCTGCGGCCGTGCCTCGAGACACACCGTCGCGTCGAGGAAAGCGATATGTTCTCCGGACTTCTCTTCGTTCGAGTCAAGGCGGCGGAGCAGGCCCTGCGCAATAACCGGCTCGACGAGGCGTATCGCCTGGCCTCCCAGCCTGACATCGCCGCCCACCCGCGCGGGGCAAAGCTGCTGGCGGGGGTGGCGACGGCGCTGCTCGAACGGGCCCGGGCGCACTACCGCGCCGATCAATTTACGGAAGCGCTGCTGGATTTGAACAAGGCGCAAGCGTGCAGCGATTCCCATGACCCGCAGATCGCTGAGCTTCGGGGGCAGATCCTCACGGTGGCCGACGAGGTGGCGCGGCAGGAAGCCGACCGGCGAAACCGAGTCGAAGAGGCACGCCGCCGCCTGATGGGGGGTTCCCTCGTCGCGGGGCAGCGGCTGATCGAAAGTGCCGCTGCGGACGGTGCGGACGTGGCCGGTCTCGAGAAGGAAATCGCCCGCAAACAAAGGCAGGCCGGCGAACTCCTGAGTGAAGTCGAGGCGGCGATGAAACAGGACCGGTTGGCGGTTGCCGTCGATCGTCTCATGCGTGCGCAGGCGCTAGATGCGCACAGCGAGCTTGCCGCTCGACTCGAGAACCAGCTCTGCGAGATGGTTCTGCGGCAGGCGTACGATGCCGTGCAGGCCGGGCGGCTGAAGGCGGCCCGGGAAGCGCTCGACAGCCTCAAGACGCTCGGCCGCGAGCACGCCCGCCGGGTCGAGCTTGGGGAAATACTCGATGCCGCCGCGGCGGCCGCTCGCGCGATCGACGCCGCCCGGTTCGACCAAGCCCAGCCGCTCGCGCATCGCCTGCAAACACTCGGTCCGAAGGCAGCGTGGATCGCGCAGGCGGTCAAGAGTCTCGATCAGATCGACGCCGCCCTGCTGGCATTGCGTGCCGGCCCCCTCGGTGAGCCGTTCGGAGGCGACCGCGAGGCGGGCGCGGCCCCCCCGCCGGCCGGCGACGTCGCCCTTGCCGAAACCGTGGCGCTCGGGGCCCGCGGTCCGCTGGCGGAAGCCGCGCGTCCCATTCCGCAAAGGCTGCTGGTGCTGATCGAAGGCGGCGGCAGCTACCTGCTGTATCGGGGTCAGCGTCTCAGCATCGGGCGGGCCGCGTCGGACCACCCAGCCGACCTGCCGATATTCTCCGACCTCAGCGAGCGTCATGCGGACATCGCCCGTGTCGAGGACGATTACTTCATTCTGAGCGCGCATGACGTGGAGGTTTCCGGCAGGCAAACGCGTCACGGGTTGCTGCGCGATCGCGATCGCATCGTGCTCGGTCGCCGAGCGAAGCTCACGTTCCACAAGCCGAATCGCAAGAGCCCCAGCGGCACGCTCGACACGAGTGATTCGACCAAGGTTCCCAATGACGTTCGCCGGGTTATCCTGTTTCGCGAGAGCGCCATGATCGGGCGCGGGCCGAATTGCCACGTCACGTGCCACTCCGCCGCGCGCGACCTTGTACTGTTTGAACGGGGCGGGGCGCTTTGGATCCGTCCGCGTGGCCGGCTGGCCGGCGACACGGCCGTTCCCGTCGAACTCGGAAAAGCAATCGATATGGAAGGCGTCAGCATGACGGTCAAGGCGTGGACCGTCCAGGCGCCGGGCTCTTCGAGGCTCGTTTGATTCACACGTTGCGGGATACTTGAATCGGGGCAGGAAGTCGTGGCCTTCTCATTCAAACATGGTGATCGACCACTGGACGGCTACACGATCCAGCGCGCGGTCGGGCGTGGCGGCTTCGGCGAAGTCTACTACGCCGTCAGCGACGGCGGCCGCGAAGTTGCGCTCAAGTATCTCCGCGACAACCCGGAGATCGAGCTGCGCGGCGTCACGCAGTGCATGAATCTGAAGAACCCGCACCTCGTCTCCATCTTCGACGTGAAGAAGAGCGCTGACGGCGAGTACTTCGTCGTCATGGAGTACGTTTCCGGCCCGTCGCTTCGCGACATCATGCTGGCCGAGCCGCAGGGGCTGGGCCCGGCGAAAGCGGCGTTCTTCGCCCGCGAAATCGCCAAGGGACTGGCGTACCTTCACGATCGCGGCATCGTGCATCGAGACCTGAAACCGGGGAACATTTTTCACGACGACGGGTACGTCAAAATCGGCGATTACGGCCTCAGCAAGTTCATCTCCGTCTCGCGGCACAGCGCCCAGACGTCGAGCGTGGGCACGGTCCACTACATGGCGCCCGAGGTCGGCAGCGGCCACTACTCCCGCGCGATCGACATCTATGCCCTCGGCGTCATCATCCACGAGATGCTGACCGGCCGCGTGCCCTTCGAAGGCAGCAGCATGGGCGAGATCCTGATGAAGCACCTGACCGAGGTTCCGAACGTCGCCGCGCTGCCCCATCCGTTCGATCGGGTGGTTCAGAAGGCGCTGGCAAAGGACCCCGTCCAGCGATACACGTCCGTCCATGCCCTGATGGACGAGATCGTGACCGCGCCGGAGGTGCGGCAGTCCCTGGCGGGCTTCAATCCGGCCAGTTTCAGCCAGGTGGCTGTGGCTCGGGCGCGGCAGGAGCCGAGAGGCTCGACGCTTGTGATGGAGCCCGCCGTACGGCGGCTGCCTGACGGTCCACCGACGGCGCGTTCGCGAGCCGCCCCGGCCGTCGCACCGGTTGGGCGGCAACTCGCACCGGAGGCTGCCGCCGGGCGACTTCGTTACGCCGGGTTCTGGATCCGGGTGGTGGCCAGCCTGATTGACGCGTTGATCATCGGCGGCGTTACAGCGTTCCTGGCGGCCGCGTTCGGCGTGCATAACGGCAACGATTCGCTCTACATACCGGCTGCGCTCATCTACAACGGCCTGTTGATCGGGCGGTGGAACGGTCAGACGCTGGGCAAGAGAGCGCTCGGCATCAAGGTCATCAGCGCTGACGGCCGGCCGTGCGGCGAAGGGCAGGCGTTTGCCCGCGCCGCGGCCGAAATCCTGAGTATGATCACATTGGGCATCGGCTATCTGATGATCGCGTTCAGCGACCGCAAGCAGGCGCTACACGATCGAATCGCGCGCACGCTCCACGTGTATGCGGTTGATACAGATGCGTACGGCGGACCCGTGCAATAAGGACGACTACCGTGGCGTTCACCTTCAAACATGGCGATCGACCTCTCGACGACTTCACGATCCAGCGGGCCGTCGGTCGCGGCGGCTTTGGGGAGGTCTACTACGCCCTCAGCGACGGCGGTCGTGAGGTCGCCCTGAAATACCTCCGCGACAACCCCGACGTCGAGCTGCGCGGCGTCTCGAACTGCATCAATCTGAAGAGCCCGCACCTCGTCTCCATCTTTGACGTGCGCAAGAGCGCCGAGGGCGAGTACTTCATCGTGATGGAGTACGTCTCGGGCCCGTCGCTCCGCGACCTGCTGGTGGCCGAGGCGGCCGGCCTCGGCCCGCAGAAGGCAGCGTTCTTCCTGCGCGAGACGGCCAAGGGCCTCTCGTATCTGCACGATCGCGGCATCGTCCATCGCGATCTGAAGCCGGGCAACATCTTCTACGACGAAGGCTACGTCAAAATCGGCGATTACGGACTCAGCAAGTTCATCTCCATCTCGCGGCACAGCGCCCAGACGGCCAGCGTCGGCACCGTGCACTACATGGCGCCGGAGGTCGGCTCCGGCAACTACCACCGCGGGATCGACATCTACGCTCTCGGCGTGATCCTCTACGAGATGCTTCTCGGCAAGGTACCCTTCGAGGGCTCGAGCATGGGCGAAGTGCTCATGAAGCACCTGACCGAGCAGCCCGAGGTTGACGACCTGCCAGCGCCGTTCGCGAAGATCATCCGCAAGGCGCTTCAGAAGGACCCGCGCGATCGCTACCAGAGCGTCGACGAGATGGTCGACGACCTGCTGGAGGTCGCGGACGTCAAGTCGTCGCTCGCGGGCTTCAACCCGATCAGCCTCAGCGCCGCTGTCCGCCGGCCGGTGGCGGAGCCGGACTCGCCGGCGCCGTCGCCCAACCCCGCGCCCGGCTGGCGGCCGCGGCCCGCGCCGGCGTCGCCGCGTGCCGCGCGGCCGGTGATCGATCTGGACGCGCGTAACCTGCCGCCGCGTATGGCGAAGCGTCTGTCGGCGCTCAACACTCGCGTCGAACGCCGCCTCAAGAAGCTGGACGCGCGTCACGGCCGCCGCGGACCCGCCACGCACAAGGAGCCTGCCGCTCGGAAGCAGCCACCGCGCCGCCGACCGGCGCCCGCGAGGACGCGCGGCGAGATCGTCCAGCGTGTCTTTCTCGCGATCGCCATGGCGATGGGGCTCGGTCTGGCTGTCGGGACGGTCTTCGGCGGATCGCCGGAGGCCGTGCTGAGCGCCGTTCTGATGGTCTTTGCGATGGGCGGCGGCCTTGCCGCGGGCTGCCAGATCATGGCCCGACTTTCGCGTACGGCTTATCAGCCTGACTGGGTTGAGCGGATCGCCCTGGCGGCGCCTGCCGCGGCGCTGCTCGCCGTCGCGCTGTTGCCTCTCGCGGACACGCACAGCTACCCGCCCATGAGGCTCTTCGGCGTGTTTTCGCTCGCCCCGATATCGGTGCGCTTGTGGGGCGCGCTGGCTGTTACCGCGCTTCTGCGCCGGTGGAAAGGTGTCGTCCGCGAAGGGGCCGGCGGCAGTCTCTCGTTCGGTGCGGCGGTGCCCGCGGCGATCATGGCGCTAGTCCTCGCCGCGGTCTTCACGCATAGCGGCCAGTACATGTTCATGGCAGCCGGTGTCGCCGGCGCTGCGTCGCTTGTCCTTCAGGCGCTCGCCTGGTTGTTTCCCCTGGAAAGCTGGCTGGAAGGGAACGTTGAGCCGGCGGACCAGGACGCCGCGACTGCGGCAGCCGTGGCGGAAGCACCCGCTCGGGCCTGGAGTTCGCCGGCGGCGGACGAGGCGGCGCCCGAAGGTGCGGCCGGCGAACATGCTGAGCAGCGGGCGGGCACGGTGGAAGCCAAGCCATTCGTCGAGGCCGAGCGGCCACGACGATGGCTGATCACGCGTCTTTTCGGCGGCCTTTTGTTCTTCGCGTCGCTCATCGCGCTGGTGGCCTGCATTGTCCAGATCGCCCAGCCCGGTCACGTCAACGTTGTGGAGAGGACAATTCACACAACACCGGGATGGACATACACGAGCGTTCACGTTCGCACCGATCCGTACCTGGCTGCCGCGCTTGCCGGGTTCGCTGCCGCGTCCTTTGGACTCATGCTGCTGGGGGCGCGCAAGATGTCGCGCTACCGGACGGGCGGGTTCTACCACGACACGCTCCGGCCGCTGCTGATGGCCGGCATTCTGGCAGCGCTCGCCACTTCTGCGACGGGGCTCTTTACCGGCGTGCCGAGCGATCGGCCGCCGTTCGCCGTCGTCTTGGGGGCGTCGATGGTGTTCTTCGTCCTTCTCCTGGTCTTCTGCGGAAAGTGCCGCCGCTCGCGCGCAGCTCAGCGGCTCGCCAGGTGCAAGACCGGAATTCGGCCGCCGAGGCGGTCTTGTTGTTGATCCCATCGCGCGGATGCTTCAGCCTATCAAGCCGACCAGGCCGTAAAGGACTGCGGAGACTGTGCCGGCGAGGAGGGCGTAGGGTAGCTGCGTGCGGACGTGGTCGACGTGGTCGCAGGCGGAGGCCATGGAAGAGACGATCGTCGTGTCGGAGATGGGCGAGCAGTGGTCGCCGAAGACGCCGCCGCCAAGAACGGCGGCAATGGCCAGATGCGGCGGCGCGCCGACCTTGAGAGCGATCGGATAAGCGATGGGGAGCATGATGGCGAACGTGCCCCAGCTCGTGCCGGTGGAAAACGCGATCGCGCAGGCGGTGATGAACACGAACGGCGCTACGAGGAACTGCGGGAGCTGCTCGCTGACCAGTCCGGCCACGTACTGCCCGGTACCGAGCTCCGCCTTGCACAGATGGCCGATGGCGAAGGCCATAAGCATCAGGAGGGCCAGGGGAATGAGGGCCCCGGCGCCCTTCAAACACACGTCAACGAATTCGGTCAGCTTCATAATGCCCTGCGCGCGATAGAGGATGCCGGCCGAGACGACGGCGGTGGCGACGGCCCAGAGCACGGCCGTCGTACCGGAGCTGGCGCGGAGCAGGCTCCAGAGGTTGGGCTGCGTGCCCGGTGCGAGGTTTCGGTAGCCGGTGTAGGCCAGGCTGACGAAGACCATGACGACCATGATGACGATGGGCAGGATCATGTTCACCGCGCGGCGAGGCGTGGTCGGGTCGGGGGGGAGGGCGATGACGTCGTCGGCGATCATGGGGCGGGCGCCGTCGCGATGCAGTTTGCCTTCGTTGGCGGCGCGGCGTTCGGCCTTCTTCATCGGCCCGATGTCATAGCCGGTGACGATGACGAAGAAGAGGATCAGCAGGCTGCAAATCGCGTAGAAGTTCACGGGAATTGTCCGGCCGAGCGTGGCGACGGGGTCCTTGACGCCGAGGCCGGACATTTGGGCGAGGACGAATGCCCCCCACCCGTTGAGGGGGATGAGGATGCAGATCGGGGCCGAGGAGGTGTCGCAGACGTAGGCGAGCTTCTCGCGCGACATGCGCAGGCGATCGAAGATCGGGCGGGCGACGGCGCCGGTTACGAGGCAGGTGATGGTGGACTCGATGAAGATGACCGTGCCGATGAACAAGGCGAGCAGTCCGGCGCCGACGCGACCGGTGGCCACGCCGGCGCGTTGGGTGAAGGCGATGAATCCGTCAACGCCGCCGCTGCGCTGGACGAGCGTGATGAGAGCGCCGACCAGCATGCTGAAGATGATGACGCGCGTGTTGTCCGCATCCTGGAAGACGGCGACGAGTGCGTCGATCGAGGCGATGAGCCCGCCGATGACGTTCCAGTCGTTGATAACCAGGTATCCGACGGCGATCCCGGCGAATAGCGACAGGAAGACCTGCCGCGTGGCGATGGCGAGCACGATCGCCAGGATGGGCGGCAGCAGGGACCAGATTCCGTAGTCGGGCATGTTCACCTCTCGCGTTGCATTCTCCGCGGCGATGGCACGATCGTCGTTCAGCGGAACAGAATAATGCCGATGATCACGGCGGCGGTAAGGCCGGCCGCTTCCGCGAGGAGGCACGCCGGCAGTGTGTGCCGGATTTTCTTGATGCCGACGGCGCCAAAGTAGACGGTGAGGATGTAGAACGTCGTCTCCGTACTGCCCATCATGATCGAGGCGCACAGTCCGGTGAAGCTGTCCGGACCCTGGCGGGTGAAGATGTCCACCATCACGCCCTGAGCGCCGCTTCCCGACAACGGCCGGGTGAGGGCCATGGGTATCAAATCGACGACGTTGGTGTAATCGGCGAGGCCGACGCTGGCGAGGACGCTGCCGGCGGCGGTCTTGAGGTCGGCGAAGATACCGCTGGCCATGAAGACCTTGATGACAAAGAGGATGGCGACGAGGTAGGGGATGATCATGACCGCCACGTCGAAGCCTTCCTTCGCGCCGGTGACGAACGACTCGTACATGGGCACGCGTTTCGCCGCTCCCCACAGCACGATGGCCAGCATGACCAGCGGGATGGTCCACTGGCTGAACGTCTCCATTCCCAGGCGAATGCTCTCCATCAGACATCCCCCTCCTTCGGCGACTCGTCGCGGGCGGGGGCGGGTTGTCCGCCGGGCTCGCCCATTCGGTA
This sequence comes from Phycisphaerae bacterium, assembly GCA_040235375.1. Lineage (GTDB taxonomy): Bacteria > Planctomycetota > Phycisphaerae > UBA1845 > UBA1845 > JBECKQ01. The sequence continues at coordinate 10,464 of JBECKQ010000168.1, read as the reverse complement.
TCCCGGCAGCTTCTCGAGGAGACGGCACGCGATGATGGCGACGGTAGTGCTGATTGTCGTCGCCATGATGATGCCGGCGAGCGGCCGGGCGGGGCTCGCACTGCCGGACGCGGCGCGAAGGGCGATGATGGTGAACGGCACGAGGGTCACGCTGCTGGTGTTGATGGCGAGGAACATGGCCATGGCGTTGGTAGCGGTGTCATTGGTGGGGTTGAGGGTCTGCAGTTCGCGCATGGCTTTGAGGCCGAAGGGGGTGGCGGCGTTGCCGAGTCCGAGCACGTTCGCGGAGATGTTCATGAGCATGGCCCCCTCGGCGGGGTGCCCGGAGGGGATGCTGGGAAAGAGCCAGCGCATCAGCGGGCGGAGGCCGCGGGCGAAAGCGTCGACCATGCCGGCATCGCGGGCGATGTTGAGCATGCCGAGCCAGAGGGCCATGACGCCGATGAGCACGATGCAGAGTTCGATCGCGATCTTGGCGGAGTCGATGGCGGCGTTGGTCAGGGCCTGGCCCATGTCGCGGACCGGTCGCGGCACTTCGACGGGCTCGTCTGGCGTCGCCTGGCCGGCGGGAGATGCGGGCGGGGTTTTTTCGAGCGATACATACAGGGATTTCCCCAGTCCGTAGACGATTCCGATAACAAGCAGCCAGAACCAGATTTTGTTGAGCATCGGCAAATTCCCCAATTGCGGGCCGTGACGGGTGATTCTTGACCCCGTCGGCAGGCTCTTAACCACGATACCGTAAGGGCCATCCGGAGTGATGCAAAGCAAAATAACCGATTAAGTGGCGACGCGCGGTGGCGAGGGATTCAGGTGAATACCTGTCTTGCCGCGTGTGGCCGTGATCTTTACGCTTGCATTGCCGCTGGCCGTCCAGCAGGTCGTGCCGACAGCATCGGCACTGGGGGAAAGAACTCCATCATGCCCAAGGCTCTGGTCGTTGATGACGAAAAGCCGTGTGCCCTTCAGGTTGCGGAAGCTCTGGTTGACGACGGGCACGAGGTTCGCACAGCCACGAGTGGGAGCGAGGCGATCGCCGTGGGCCTGCGCTGGCGGCCGGATGTCCTGATCACGGACTGGATGCTGGCCGACGACGTTGACGGGCTGCACGTCGCTGAAGTGCTTCGACTCGTTGTGCCGCAGCTCGCGGCCGTCTTGATCACGGGGTTCGCATCGGACGATCTTCGCGTTCGCGCTCGGGACGGGGAGGTCGCGGCGTTCATCGAGAAGCCGTTCGACTTGCAGCACGTGCGGCGATCGGTTCGAGAGGCGCCGTGTTCGGGTGGTTTGCGGATGAATGGGCCGCCCATCGCGGTGATGGAGATCGACGCCGCCGGTCAGATCAGGTTCGCTAATCGCTGGGCGAGGGAGATGCTCGCCGAGACGCGAGCGGGCGCGGATGTCCGCGTGTTTGGCGACATCTTCGGCGGTGAAGCGTTCGACCTGGCTGCCGCGGTCCGTAAGTGGCAGGTGGCGACGCCGCGGTCATCGCGCCGCGTGGTGTGGCACGTACGGACGCAGGCGATGGGCGCTCAGGGTACCCGTCTCGTCGTACTACGGCGGGAAGGCGACCCGCACTTCATAACCCGCCCGCTTGTCAGGATGTTGCTGGGGCCGCTCCCTGGGACGGGGGACGAGTCGTCGCGGGGGGATCGGGCGCTTATCGTCAGCTGTGACGCGGTCCAGCGCCGGCTGGCGCGCGCCATGCTGGCGGTGGCCGGTGTGGGCGGCTACGTCGTGGGTACGATGGCGGAGGCGAATCGCCTGCTGTGGGCGGATCGTGGCATCGGTCATCTCGTCCTGTGTGCCGATGACCGGTCGGAGGTATCGCAGGAGAGCGTGGCGCGCGCGCGGGCGATCCGCAGGGGACTGTCGATCATCGGGTCGGGCGCGGAGGCACTTCGAGGAGACTTGCTGTCGGCCGGCGTGGATCGGTTCCTGCTCGCGCCGTGGAGGTCTGAGGACCTCTGCATCACATTGAGCGATCGAATCGGCGAATGCGTGGACTGCGGAGAGGTGTTGCCCCTGAGGAGGGCGGACAGCGGGGAGGCGCCGACGAGCTGGACGTGTCGAAGCTGCGGCAGCCGGTATCGCGCAATTCTGGATGAGGACTGCCCACCCGACGTTCGGAGTAACGTGCGCCCGGTCGTGTGAAGTGAGCTCTGCCCGTGTGCCAGCGCTCGTGAGCGGTGCGGGACTCTGCGATTCCGCACGGTTTCAAGAGCAGTCGAACGCCGGGGGTGGTCAGTCGGGGGTTCGGATTTCTTTTTCGAAGATGACGAGATTCGCCTGGTGGTCCGTGTCCCAGCGGACGCCGACGATGTCGAAGCCCTGGCGAATGGCCATGTGCAGAACCGGGCGGTGGTGGTTGTAGCACTCCATGCGGACGAACTGGTAACCCTGCTCGGCGGCCCAGGCCTGCTCGGCCTCGTTGAGCTGCGAGGCGATGCCCATGCGGCGAGCGTCGGGGACGACACCGACGAGCCAGTTGTACCAGGTCGAGGGCTTCAGCTCGAAGCCGCTGGAGAAGCCGACCGGTCGACCGTCGAGCTCCGCAACGAGATTGAGGACGCTCGGACGGCCGCGAAAACGACGCTCGAAGAACGCGATGTCATGGGAGGGAGCGAAGACAGCGTTGTAGATCTCGGCGATCAGCGCCGTTTCCGATGGGCCGATTCGAATGATTTCCGCGTTGGCCACGAGAGCCCTTTCATAGAGAGACGATGATTATACTCATCGATTCGGCGGGAAGGAAAGTAGTGCGAAAGCGTAGCGAAATGGTGCGATATGAGAGCGGTTGCAGGCCAGAGCGCACGCAGGGATCGGTGGACTTCGTGGACGACGTAAGCGGCGGCGCGCGCCTCTCAGCTTGGGGCGCCGGCGGGGAATTTGAAGTCGACGATCTGGAGCTCGACGCGGCGACGGCCGTTGAAGTCATTGATTATCGGCTCAAAGGCGACGCGGCAACGGCGGTGAGTTTTCAGGGAAGGCAGATGGTCGGCGGCGCGGAAGGCGATGGCCCGCATGCTGGTGGAGCCGTCGGCGAGGACGAGCTGGACGTGGTCGCCGTTCTTGCCGACGCAGCGTGGCTCTTCGGCGAGGTTGAGCCAATCGGTAGCGAGGAGCGGCCGGGGGTTGCCGGCGCCGAAGGGGCCGAGGCCGAGGATGCCAGTGACCGTGCGTTCGTCGAGGCTGTCCAGGGGAACCTGTCCGTCGAGGTGGAGCCTGGGGACAAGGGCGGAGCCGTTGAGCTCGTTGTTGGCATGGCGGACGAAGGCCTCGGTAAAGGCGGGGACTTTGGCGGCCTCGATCCGCAGGCCGGCGGCCATGGCGTGCCCGCCGAAGCTGATGAGGTGCTCACTGCACGTTTCGAGGGCGCGGTGGAGCTCGAAGTGCGGGACGCTGCGGGCGGAGCCCTGGCCGGAGCCGTTCTCAAGCGAAATGAGAACGGTGGGCTTGTGGAACCTGTCGACCATGCGGGCGGCGACGATGCCGATGACACCCGGGTGCCACTTTTCTGCGGCGAGAACGATGGCGCGGTTGGCGTCGCCGTCGAGGCGGGCGGCCTCGATCATCTTGACGGCTTCGCGCGACAGTTGACGCTCGGTGGACTGGCGGGCGCGGTTGTGGTCGTCGAGGTAGAGGGCGATTTCGCGGGCACGGGATTCGTCGGCGCGGGTGAGCAACTCGATGGCGAGTCGGGCGTTGCCCATGCGGCCGGCGGCGTTGAGGCGCGGGGCGAGCTTGAAGCCGACGGCGGCGCCGTCGATGGCGGCGTCGGTCAGCTTGGCGACGTCGATGAGGGCGCGGATGCCGGGCCAGGGACACTGGCGAATGCGGGCAAGGCCGCAGCAGGTGATGACACGGTTCTCGCCGACGAGGGGGACGACGTCGGCGACGGTGCCGAGTGCGGCCAGCGGCAGGGCGTCCACGAGGAACTGCTTGTAATCCGCGGAGACACGGGCCTGACCGGTCATGCGCTGGGCGATGGCCCAGGCGAGCTTGAAGGCGACGCCGGCGCCGCACACGTGCGGGTTCGGGTAGTCGCCGCCGATGCGGGGATGGACGATGACGCTGGCGGCGGGGATCTCCGCGGCGGGTTCGTGGTGGTCGGTGATGATGAGTTCGACGCCGAGTTCACGGGCGACGCGGGCTTCTTCCACCGCAGTGACGCCGCAGTCGATGGAAACGATGAGTTGAGCGCCGTCGGCGGCGAGGGTGCGAACGGCGTCGGCATTGAGGCCGTAGCCCTCTTCGATGCGGTGGGGAACATAGAAGGAGGGTTCGGCGCCGGCGATGCGGAGGACGTGCCAGAGGATGGCGAGTCCGGCGATGCCGTCGACGTCGTAGTCGCCGTAGAGGACGATCTTGCGTCCGGCGCGGATGGCGTCGCACATGCGTTCGGCGGCGTCGCGCGTGCCGGGCAGCGTTTCCGGTGGGTGGAGGGCGGATAACTGCGGCACGAGGAACGCGCGGGCCTGTTCGGCGGAGGCGACCTGGCGATTGAAGAGAAGCTGGGCGACAATGGGCGGGACGTTCCAGCGGCGGGCAGCTTCCGTGCAGCCGTCCCACGATGGTCGGATGATCCATTCCTTGGACAACGTGCGGCTCCCCTCGGCAAAGAAGATGCCTCAACTGTACGGGAAGATCGCGGTCGTCGAAAGGGGGAAATCGACGGGCGGATTTGCGGATGTGATTTTCAGGAGAGCGCTGGCCAGGAATCGGTGGACCCAGTGGACGGCAACCCTCCCCCTGCCCCTCCCTTCAAGGGAGGGGCGTAGACGGCTCGCCTGCGGGCGGATCGTACCATCCGCCGCGGCCAGCGCCTGCGGATCGTTAACGGGTTCACCACCACCAGTCGATGCCGGCGTCGTAGTAGCTGTCGTAGTAATAGTCGTCGTAGTAGTAATCACCGTAATAGTATTCGTCGTAGTAGTAGGTGTCGTAGTAGCCGGGGCCGAAGAAGATGTCTTCGTAGTAGTAGTCACTGAAGGGGTAGCCGAAGGCGCCGTAGAGGTCGTCAACCGCGCAGCTATGGCCCATGAGCAGAGGGGTGAGGGTGATGGCGGCGAGCGTCAAGAGTTTTTTGGTCTTGCAGCGGAGCATGATTCAGCCTCCCGTGTACGTTCCGGTGATTGTGACTCTATCGCATCCGCAATAGTTGACACGCTGAAATTAGACGGGTTAGGGGTCAATCCGAAGAAGGCTGCACGAAGAACCATAACTTCTTATCTGCAATAAGGTTATGGAGTTTCCGGCGGCAGGCTGGCCGGGGCCGTTGATGGTTGGGTTCGAGGCTGTGGCGTGGGTGAAGGCGCCGGTTTTTTCCCGATCTGCTCGGCCCGGCTGAGGTAGAGACGGGCGAGGCTGGCGACGAGATGGTTGGGATCGTGCGACAGGTTGTCGAGCACGGGCTGGAAGAGGGGACCCTGCTTCTGGGCGAAGAGTTCAGTGGCCCAGAGGCGGACGAGCCAGTCGTCGGCGGTGATACAGGGGGAGACGGCGGAGATGATCTCGTCGTCGAGTGGGAGCATGGAGAGGGCCCAGATCACGCGGGCGCGGACGACGGGGGCGGTGTCGCGCAGGGCCGCGATCAGAAGCGAGGTGAGCTGGCGGTGATCGACGGCGCGAGCGGCGTATTGGAACCTCTTCTGTTCGAACGATGCCTGCCGCTCGAGGATCAGGGCGAGGACGGTCTTGATCGCCTGCATGCGCTGCTGCTCGCTGCCGGAGCGGACGTGCGTGGCCAGGGTGAGCAGGCCTTCGTTGCCGGCGTCGACAGCGAGCCGAGTGACATCGTCTGACACTGGAAAGACGCCGCGCAGGGAGGATTCGATCTCGCCCTCCTCGTTGGACATGGGTGACAGGACGAAGGAGAACTTCAGCGGCAGGCGATTCTGCGGCTCGTGATCGAGGAGGAGCCGGGCGGCGGCGGTGTCGAGCCGGCGGTGGAACTCGACCTTCTGGCCGGGAGCGACAACAAACCTTCGATCGAGGCTGACGGTGAGATAGTCGATCAGGCCGGCGTCATCGGTTTTTTCGTTGCGCAGGCTGACGGAGACGTTGGCGTCGATCATCTGGTCGGTGCCGAGCGTGATGGGATACGGCGCCTTGTTGGCGAGCACGAAATGGCCCCAGATCGGCGCGGCGTAGGCCAGTGCGAGCGGGTCGACGGTCACCTGGAAGTCGATGGCCTCGGCCGGCTTGAGGGGGAACTCGAGCACACGTTTGTCCAGCTTGGCAAGGGCGTCGAGAATCGGCTGGCGGTCGGGCTTGGGTGCCGGCTCTTCACCCTGATCGCGAAGCATGGCCACGATGCGCAGGTAGGGGCGGCCGGAGTACGCAAGCTTTTCGCCGCTGCGCAGGGCCTTGACGGCCGCTTCCTTGTCGCCCCTGGACAACAGGGCGCGAGCGAGTCCGAGGGCGGACCACTGATCGGAATCGGCCAGCGGACGCAGCACGCGGATGGCGGCATCCGTTTCCCCGATCAGGAGGTGGGCCCAGCCGAGGACGCGTTGGGTGAGCGGATCCTCGGGCGCGAACTCGGCGGCGAGCTCGGCGAAACGCAAAGCCCTCTGGGGGTCGGGTTGGATGTCGATGTGGAACCAGGCGATGACCATGCACATGCCGGCGTCGCGGTTGCGGATGGCGTCGTTCTCGACGTCGCGGAGGCGCTTGTACATGGTGTCGGCATACTGATCGGCGACATCCGTACGGCCTAGGCGACGAGCGGCGTGGATGAGCAGCATGGTCGCGTCGGGATGGTCGGGCTGTGCTTCGAGGATGCGCTTGCACAGCTCGAGAGCCTGCTCGTCCTCACCGTTTCCGTAGCAGGCTTCGGCCAAGGCGAGGAGCAGATCGGGCGGAACCTGCCTGGTCGGGTAGAGGCGGCTGAACTGATCGATGGCCGCCTGATACCACTGCAGCGAGGCCTTGTGCCGTGCGGCGGCGTCGAGCACGCCAGCCAGGTCCGCGATGGGTTCGACTGCGAACGGATCCGCTTCGATCTGCCGCACGAGCAGGCCGACGTGCACGGCGAAGTCGCTGAGGCGATCCTCGAGCTTCGCCAGCAGGTAGCGGGCGGGAAGATTCTCGGGGAACAAGTCGATTGCCTGGCGGGCGTTCTCGGTGGCTTCTTCGACGTTGCCGCGCGCGGCGAGCAGTTCGGCGAGGCGGCGGTGCAGATCGCTGGCGACCTCGGGCGCGAGCGAACCGATGGCCAGTTGCTGCCGGCAGAATTCGATGCGTTTCTCGGCGGTCTGGCGCTGGTCAAGCTCGAGCTCGATGAGCTGAAGGGCCGCGGAGAGGTCGCCCGGTTCGGTGCGGCAGTAGGCGCGGAGCGCGTCGAGCGCTTCGTCCTCGCGTCCGAGACGGCTGAGCAGGTCGTATTGCCAGAGCCACGCGTCAGAGAGACCGGGGGAGACGGCGGTGGCGGCCTTCATCCATATCAGCAGGTAGAGGGCGTCGGCCTCGGTGGGCTCGGTGACGGAGAGTCCGTAGGCGCGGCCGTAGTCCATGATCCACCGGCCGGTCTGGTCATGGTCGTCGGCCATTGCGATCGAGCTGCATGCGGTGATCGCAATAAGGGCGGCGATCGCGATTCGCGGCAGGCGCCGTTGTGGTTTTTGCATGTCGAATCGTCCGCGCTTGGATGACGGTTGGCGAAGCGTACACATCGTCGTGGGGTTTCTATCGGCTGGCAAGGCTTGAAGCAAGGCCGCCGGGCGGCGGAAGGCGAGAGAGCGGGTGGGCGGCGGGCGGTGGGCGCGCGTGGACGTGTTGGACGTTGTGGACGGGGGGATTCGCATGGCTCAGGAACAGTGGCGCACAGCGGCGTTGTTCGCTTTCGAGAACCCCCCCAACCGCTCCCTTCAAGGGAGGGGGCTACACGGCCGGTCCCTTCGGGTCAGATGGCGCCACCCAAGGCGCGGCGCTTATGAGAACGGGTGACACGCGGGGCGCGTTGTAGGGGTGACGGCGAGCGAGGCGGCTTGATAGCGATGGACGGGACGGAAAACAATCGAGCAGATGTGGGCGGTAACCGCGACGACGGGTGGCGGCTGCCGGCGGAGGCGCGGGCGATCGTTCCGCTTTATCCATATCAGCGTGCGGACGTGGAAAGCGAGCGGCGGTTTCGCTGGTCGTGCTGGGCGCGGCAGACGGGCAAGAGCTTCACGAAATCGCTTCGGCGGATCGTGCGCGGACTGGCGCGACGGCGGACGCAACTCTTTCTGTCCGCGGGCGAGCGGCAGAGCCGGGAGCTGATGATCAAGGCGCGACAGCACTGCCAGGCGATGCGGATCGCGGCGGAGCTGCTGGAGCCGGGGATCGTCGCAGGGACGCGGTTCAAGCAGCTGGAGATCGAGCTGCCGGGCGGCGTGCGGATCATCGGGCTGCCGGCGAACCCGGAGACGGTACGGGGATTCACCGGCGACGTATTCCTCGACGAGTTCGCCATGCACGCGGATGACCGCCAGATCTGGGCGGCGATGTTTCCGACGCTGCTGCGCGACAACGGCGAGCTGGACGTGGCGTCGACGCCGATGGGCGTGGACAACGTCTTCGCGAAGCTGCGCGACAACGAGGCGTTCGAGCATTCGACGGTCACGCTTCCGGACGCAGTGGCGCAAGGCTTGAACGTGGATGTGGAGGAGATTCGGCGCGGGCTCGGCGATGATGAGCTTTTTCGCCAGGAGTTCCTGTGCGAATTTCTGGACGAGGCGACGGCGTACCTGACGTACGAGCAGATCGCGGCGTGCGAGGATGCGGCGCTGGACAAAGACACGCCGCTTGTCGAACTGGCGAAGGCGGGCGAAGAGCTGTTCACGGGCGTCGACGTCGGGCGGCGACACGATTTCACCGTGATATGGGTCGTATCACGGCGCGGCGATGCCCAGGTGACACGCTGTGTCATCGAGATGCGCGGCGAGCCGTTCCGCGAGCAGTACGCGCGGCTGCGGCGGATTCTCGAATTGCGGAACCTGCGGCGCTGCTGCATCGACGCGGGCGGGCTAGGGATGCAGTTGGCGGAGTCGGCAGCCGAGGATTTCGGGCGGCACCGCGTCGAGCCGGTCGTGTTCACCGCGGCACTCAAATCGCAGCTTGCCGGGCGGCTGCGGATCGCGGTCGAGGATCGGGCTATTCGCATACCGGTGGACACAGCCATTCGCAACGACTGGCACGCCGTACGGCGGACGGTGAGCGAGGCGGGGCACGTTCGGCTGGACGCTTCGCGCGGGGCCGGCGGGCACGGCGATCGGTTCTGGGCGGCGGCGTTGGCGCTGCACGCAGCGGGCGATTCGTGCGGGCCGGCGGAGGCAATACGCGGGCGGCCGTTGCGGTACGCGCGGCCAGGCATCTGGTGACACGTCATGTCAGCAAAACGGAAGGGACAGATCCGATGAAGTGGGCGCGACAGATCGTAAACGCCGTGCGGGCGGGATTGGGTGCGGGTCGTCCGGCGGCCGGGCGGATGCTGCAACCGCGGCGGGAGGACGCGCTGCGCGACTACCCGTCGAGCGGTCTCACGCCATCGCGGCTGGCGGCGATCCTGCGGGAGGCAGACAGCGGGTCGCTCGCGCGGGCGATGCAGCTTTTCGAGGAGATGGAGGAGAAAGACGCGCACCTGCACGCGGTGGCGAACAAGCGGCGGCTGGCGCTGACCGGTCTGCCGTGGCGGCTCGTCAGCGAGGCGGAGGTCCGACCGACGCGGGAGAAGTCGCTGGCCGACGAGGCGGTGGCGTACTGCGCGGAAGTGCTGGCGCAGATCGAGACGTTCGACGAGGCGCTTCAGCATCTGTCGCTGGCGATCGGGCGAAACGTGGCGCTGGCGGAGCTGGTCTGGGAAGCACGCGATGGAGCAGTGACACTTGATGACATCGTGCCGGTGGACTTTGCGCGGTTGGCGTTTGACGAGTTGGATCGGCCGCGCGTGCTGACAGAAGACGCGCCGGTCGATGGCATCGAACTGCCGGCGAACAAGTTCATGGTGCACACGCCGCACAGCGTGAGCGGGCATCCGGCGCGGGGCGGGCTGCTGCGGGCGACGGCGCTGGCGTATCTCGGCAAGAACATGGCCATGAAAGACTGGCTGACTTTCGCGGAGGTCTTCGGAATGCCGGTGCGCGTGGCGCGGTATGACGCGGGGGCGACTCCGGAAGAGAAGCGGGAGATGGTCGAGATGCTCGAATCGATCGGCAGCAATGCGGTGGGCGTTTTCAGCCGGGCGATCGAGCTGGAGTTCATCGAGGCGGGTCAGGGCAAGGCCCCGCCGCCGTACGAGAACCTGGCGGAGTTTCTGAACCGCGAACTGAGCAAGGCGTGGCTGGGCCAGACCCTGACGACGGATACGCCGGGCCTGGGCGGCACGTTCGGCGCGACGCGGATTCACGAACAGGTGCGCAAAGACCTTCGGGCGGACGACATCCGCAAGGAGGCGCGAACGATCCGGCGGGACCTGCTGGG
>JBECKQ010000091.1:0-5436 GCA_040235375.1 Phycisphaerae bacterium | reverse complement strand
GGCTGGCAGCCTCGGTGGTCGGCGCGGGCTGGCTCTCCGCCTCTTCGGCCGGCTCCGACGTCGCCGGCCGCGACAGCGCCTCCGCGATACGCGTGGGTACGACTCCCAGCAGCGCATTCGCCGCGTCATCCCCCGCCAAAGCGATCGGAACGCAGCTTTCCGGCAGTTTCAGTTCGGGAAAGTCGTTGTGGCCCTCGTACGACAGCGTCGGAGGCGGGCGAAAGCGGTAGTGCGTTCCATCCTCGAAGAAGACGTGCAGATTCTGCCTGCGTGCAGCGGCGCGAACAATCCGACCCATGGTCTGCACCACGGGAAGCGGCAGGTATTGCACCGGCTTCTGCGACGCGAGGGCATACACGAACTGCAGATTCACCTGCCCGTCTTCGCCGCCACTCGACGACCGGAAAATCCAGACAATGTCGTCGCCCCCGGCGACAGAGACCTGGGCTTGGGCGGCGCAGCTGGCCGCGCCGATCAAGGCGACGCTGACAAGCACCTTCAACCGTAAACCGGACCGCGTCATTCACGCATTATTGTCGGATTGCCCCCGATCGTCCAAAACTGATTTTGCCCCGGCCAACCGAACGCGGTCCCCGGCAGGTCAGTCGCGAGAGTCTGCCTTTCGTGTTGGCCCGATGGCAGCCGACTGAAGGGAGTGCCACAATCGGTCAGTCCTATCGTGAGTTAATCGCGAGTGAGCCGCGTGCCTGTCCGGCCCGCGAGGGCCGCCTCGCTCCCCTCGATGCTGGTGATGATCGCCGTCGGGCTGCCGAGGGGGCTGTTCTCGACAAAGTGAATGCAGGCCCGGACCTTGGGCCCCATGCTGCCCTCGGGAAACTGACCGGCCGCCAGATATTCGCGTGCCTGCGATACGGTCAGCGTGTCGAGGAAACGCTCGGTCGGTTTGCCGTAATCGACGCTCACGCGCTCGACATCCGTGAGGATCGCCAGCGTGTCCGCTTCCGTTCCGACGGCCAGCAGCGCGGCCGTCAGGTCCTTGTCGATGACGGCCTCGACGCCTTCGACGCCGCCGGCCGGACGGCGTACGACCGGAATCCCGCCGCCGCCGCAGCACACAATCGTCTGCCCGTCATCGAACAGCTTGCGGATGAGATCCAGCTCCTGGATCTTCCGCGGCCTCGGCGACGGCACGACCCGGCGGAACCCCTTGCCAGGCACCTCGATAACGTTCCAGCCTTCCGCGGCGACGCGGTGCTCGGCCGTTTCGCGATCGTAGAACTGGCCGATCGGCTTGGTCGGCCGGCGAAACGCCTCGTCGTCGGCATCGACCAGCACGGTGGTGACGATCGTCGAGGCGATGATCGGGCGACCGCGTCTCTCCATCTCGTTGGCGATGCACTGGCAGATCATGTAGCCCATGCCGGCCTGCGTGTCGGCCACGCACAGACCCAGGTCGATGGGGTAGACTTCGTGACGGGAAAGTTCCACGCGGCGCAGCACCATGCCCACCTGCGGGCCGTTGCCGTGCGTGATGATCAGCCGGTGCCCGGCACAGATGAGATTAGCGATGAACCGCGCGGTAACGCGCGACTGCGCGAACTGCTCCGTGATGTTGCCCGAGTGCTTGCCCGACGATATCGCATTGCCGCCGAGTGCGACGACGATTCGCGCCTTGGAATCCGTGTTCAAGCGAAGTCTCCCCACTGCCGCGTTGCTGTGCGGTTCACCAGGTAATGATCATAACGGACGACGGCCCTGAAATGCTACCGCCCGGAAGAATCGCGGCGAGTGATTCAACTGAACTGAGGTAATACGGACCCGTGTGTCGCTGGCCAGCGTGTGTCGCGATCTTTCGCGACTCTTGAGCCGTGCCCGCGCATCTACGGCACGATAAACGCATCCGGCTGATGCGACCGCACGCGATCGAGCATGCGCGCCGCCTCGGCATACGTTTGATACTGGCCCGCGCGAACGACATACCGCCCGCCGCCCCCCTCGGCGACGGCCAAAGCGCCGATTCCCTTGCGGCGCAGGTCGCTCGCCATCTGCTGCGCCCGGGTCTTCGTCGAGAACACGCCGCACTGGACCGAGAAGTACTCGTCGTCCCAGTTGTACTTCCGCCGGGCGGCCGTCGCGAAGCTCGACGCGGGATACTCGCGGAACACGCGCTCGAACACGTCGCGCGCTTCCCGGAAGTTCTGCGTGCGTTGGAGGCAGACGCCATATTGAAACAGGACGCGATCGGCCGGCGGACCGGACGGCACGTCGTCGATCGCGAGCTCGTAGAGGAAGCGGGCGCGCTCGTAGCGATCGTCGTCAAACGCCATGTTGGCGGCCTGCACCTCGAGCCATACCTGCAAAGCCCGATCGTCCGCCAGCACGAGCCCCTTGTTGAAGTCGCTGCGCGCATCTTCGCGACGGCCCGCCTTCAGCCGGCACTGCCCGCGGAGGTAGAACGCCTCGGCGACTTGCGGATACTCGATATACTGATTGATGACCGGCGTGAGCAGCCGTTCGGCCGGACCATACTGGCCGGATTCGACCTGCGAACGGGCCTGCGATATCTGATTCACCGCCGGCGCCGGGAGCCGGGCGCAGCCCGCGAAAAGGCCGACGGCCAGAGCCGCAATGGGCGTCCATGCCAACCGAGTGTCTTTCATGGCGGCAATGATGCCAATGGACAATCCGAGCCGCAAGGATTAATCTCGCCGCGGGGTCGAGTGAACGTCATGTCCGCCTGGAGATCGCTCGATTGCTTGTCGATATGCTGATCAATGCTGCCCACGAGCGCGGCAAGTGCGTCGCGGTGTCGGACCCGCGCATGACGTTGACTTACAAGCGGCTGGCACAGTTGGCCGCCGTCTGCCGCGACGTGGTCGCACGGGCAACGCAGCGCGATCGCATCGGGATCATGCTGCCCGCCAGCGCGGCGTTTTCCGCATGCCTGTTCGGGTCGCTGTGGGCCGAGCGAAAAGTCGTGCCGCTCAACTTCCTGCTGTCGGGCTGCGAGCTCGCGGGAATCGTCGAGTCCGCCGAGATCGACGTCGTCATCACCATCCGCCACTTCGCCGACCTTGTTTCGCAGTTGCCCGTGCGGTCCGTGTTTCTGGAGGACTTGCCGCTCCGGCGGAGGATGATCGGCCGCTCGCTGCGCCGCAAGCCGCCCGTTCCGCGCACCGCGTCAGACGACACCGCCGTGATTCTGTTCACCTCGGGTACGTCCGCGCAGCCGAAGGGTGTCGAGCTCACGTTCGGCAACCTGCACAGCAACTGCGCGGACTGCATCGCCACGGCGCAGATCGAGCCGGATCACCGCTTCCTGAACTGCCTGCCGCCGTTCCACGTCTTCGGACTGACGGCCAACGTGCTGGTCCCGGTCGCACTGGGATCGAGCGTCTATTGCGTGCCGCGCTTCTCGCCGGCGCAGGTCGCCGACACGCTGCTCAAGCACGATATCTCCGTATTCATGGCCATTCCGAGCATGTACGCGGCGCTGCTGAGGTTGAAGTCCGCGCCGCCCGACACGATGAAAGACGCCTACCTCTACGTCAGTGGGGGCGAGCCGTTGCCGGATTCGGTTGCCGCCGGCGTGCGCGAGCGCTTCGGCGTCGAGTTGCTGCAAGGCTATGGTCTGACGGAGACCTCGCCGGTGTGCACGCTGGAAGTGCCGCACGCCCGCCGGCCCGGGTCGATCGGCCGGCCGGTGCAGAACGTCAGCGTTCGCATCGTCGACGAGCACGGGGCCGACTGCCCGCCGGGCAAGGACGGTGAAATCTGGATCAACGGCCCGAACGTGATGAAGGGCTACCACCGCGATCCGCACGAAACAGCCCGCGTCATCACAGCGGACGGCTGGTTCAAGTCGGGCGACGCCGGGCGAATCGACGCCGACGGGTTCGTCACCATCACCGGACGGCTGAAGGACATGATGATCGTCGGCGGAGAGAACGTGTTCCCGCGGGAGATCGAGGCCGTGCTCGAGCGGCATCCGGCCGTCGCGGACGTGGCCGTCATCGGCGTGCCCGATTCGAGCCGGGGCGAGGCCCCGCTGGCGTTTGTCACCTGCAAGGAGGGGGAGACGGCCGATGAAATCGAGCTGCGCGAGTTCGCCCGCAAGCACCTCGCCGGTTACAAGGTGCCGCGGAAGGTACGCATCGAAGTCGACCTTCCGCGGGGCCCAACGGGCAAGGTCCTGAAGCGGCGACTGCCAGAGCTACTGTAAGCCCCTTACGTGCATGGGGTTACAGAATGCGCCGGCTCGATTCGGCGATCTTGTCAGGCCGGGGAAATCTTCTTAAACTACTGGGCTCCGCCGTGGGGCTGATCCGCGCGGCGGACAGGTACTCTCGCATGAGCGAGCAGATTGACAAGGATTTGCTGGCGATTCTGGCCTGCCCGGAAACGCACGCGCCGGTGGTCGAGCATGACGGGTGGATCTATTCCACCGATCCGCAGACGCGCCGGCGGTACCCGATCCGCGACGGCATCCCGATCATGCTGATCGACGAGTCGGAGGTCGTGGACCAGGCGGAGTTCGAGCGGGTGATGTCCGCGGCCGGCCGGAAGTAGACGAAACGTCTGGGATTACTCAATGCCTCGATCGAAGCGAAAGAGAAAGCAACGCGGTTTCTACTCGTCCCAACGGTTTCCGGAGCGGTCCGGGAGCGACTGGAAGGGACCGGTCGTCGACTACAAGGAAGTCGAGCTGCTGCGCAAGTTCCTGACGACCAGTGCCAAGATGATGTCGCGGAAGCGGGCCGGCACATCCGCGCAGGAGCAGAAGGACCTGAAGCTCGCCATCAAGCAGGCGCGCTACCTCGCTCTTCTGCCGTACGTCAGCTCGTAGAGATCGTATCGAGAGAAGCCGGCGGCCCGATCGTGGGGGCGCCGGTTCGCGCGCCGGTCAGCTCACGCTGCTGCCCGGTGGAATGTCCTGGTCCGTCGTCAACAGGATGACCTGCTCGAGGCCGGGCGTGCTGGCCGCCAGCAACATGCCTTCGCTTATTTCGCCGCGCATCTTTCTGGGCGCGAGATTCGTCACCACCACGATGTTCTTGCCCACCATCTGCTCGGGCTCGTAATAGCCGCGCAGACCCGCGCATAGCTGCCGCTTTTCGGTGCCGAGATCGACCTGCAGCACGATGAGCTTGTCCGCGTTGGGATGCGGGGCGGCCTCGACGATCCGGCCGATCCGCATCTGGACCTTGGCGAAATCCTCGAACGTGATCGTGGCGGGCTGATCGGACATCTCGTTCCTCCGTTGAATCGTTAATTGCCGGCGTGGAAGTCTAATCCGCGGCCCTCGCGGCGACAACCGCACCAGGCCGCGCAGCTTTGCTGGATCGCTCTGCGTGCATAGAATCCGCTTCGCTGATCGGGAGGACATCGCATGAAACCGTGCCCGCTCGTCTTCGAGCCCATCTTCAAGCCGAAAATCTGGGGCGGCCGACGGCTCGAAACGCTGCTCGACAAGAA
>JBECKQ010000073.1:0-5495 GCA_040235375.1 Phycisphaerae bacterium | reverse complement strand
ACAGGGCCCCGCCAGGCCGCCTGGAAGGCACCCGCAGCGTGGAACGGAGCGGCCGGCCTTTTACGTGAAAAGTCCCCTGATTTCATCCGATACAAACGGCGAGATGGCTGAGACCAAGGCCCCACCGAACCCCTACCTCCGCGATGCGGTCATGACGGCGTCGCCCGAGCAACTCCAGCTCATGCTCTACGAGGGGGCGATCCGTTTCGCCAGTCAGGGGAGGGAGGCGGTCCAGTCTCGCCGCTACGAGGACGCCTTCCACAGCCTGACCCGTGCCCAGCGCATCGTGCTGGAGATGCACCAAGGGCTCAATCATGACGTCGCCCCGGAATTGTGCGACCGCATGGCGTCACTCTATGCATACGTCTACCGGAAACTGGTTGACGGCTGCGTCCGGAAAGACACGGCGGCCATCGACGAAGCCCTGAGGATACTCCGATACGAGCGGGATACCTGGCTGATGCTGATGGACAAGCTCGCGAAGGAACGTACCGGCACGAGGGTCTCGGAAGGGGATGAGTCCGCCGGGCTCGCGATCGACGGCTGATCTGCGGTCCTCGAAAGGAGACCGGCTGCCGGCGGACGGCACCCGCGGAGCGGAGCGACGCTTGGCACTTCCTGAGGGCTGAGACCTTGTGTTGGCCACGTACTTGGCAATAGAATCTGCGTCGCCCGTCGCACGGCGACGCCGAGGGAGACATCGCCTCCGAAGTGGATACGGCGAACATTTGCGCCTTTTCGGCGTACCTCTCAGAGAGGTGAAGCTATGCGCCGCGCCAGGCCGCGCCATGTAATGCTGATGGTCATGTTCGGGATCGGAGCGGGGGGATTGTTCTGCGCACCGGTCGCTGGCCAGACCGCAGCCGGCCAGCAGCCACCGACGGGCCGTGACTCCGGAATCCTTCCTGTGCCGGTCGCGCTGCAAAGGGCCCGGGAAAAGATCGACGCTGCCGAGAACGGGGGGCCGAACGCTACCGCTGCGGCCAAAGAGGCGGTCACGTACATCAGTATGGCACTCGCCCAGGATCCACTGAATGTGACCGCAGGGTATCTTCAAGGGAGGCTGGCCTTCATGGCCGGCCGGCCCCGCGACGCCCTCCCGCGGATCCAAAGCTACGTGGCGGACGCTGCCGGCCGCAACGACTGGAAGGCACACAAGCTTCTTGGCGACATCTACATTGTCTCCTATCCGGAGCACGCCCTGAGCGCCTACGATCGAGCCGTGCAGCTTGCGCCCAACGAGTCAGACGCGGTTATCGGGCTGGCCAGGGCAAACCTCGAGCTGAACCGGGCAGATGAGGCAATCGACAGAGCAGAACAGGCCATCCGGCTCGACAAGGAGGAGCGGTCGCCATCGTATCGCATGGTGCTGGCTCGCGCACTGCTGCTTAGGGGCGATCGGACTGAGGATGCCGTCAAGGCCGCTCGCGAGGCCGTCGATCTGGCCGAGGCGAAGGCGCGAGCGACCCCGGGGGACAAGGCTCTCGTTCTGAACGTCAAGGGCGCGTACGCGCTTCTTCTGGAATGCCTGCAGACGCTGAGTGCGCTGTATCCGGAGCGAACTGACCTTACGGTCCAGGCTTCGCTGACGGTTCAGGACATGGCTGACGTGAACCGGCTCCTTGCCTGCTACGACTCGCTCAACATGATCGAATCCGCCCTCCAGACGGCGAAGGACGACCCCGGTCTCCTGTATGAAAAGGCCCGTCTTAACCGGCTGATCGGCCGCGACGAAGAGGCAGTCAAAGTGCTGAAGACGCTGCTTGAAGCCCATCCGGACGATGCCAAGGCGCGGGAACTGCTTGAAGCGATCGCGCCGCAAAGGGCGGATGAGGCCGGGGCCCCGGCCGGCAATGAGTCGGCGTCGGCAGTTCAACCTTAGACCGCGCCATCGCCACTCCGACTGCATAGCTCCCTCAACAGACCGCGTTGCGACGACCGGCAGCGTCATTGACTCTGCTGCGCCGGCGGCAGCAGATCGAGCTCACCGGCAACGGCGCTCATGGCCGCGATGCAGTTGTCGATGTGTTCGTTGAGATCGACGCCGATCAGCTCCGCCCCGGCAACGATGTCTTCGCGGTTGACGGCCGCGGCGAACGAAGGCGCCTTCATTTTCTTGCGGACACTTTTGGCCTGCATACCGGTGATGCGCTCCGGCCGGACCAGCGCCGCGGCGTGGATGAAGCCGCACAGCTCATCAACCGCGAACAGGGTCCGGCGCAGCGGGCGGTCGCGCGGGTATTGCTCGGTGTTCCAGTCGGCGTGCGAGAGGATGGCGCCCACGATCTCTTCATTCACCCCCCGTTCGCGCAGGAGTCTCGCCCCCGCCTGCGTATGCTCCGGCGGCTCCGGGAACTGCTCGTAGTCGAAGTCGTGCAGCAGGCCGACGACACCCCACGTTTCCTCGTTCTCGCCGAGCTTTTTTGCGTAGTAACGCATCGCCGCCTCGACGGCCAGAGCGTGCTTGATCAGCGCCGCGCTCTTGACGTATTCGTTCAGCAGCTCCCATGCCTCTTGCCTGTTCATGTGTCGCTCCCGCGGAATGGTGGAACGGTGGTTGAACCGGCGCAAGCGCCGGTCCTGCGGGCCCCATTCGTTGACTCAACGTGGTCCACGGCTATCATAAATCTCGGTCGTGTGCCACCGATCGCCCGCGGCTGTATTCTACAAGGACTCGGTTTGAAGGGTAGAGAGCGAAACAGGTTCGCGGCGGACGAGTTGGCCGTGGTGCTCAGTCACTACGACTTGGGTGTCATCGAGTCGATCACGGAATTCAAGCGCGGATCGCGGCGAAGTCCGAAGGTCGGCATCGTCTGCGAGCGTGGCAAATTCCTGCTCAAGAAGCGCGATCGCTCGCGCGGCGGGCCGGATCGCATGCGCTACAGTCACGCCATCCAGCGTCACCTTCGCGCGAAGTCGTTCCCCCTGCCCAGCCTTATTCCCGCCCGCATGTCGGACGACGCCATCCTGCTGTACGGCGGGGCGATGTACGAGTTGTTCGACTTCGTCGCGGGGCATTCCTACACCGGTTCCGTCGAGGAGACGCGGGACGCCGGCGGCACGCTCGCGTCATTCCACGCGGCGATGGCCGATTTTCCCCTCGAGGGCGCATGCCCGAGCGCCAGCTACCACGACGCATTGGCCGTGCAGACCGGGCTGAACGCGATTCCCTCGCAGGTGTCTTCGCACGAGAGCGCCGCGGGACGCGACGCGGAAATCCTGGGACTGACCACCTTTCTGTACGAAGCTTACGAGGAGTCGTCGCAGGCGGTGGAAGCCGCGGGTTACGAAGACTGGCCGGATGTGATTACGCATTCCGACTGGCACCCGGGAAATCTGCTTTTCAAGCGCGGTCGTGTGCTTGCCGTGATCGACTATGACTGCGCCAAGGTCGGCAAGGCGATTACGGACGTAGCAAACGGAGCGTTGCAATTCTCGATTGTCGGCGGCAACGAGCCCACGAACTGGCCCGATCATCTCGATATGAAACGTTACACCGCCTTTCTCGAAGGCTACTGCGCCAAACGCTCGTTGGCGCCCGACCAGATGCGGGCGTTTCCGCACCTCATGATCGAGGCACTGATCGCGGAATCGGTCCTGCCGATCGCCGCCACCGGCTCTTTCGGCCCGTTTCCCGGGTACGGCTTCATGCGCATGGTGCGGCGAAAAGTGCGCTGGATGCAGGAGCATATCGGCGAACTGCAGGAAGTCCGCACCTCCTGACAGCCGGTTCCCCGTTCTCCCTTCTGAACGTCACTGCGCCAGCCGCTTGATCGCGATAGCCGTCAGGTCGTCCGCCTGGGGTATCGCCCCGACGAACGCGCTAACGGCACGCCGTATGGACGTGATCAGCTCGTCCGCCGCTGCGTCCGCATTGTCCCGGACCACTTCCGCGATTCTCTGAACGCCGAATGCCTCTCCGGCCGGGTTGCACCATTCGAAGAAGCCGTCTGTGACGATCAGGAAGATATCGCCGCGAGCGAGCTCGATCGGCTGAATCTCGTCGAATTGCAGGGGTGACTCAATTCCCAGCGGCAGCGCGTTGGCGTCGAGCTCGACGAACATTTGCGATTGACGCCGGTAGACCAGCAGCGGCGCCTGGCCGGCACTGATGTAGTGGATCAAGCCGGACGGTGGATCCAGCCAGCCGAGCAGCGCGGTGACGAACATGCCCGAGGGCACGTCTTCGGACAGCAGATCGTTCACTCGGCAGAGGATTTGATCGGCTCCCATCTGCTCGGCGGCGAGGGCCCGGATCATGGCTCTCAGTTGGGAGACGATCAGCGCCGGGCCGATGCCGTGTCCGGTGGCGTCGGCGACGAGCAGGCCGACGCGGTCCGGGCCGAAGTCGACGTAGTCGTAGCAGTCGCCGCCGGTGGCGTCGGCCGGGGCGTTGAACCCGGCGATGCTGTAGCCCGGGCAGATCGGATTGTCTTTGGGCAGGAGAGATTGCTGGATTTCACGGGCGAGGCCCAGATCGCGCTCGAGCTTCTGCTTGGCGGCGTACTCCTCGAGCAGCATCTGCCGCTGCACGGCGACGCCAGCCAGAGAGCTGAGCGTGGCCGCCAGTCTTTCGCACCGATCCGAGAAAGACCGGTCGCGGCAGTTGAGGACCTGGAGCACGCCGACGAGATCGCCCTGGTAACCGTACAGGGGACAGCTCAGGATGCTGCGCGTCTGGTAGCCCGTTTGCTTGTCCACTTCCGGATTGAAACGGGGGTCGGCGTAGGCATCGGGCACGTTGATGATCTTGCCGGTGCGCACGCTTTCGCCGGCGATGCCGCGATCGGCGGGAAAGCGGATTTCCCGTTCGCCGGTGGCGACCTTGCTGTACAGCTCATGCGCGGCGCGGTCGTACAGGAATACGCTGACCCGTTCGCAGTCAAGGACGCGAATGCCTGCGGCGGCGATCTCTTCAAGCAGGGGGACCAGCGCGGTGGTGGCTCCGAGCTTGGCGGAGACATCTAGTAGCACCTGGAGATCCGCGATTTCTCCCGGGGATGAGTCATTCATGGGGCCTAGCATCACGGCTTCGGGGAGTTTTCGCAAGGGCCGTTCACGCACTTGTAGTCGTCGTCGGCGTTTCACCGGGGCAGCCCTGCCCTGGTGGGTGCAAGGTCGGAATTCGGAAGAATCGCCCTTGTTGCCCGAACGGCTGATGAGCCCACCATTCCGGCCACGTCCAGTCGACAGCCGCCGCATTTGTGAGGTTAAGTGATTTGCCTGCAGGGTATCCAACGCCTTGATCGCCGCCGCCCGGATAACGAAAGCAAGGAAATGCCCGGCATAATCGTGAGTTCACCGCGAATTTAGTCCGCTGTAAGAGGCCTCCTCCTAGCCTTCTATACTGGCACTTTTGCAGGTCCGGGTGTTGCGATCAAGGAGAATGATCATGAAATTCAACGACCTCAGAGATGTATATGTCAGTGAGCTCAAGGACCTCTACGACGCCGAGAGCCGACTCGCCGAGACCCTTCCCAGGATGGCGACGAAGG
>JBECKQ010000058.1:0-7242 GCA_040235375.1 Phycisphaerae bacterium | reverse complement strand
GACAAAGCGCGCGAAAACGTCAAGGGTCTGACAGAAGGACTTTTCGGCGGCAAGAAGAACAAAAAGGACAACAAGGACAAGCCGTAACTGCTGCAGCGCAGTTGAACGCGTGATCGCGATTACGAAGTTGGACCACTGGTATGCGTACCACCGTGCGGTATTGCGTGGCATGTGATGGAATGCAGCTCGGTCGTCGCTCGGCGTGTTCCCCCGCCGTCTCTCGAGGTGAGGCCTCACGAAGCTCAAGGGCACACACGCGACGGGGATTGTGTGGGCATCTTGCACGCGGAGCCGGACAGGCGTCGCCGTGCACGGGTTGATGTGGAGCAAACGCCTGTATCCGATCGTCGCATCCCCCACTATTGGTGTTTACGTCCGAGCGTGCCAGGCTCCCAGCGTGAACGTGCGGACACGGTGCGCGCGCACACTACGGCGCTGCTGATTCCTACTTCACCATCGCGACCAGCATAAACGCCTGCGGCTGCAACTGTACCGTTTCTCGTCAAATGAGACATTCTCCGTGATGGTTTAAGATACGTCTGCTGCGGCGCTCAGACCTCGGGGAGCCCGTCCGCAGGCCGAACCGGGGCCAATTCACTAACTTTTTCGGATGAGACCCAGAAAAGAGGGCACCATCTGGTGCCTGCCCGAGCACCGGATACGAGGGAATACCCAACTCCTTTTCGCCGGGCATTACAACTGCTTGATTCAAAAACGGCCTGCAACGCACCGCGGTGGGTTGAATGACGATTCCGGAATTCGCCTTCGCTTTAGGAGACGGTTGATTCCGTGCCCTGACCTGGGCGGCCGCAACGGCATCGGCTGAGAGTTGGGCGAACTCCCGAGGCAACACTTGAGGTCAGACTCGCGGCGAGGCTAGTTTCCGCGCCCAGCGTCCCGCGGGCGCGCACCACCGCCCCGCGGCGCCGCATTTGTTCACCCGGCTCAGGCTCAGGAAAGTTGTGGAAAGCATTCAATCCCGAGGGCATGTCCATGGAGATGTTCAACCAGCAGGGCCGGAATCCGAGGAGCATGAATGCCACCGGAGGCGATTGCCACTTGACATGCAAGTGGCTGCTTGCCTATACTGCCCCGAAAGGTAAGTCGCGACTTGCGTCACTAATGAATGATCTGTATCGAGCGATCGCCGACCCGACGAGACGGGCGATTCTTGATGAGCTGGTTGACCGTGACGGTCAGACGCTCTTCGAGCTCTGCACCCGGCTCACAATGAGGCACGGCATTGGTTCTTCCCGCCAGGCGATTTCGCAGCATCTACAGGTGCTCGAGGCTGCCGGTCTGGTCGTAACCAAGCGGGACGGTCGGTTCAAGTTCCACTGGTTCAACGGTGCTCCGTTACGAACGATCACAGAGAGATGGCCAACCGAATAATCACGAAAAAGGGGTGATTTATGAGGATTAACGTCACCAGTGTTTATGTCGACGACCAGGAAAAAGCGCTTCGTTTTTATACCGAGGTTCTCGGGTTTGTGAAGAAGAACGACATCCCGCTCGGAGCGCATCGGTGGCTGACCGTCGTCGCAGAAACCGAGCCGCACGGTCCGGAGCTGCTGCTGGAGCCCGACCAGCACCCAGCCGTGAAACCGTTCAAGTCGGCGCTGGTCGAAGATGGCATTCCGTTCACATCGTTCGCCGTAACGGACGTTGCGAACGAGCACAAGCGGCTGAGCTCAGTAGGAGTGCGATTCACGCAGCCGCCGACCGACCTTGGCGCCGTGATCACGGCCGTGCTCGATGACACGTGCGGAAACCTGATTCAAATCGCGCAAATGAAAGGGCGATAATGGACAAGCGCACCAAGGAGCTCTTCGCCGACCGTGAGTCGCCCGACAGGGATGTCGCCTATCGGGCGACGGTTGGCCTGTTCAAGTTGACCGAGAAGCCGGTCAAGTGGGCCTACGAGGTCTGGGGCCAGTTGCTGAGGGACCTCACGCATCGCGATGGTCACCGGCGGGCGTTCGCCGCCCAGATGCTCGCACGCCTGGCAATCAGCGATCCGGAACTCCGCATACTGAAGGACTTCCCCAAGGTAGTGGCCGTCATGAAGGACCAGAAAACCGTGACCGCTCGACACACGCTCCAGACTCTCTGGCGGGTCGGCTTGGCCGGCCCGAAACAGAAGGCACTGGTGCTCAAGGCGCTGGAGAGGCGATTTCGCGAGTGTGCCGAGGAGAAGAACGGTACGCTCGTTCGGACGGATGCGGTCACCTCGCTTGGCAAGCTTTTCAAGGCAACTGGCGATAACGCGATCGAAGCGAAAACGAATGCGCTGATGGACGACGAGCCCGACGAGAAACAGCGCAGGAAACAACGCGCCGCCTGGCGGAAGGCAGTGGCGTAGCCACCCCTCCCTGCACGATCGCGATGTTGATAGCGTCACGGCAGAACCGCGCGGCGCCCGGCGTCTCTGGACCCGATGCCACCGCCATCTTACGGGTCTACACACTCGGCGGAGATGTCCCCGGACAGCGGTATCCGGCCTCAACCGGCCTGGAAACGCCGATGAAAGAGCGTGCCGACATCTCGTCACGCAGCCCGCAATGCTCCGGCGACCGGTCGTGCCAGGTCGGCAGGGCCGGCTGCGAAAAGTTCCGACCGTGTCCGGTCACTTCGACTCTTCGCCCGGCCGGGCGAAAAGTAGCGCCCGCCGAGCAGGGCGGTCACCTGCGCAACCGATCATGATCACCTGTTCAATTCGGCCCGGGCAACCTTTATAACGTGCGAAACAGCCGCAGAAACCGCGCGAACAGGTTGACGGTCCAGCAGGACAGCGATAGTGTTTTGATGAATATCCTGATCAAAAGGGTGCGGGTTGCGCGTGCGCTCGCAGGCACTCCGAATGGTCGGGCCGCCATTCCTGTTTTAGCTCTCTGTGCGTTCATTTGATCGACCGGGCAACAAGCGCTGGCGTCAGCCTCGCGCCCACGCTGGCCGTTTTGATGGAATGGATGTCGAAAACGTAAGCGCGAATAACTGAATCACGACGAAGGGTGCGAGTCGCGCGTGCGCTCGCAGGGATTCCGAATGGTCGGGCCGCCATTCGCTGGGCTCAACTCAATGAGCGTTAGCGAGGACAGTCATGAACCCCGATTTCGACTCCACCCCTGCGCAACCCGGTGAAATCACCAGCGTCTGGGTGCTCGGCGCCCGGCTGACCTGGGTCGTTTTCGGCCCCGTGGCGCTCGCGGCGATCGCCTACGGCATCGTCTCCGGGGGCACCGGCTGGCTGACGGCTCTCGACGCTGCTTTCGTCGTCGTCGCCGGCCTGATGCTGCTCGGCCGCTGGGTCGAGCAGCGCTCCGGCTCGGCCACGACGATGACGGGCAAGCCGGCGACGCCCGAACATCTCAAGCGGTACGTGACGATCCTGATTCCACTCGTCGCGGCCGTCTGGATCACCGCGAACCTGGTCGGCAACCACGTGCTCGAGTAGGAGCAAGTGAGCAGTCGATCAGGTGAACAGGAGAGAAGGCTCCCGCCTTCCTTGCCGGTTGATGCGCGTGTAATCGTGCCTGTGCCGGTCACCTGCTCACCTGTTCCCCTGCTCCCTTTTCTATCTCGTACAGGCGGAATGTCTGGCCGTCGCAGGTGACCTCGCGCAGGTAGCACATGCCGATCTTCTCCGCAACGCCGCGCGAGGCGATGTTGTCCGGCAGTATCAGCGCGATGAGCCGATCGAGCCCCAGTGACGAGAACGCGAAGTCCCGAATCTCGCCGGCCGCCTCGGTGGCGATGCCGCGGCCCCACCACGCCGACGCAATCTGATACGTCAACTCGACATGTTCGCCGTCGTCCAGCGTCTGCCGTCGCAGGCCGCAGCGGCCGATGATCTCCTCCGTCTCGCGCCAGATGGTGGCCCAGATGCCGAAACCGTCGACGCGGTACGCGCGAGCGATGTACCTCGCCAGTCGGTCGCGTTCGGCTGCGACCGAGTTGTCGGCGGGCACCGGCAGCTGGCGCATCATGCGTTCATCCGCGTTGAGCCGGCACATGGCCGGTGCGTCTGCGATCGTAAGCTCGCGGAGAAGCAGTCGGGGCGTTTCGGCAATCGCACGCATGGCAATCTCCCGGTCTGTTCGGATCGGCGCGACGACCTCCCGCTTGGCCTCTGGAGCCTCGGCAGGGACCCCAACCGCGGACGTTCGCTCAGCCCCTGGGATTCGAGGCATCTGCCCTTAGCGCACCTGACCGTCCGACGCCGGGTGGAGGCAAGCGCCTGCCGATCGACCGGGAGCGACCACCACTCGAAGAATCAGTGCTGCCCGCCGTCTCCGCGCGCGCTGCCTGGGACAGCGTCCTGGGGTGGTTCCGGGCGAATGGCGCCACATTCGGGACAGGTGTCGCTGTTCGCGCCGAGCCCTTTCAGCCAATAGCCGCACTTTGTGCAGACGTCGTATCCGTGCTGGCGCAACGCGCGATATACACAAGGAGCGAACCGATAGCGCTGGAGGACTGCTCCGCCGACGACGAAGCACACGACGAACCATACGACCGGGGCTGCAGCCCTGGTAGCTGCGTGTAGCCACCGCGGAGCACCCGCCAGCCTCGCCGCCACTCCGCCAACATCCGCCATAAACCGCACCGCGACGAGGTAGGTTACAGGCAGCGCGAGGTACAGCAGCAAGTTCCTCCTCTCGCGTGCCCACAGCTTCCAGGCGGCGCGACGGACCGTCTTCCGTTGCTCACGGGACAACCCAAGTTCAGGCGGAATGTGGCGAGGCCATAGCCAGTTCATGTGAGTGCGCTTCGGTCGTGCGATTCTCGGCGACTCCGCGGTGATCAAGGCGGTCGTCGCGCACGCAGTTCGACCTCCGGAGAACGTTGCGACAAGTCTTCCAGCATGACCGCGCTGTTCCCTCTCAGGTGGCGATCGAGGAACGCGAGGACGTATTCGCTGACGATCTTCTGACAGTGTCGGCCGTCGATCGTGCCGGTTGGCGACGCCAGTCGAAACAGGCTCGTGCGCGGGTAAAGACAAACGTCGGAGAAGCTCAGGTGCCCCGTGCCCGCGACAATCGCGAGATAGGCCGGCCCCTGCGCCCGCTCGAACAGCGGCAGATTCGGCGCGCGGTTCACCGCCCCGGCGTTGTCGTGGTGAAAGAACAGGAACGGTTTCTCCAGCGGCCGGTCGAGCATGTCGCCGATCTGCAACCCGTCGAAGTTGATCCCCGCCTTGCACCGCGGATCGTGCAGGCAGGCCTGTCCGGCCACAGCGCCGCCGAAGGAATGGCCGATCACGGCCACCCGGTCAATGTCCAGCCGGCCGGCGAACGGCCCGTCGCCTCTGTTCATGCGCTCGAGCTCGTCCAGCACCGCGCTGATATCCGCGACCCAGATGTGCAGGCTCTGCACCGCGTGCGGCCGCAGCCGGGACAACTCGCGTATAAGCCCCTCGAGTCTTTGCACGTCGCGGGTTGTGGTGAGCTGCTGCTGGATTTCGTACGCCCGGCTTCGCTCGCGACCGCGCTCGGCAAACTCGGCGTTGTGCGGGTCGAAGGCCTGCACGCTCCCGTCCGGCCGGACGAAGTACGGCGTCTCGAACGCATGCCCGACGCTGACCGCGACATACCCGTGGCTGGCGAGTTCCTCCATCAACGCCGTGCTCTGCCCGATCCCCGCCCAGGTGGCGTGATTGAAGATGACCAGCGGGCAGGGTGGTCCTTCCTGAAGCATCGGCGCGTCCCGCCGGGCATGCGTTCGCACGCGGCCCAGGTGGGAGAACACGAACGACGGAAACGGCGTGTAGCGCGTGAGTGCTCGGGAGACCTCGGCGGCGTTCTCCAGGTAGGCTGCTGGCGCGCCGATCGCGCCGTTTGCGGTCTTCACGGCCGGATACCAGATCCGCGCCGCGATTTCGCGGCGGTCGTCGGGGTCCGGTGTGAATGTCTCAAAGCGATTCTGATCGACGAAAAACAGGTTCGCAGTGCCGATTGGATGCGGACCGGTCGGCTCCGGCAGACGCAGATGCGGGAACAGCGTTGGCACGGCCGCGGCGACGACGGCCAGCACCAGACACGCGCACGCGCCGAGGATCCGTCGCCGTGTCCTGCGTCTGCCCTCCGCCACCGCAGCCGCTGGCGGCCTGCGTCGAAGAGAGTCCCAGATCGCCGTCAGAACCACCACCGTCGCCAGCGCATACGCGGGAACCATCGGCCAGCGATAACCCTCGATAACAAGATGCGCTGCGAGCGCAAGCACCACGCCGCCGACCACCGCGTGAACCCAGCGCCCACACTTCACCCCGCACGCCAGCCAGGCGGCCGGAGCCACTGCGACAAGAGCGATCAACAGGAATTCCAAAGGTCTCAACGCGACATCCCCTTGCCGCATAGGGCTTTGCGTCGAACAGGAAGCGGCTGGAACGTCGTCGCAGCGCTTCGCAGTCGCGACGTACTCATTGAGTTTTCATCGTAACCGGTAGAGCAAAGTGCGCCGATTACAGCGTGCCGCGGTGATTGGAACGATCGTTTGCATGCGTGCGGGCGGCGGCGTTCAATGGTTGCGCCGATATCTGAAGGCCAACACGAAGGAGGTCGTCACGTGTCATACGTGCCCATGCCATATGCGCTGCCGGAACGCCCGGCGGACGAGATGTTGAGCGCCGCGCGGGGGTTGCTTGAACAGCTTCGAACGCGGCGGTCGTGTCGCGACTTTTCGGATAAGCCCGTGCCGCGGGAGCTGATCGAGACGCTGATCGCCATCGCTCATACGGCGCCGAGCGGGGCGAACCGCCAGCCGTGGTGGTTCGTGGCCGTCAGCGACCCCGCCATCAAGCGCGAAATCCGCGTCGCCGCCGAACGCGAGGAGCACGAAAGCTACGCCCGGCGGATGCAGCCAGCCTGGCTCGCCGCCCTCGAGCCGCTGGGAACGGACGAGCACAAGCCGTTCCTCGAGGTCGCCCCGTGGCTCGTGGCCATATTCCAGGTGAACTGGGAGATGATCGACGGCGAGCGGCAGCCGAACTACTACCCGGCCGAGTCGGTCGGGATCGCGGCGGGCATGTTCCTGGCGGCGTGCCATCTTTCCGGCCTGGCGACACTTACGCACACGCCCAGCCCGATGAAGTTCCTGCGCGACATCCTCGGCCGACCCGCGAACGAGAAGCCGTTCCTGCTGATTCCCGTCGGGTACGCCGCCGAGGGGTGCATGGTACCGCGGATCGAGAAGAAGCCGCTGGACGACGTGCTGCAATGGGATCGCCCCGCGGAGCGGGGCCGGTGA
>JBECKQ010000021.1:0-37542 GCA_040235375.1 Phycisphaerae bacterium | reverse complement strand
GTTGACCGTTGGAGGTCCGCGACGGCGAGGCGGCCTTGCGCCCGCCGCGGCAGGAGGCCCACAGCGGCGACGGTGGAACCGACGCTGCCCATGACAGCCACTCAGTTTCAACTGAATGTCCATGCCGCCGACGGCGCGGAGGCTCACGCGATCCCGTTGGCCGCCGGCGTCGTGCTGATCGGATCGCGATCGGGGTGCGGCGTCCGGCTGCGCTCGCCGAACGTGGCGCCGGTGCAATGCGCCGTCGTGTGCTCCGGGAAGCGGGTCTTCGCCCGCAACTTCTCCGCAGAGCGATCCATCACGGTCAACGGCCGCCCCACCGCGTTCGCCGAACTGCATCCCGGCGACGAAATCGGCGTGCAGGGCTTCCGCTTCACGATCGACGGCGACGCAGAAGCCGTCATAAGCGCCGGCGACCCGGCGACCAGCTCGAACGATGGCGATGCCGCATCCCACACAGTCGATACCGACACGGCTCCCACCGCGCAGGCAGCTCGGCCGGTCCGGCAGCTCATCCTGATCGACGCCGACGAAGGCGTGTTCGAGCCGGATCAGGCAGTCGCGCTGATCGGCCGGCAAACATACTGCGATCTTGCCATCGACAAACAGGAGCTGTCGCGCGCCCACGCGCTGCTGTTCGAAACGGACGACGGTTGGGCAGTGGCCGACCTGCTGAGCACGAACGGGACGTTCGTTGACGAGCAGTCGATCGATCCTGCGTCGGGCAGGCTGCATCGACCGCTGGCCGACGGCGCGGAGCTGAATCTCGGCGGCAAGAAGCTGACGGTCGTCCTTCGCGAGTACGCAACGGTCGATCCGCCGGGCGGCAGCACTTGTCAGGCGGCGGTGAACGACCAGTGCATGACCGAGCCGGACGCGCCGCAGTCACAAGAGCCGGCCGAAGCATTCGGAGAGCAGACTGATGAACGACTCGGAGTCGAAAACGAACAGACTGACGCTGCGTGGTGCCGGCAGGAGAGGGCCGTTCTGGAGCAGTGGGCCGGTGACCTGGCCGAGCGCGAGAAGGCTACTTGCCTTAGAAAAACTGAGCTCGCCGCCGGCGAGCAGCGAGTGCGCGAGCGAGAAATCCTGCTCGAAGAGGAAGAAAACCGGCGAGTCGAACTGAGCGCCCAGTTCGACCTGATGCGCCGGCAGCTCAACGACCGATCCGCGGAGCTGGACAAGTCCGCGGCGGATCTTCAAAAGGCACGCCACCGGCTCAGCCGGGACACTGCCGATCTGGAAGTCGCCCGGGCGGAGGTCGCGCAGCGGGCCGAGTCGCTCGCCTGCCACGAACGGCAGATCGCGACGGCGACGAAGGAGCTGAGCCGTCACGAGCAGGCGGTCGCCGGCCGCGAGCGGGCGATCAAGGAGGCCGAACGGCGGATCGAATCCACCGCCGAGGCGACGTCGCAGCTTGCCGAGGCGGCAACCAAGCAGGAACGTGCTGTCACGGCCGAACGCCAGAAGCTCGATCGATTCTCCCAGTCGCTATCGGCGCTCAGCGCGAAGCTGGACGAGCGTGACGCGGCGATCACCTGTCGCGAGAAGGAGGTGGCCGAAGAAACAAAGCGCGTCGCCAAGGCATTCAGGGCCGCGGAACAGCAGAAGCAGGAGATTGAGAAGCGCGAGGCCGCCCTGGCCGGACAGGCGGCCGAAATCGGCCGGCAAATGGCCGACGGCAAGCGTCAGGGCGATGCGGTTCAGGCCGAAGCGGACCGAGTGCGGAAAGTCGAGGAGGCGCTTGCGGACCGGCAGAAAGAGCTCGAAGCGCGGCAGAACCAAGTCCGCCGCAAGGACGCGCAGCTCGCCCGGCAGGCCGAGTCGATGGCCGCCGGCCGCAGCGACCTCGAACGCCAGCGCGAGCGGCTGAACGAGGTCGTCCACCAGCACCGCAAGCGCGCCGAGGCAATCGCGGCGGCCGAGGCGGCGCTGCGCGAGCAATCCAACGACCTCAAGCAGGCGCAGCGCAAGGTGGATGAGGGGTTGAAGGAGATCGAACGTCGCACAGCAGACCTGGCCCGCGAAGAACGGCAGATGCAGGCGCGGTTCGATCGCATCAGGGAAGGCGAGAAGGACGCCAACCGCCGCGAGGCCGCAGTCAAAGAGCTCGAGCAGGGGATCGCCGCCCGCCAGCAGCAGCTCGAAAAGGTGGCGAAGGAGACGGCCGCGAAGCTCGAACAGATTGCCGCCGATCGGCGACGACTCGATCACCAGGACCGTGCCCTGGGCATCCGGGAGAAGGACCTCTCGGCCCGGGAGCGGGCGCTGGCCGACCGCGAGGCGACGCTGGAAGAGACCGCCGCGGTCATCACGCACATCGCGGAAGCACTTCAGGAATACGAGCAGGGACTCGGACAGAAGGGGCCGTCCTCCCGGCAGGTGCCGCTCGCCGAGCGGGCGGCAGCCGTCGAGCGTCGCGTTCGCGAACTGCAATCACCGGCGGCGTGAATCAGATGCGCTTGCCGCGTCCGGCGTTCCTTATGTACGTGCACTGCCGTGACGGTGGCCGGGGGCTTGCGCCCCTCGGCTCTGATCAGGCCGGCCGCTGCGCGATCGTAGATGCCTGGCCGATCAGATCAGGCCGCGGGATGCAGTCTGAATGCCCTTCACGCGGCTGGCCAACTGCTCGCGGTTCGGGGCGTACTGCATGGCCGTGTCGTAGTGGATGAGCTCTTTCTCGATCAACTCGGCGAGCGAGGCGGTGAAGCTGCGCATGCCCTCGCCGAGCGACTGGTTGATGATCGCCGGGATGTCCTGGTCCTCCTCGTTGCGGATCTTGTCCTTGACGAGGGAGTTGTTGATCAGCACTTCCGTCGCGGGAACGCGCTTGTCCTCTTCAATGCAGGGCAGAAGCCGCTGGACGCAGATCGCCTGGAGACTGTTGGTCAGCGAGGAGCGGATGAAGCCGTGCTCCTCGCGCGGGAAGAACTCGAGGATGCGCGAGAACGCCTGCTGCGCGTCGCTGCAGTGCAGGGAGCCGAAGACGAGGTGGCCGGTCTCGGCGGCCTGGAGGGCGGCCATCATCGTGTCGCGGTCGCGCATCTCGCCGATGAGGATGATGTCGGGGTCCTGGCGGACGGCGTAGCGCAGGGCCTCGCGGAAGTTGGGCACGTCGATGCCGATCTCGCGCTGCGAGATGATGCACTTGTCCGGCGTGAACTTGTACTCGACCGGATCCTCGATGGTGATGATGTGCGCGTAGCGGATATGGTTCATGTGGTTGACCATCGCGGCAAGCGTGCTGGACTTGCCGCAGCCGGTCACACCGCTGATGAGCACCAGGCCGTCGCCGGCGCGATCGCAGATCTTCTTGTAGATGGGCGGCAGGTTCAGGCCTTCGAAGGTCGGGATCTTGCTTTCGACGCGGCGGATGGCCGCGTGCGTCTCGCTGCCGGCCCGGAAGATGTTGATGCGGTAGCGCTCGCCGCTGGTGGAGCTGTACGAAAAATCCAGGTCGCCCGCCTTCTCGTAGTCCGCCAGGCGCGACGGCGGGACCAGCAGACGCATCATGTTGCGGATGTACTCGGTGTCGGGCAGAGCCGGCATCTCGATCTTCCGGAGCGATCCGCCCACGCGGTAAGTCGGCGAATAGCCGACCTTCAGGTGCAGGTCCGAAGCACCGTACTTGGCCATGTTCGTGAGCAGGTTCTCGATAACCTGCTCCGGTTTTCCCAGCGGTTTGTCGCTCATGGAAGTGTTTCCTGCCCGATCCGCCGCCCCGCGCCGCTAGCGCAGCCAGGCGACGGCGACAAAGGTCAACGCCACGATCACAAGAACGATGGTCAACACGAACAGCATGGTGAACCGGTGGTTCTGCTGCCGCATCAGGTCGGCGATGCGCTCGCTGCCTTCCAGTGAGGACATCTGCAGACTCTTGATCGCCACGCTCGACGCCGTGGTCGCATCCCCCAGCGAAGTGACGGCCTCGCGAAAGGAGGCGAGCGAATCGTTGAGCCGCCCGTCGCGCTCGGCGGTCGCCTCCATCTGCTTTGCGACGCTGGCGAGCGTTTCGCGTTGAGACTCGGCAATGCGCGGCAGCTCGGTGACGGCACGTCCCCACTCGGTCGCCCGCTCGTTGGCCGTTCGCAGCTCTTCGGCGATGCGGCTCAACGTCGCCGCCTGCTCGCCGTCGACCGACTGAATGACCTGCAACGTTTGGGCCACGTGGGCCAGCGACGCGGAAATCTCGCGCGCTCGCGAGTCCTGCTCGTGCTGGTGCTGCTGAATCGAATCGACGAGGTCCACGACGCGTTCGTAGCCGCTTTGCAACTGCTGGATGGCCACTTCATTCCGCCGCCCGCGAGACAGCCGCGGCAGCGATGCCACGACGTCGTCGGATCTCAGTGCGTCGTCACCATCACCGCGGCCGGCGCCGCTGCGGTCGCCGAATCGGTCCTCGGCGCCGGATCGAAGCCAGCGTCTCACCCGGCCCCATAGAGCTGTTTCCGCCATCCCCGAACTCCAGGAAATTGCGAACTGCCGCCGTGGATACCCACTCGCACGTGCGGGCCCATATTAAAAGAGCGTGCGAGTCCGGTCAACGAACGCACTTGGCGCGGCGTGGCCGCGTGTCTACAGTGGCCATAGCGAATTCGGGGCCGGAGAAACCCTCATGTCGCGCATCGAGCAGATACGCAAGCTTTTGGAAGACAAGCCCCAGGACGTGTTCCTGAACTACAGCCTGGCCGTCGAGCACCAGAGCGCCGGCCGGATCGACGAGGCCATCGCCCAGTTCGACCGGACGATCGCGCTCGACGCGGGCTACGTGGCCGCGTACGTCAAGAAGGGCGAAGCACTTATGGCGTCGGAGCGCTTCGACGAGGCACGCCGATGCCTCGCGAACGCCGAGGCCGCGGCGCTGCGCGCCGGCGACCAGCACACGGTGGACAACATCCGCGACATGATGGCGATGCTCGACTGACCATTTAACCTAACGCGCCGCCTGGGCGTCGCGACGATGGCGAAGAACTGCCTCCGCAAGGTCCTCCGGACGGTCAACGATCAGATCGGGCGCGGCGGCCGCAAGCTCCTCGCGGCCGCGGTATCCCCACGTGACAGCGACGGCGATCATTCCGGCGGCCCGCGCCGTGCGCGTGTCGATGGGACTGTCGCCGATCATGTAGACATCCTGCGGCCGGCGCCCGAGTCGTTGGGCGATTTCCAACGCCGCAGTGGGGTCCGGCTTGCGGGGCATCTCCGGCGCCTCGCCGGCGACGGCGCCGATCGGCCACTGCCCCAGTAGCGCCTCGCAGCAACGCCGCGTGAAATCATCCGGCTTGTTCGAGAGCACGCCCAGCGGCCAACCTTCCTTTACCAGGCGGTCGAGCTGGGCGTCCATGCCGTCAATCATTCGGGTCTGGTCGAGGCAGTGCACGGCGTAGTACGCGCGGAAGTCCGCGAGGAATGGGGTGACGACGCGATCGTCCGCACTGCCGCATGCACGCTCGACAAGCTTGCGGACGCCGTCGCCGATCATGCGCGCAACGTCGGATCGGGCGTGGGGCGTCATGCCTTTCGCGGCCAGCACGTGGTTCAACGATGCGGTGATGTCGTCGAGTGAGCTGATCAGCGTACCGTCGAGATCGAAGATCGCGGCGGGTTCATTCACGAGAAGCGCTCGACGGTAAGCCCCGGCGCGCCGGGGCCGGCCGCAGGCATCAGGTGAGGCGTCCGGCCGGTACGGTCCTGGTAGGCATCGGCACTTCGCTCAACCGCCTGGCGGGCCCGTTCGTCGTCGCGCAGGAGGACGACGACCATGCCGCCCGCGCCGGCACCGGATACGCGGGCGCCGAAGATGCCTTCCGCCACGCCTTCCTTGCGCAGGAGATTGACGAGCAGATCGGTCTCGATGCTGCCCAGCCCGCAGCGCTGGCCGTAGCTCCAATGCGAGGCGTACATGAGCTCGCCGGCCTCCACCACCGGCACCGGATCGGACATCCGCGCGGCCCGGCGCATCTTCTCGGTAAACTGGCGAACGCGCTCGTGCTCGTAGATGTGATGCTCGGCGCGGGAGCGCACCTTGTACACCGCATCCGGATCGATCTCGGCGAGCACTTCGTTCAGCGGGCCGAACCGTTCGAGGTAGAGCGAACCCTTGACCTTCGTCGGCAGGCGGTCGCGGAAGTGATCCACGTAGTCCGTGATCGAGAAACGGGCCAGGTAGCCGTTCCATTCGGAAGCGCCCCTGCCCGATGCGGTGATGATCCGCTTGATGATCTCGCGGCCCATGAACGCCGCTGTGCGAGCATCGATATACTTGCCGTCCGCCCGGCGATGGCGCGCCCCGGACTCGATCCCCAAGACCGCGACGCCGGCCGGCAGATCCAGCACCCCGTTGAGTCCGTACGGCTGGCAGTCCACCTGGGCCAGCGTGCCACCTTTCCCAACAAACGGCGCGGCGTGCGTGGCGATGCCCGACGGGAATTTCGCAATGGCGTGCTGCCCTCGCTGGGCAACACAGGCGCACTTCGATTCGTCGAGCTCGACGCCGAACGCCCGGGCCAGCGCCGCGATCGTTGCGGCCTGAACTGCCGCCGCACGGCGGTGGTCGGTGACACCCGGCGTCTGGCACTCGATCAGAAGCGTGAAACCGCCGCCCAGATGCGGCACGCACCCGCCCTCGAGCATGGCGTAAATCACGGACAGGCACGCCAGCCGGTTTCGGCAGGACATGCCGGCGGCCATCTGGCGAATGGCGGCGGCCGGCGCCAGCCGATCGGCGGCCTCGTAGAACCCGGCCAGCGGCCACACCGTCTCCCGACCGTTATTGAGCTGGCTGCTGTTGAGATCGATTACACAGATTCGCTGATCGTCCCGAGGAATCGCCGCGACCCACACGCCGCAGTCGGCAGAAGAGCAAAGGGCAACCGACCCGGTGTATTCGGCAATGCCGCCCATCACGTCCATCGTGTCGGGAGCGTAGGCGACCCACGCCGGGCCACCGCCGGCGAAACGCGACAGCTCGCTCCTGAGCCGCGCAGGAAGCTCGCTCGAGTCGAGCCGGACGTTGCTTTCGATCGTACTGTCCGTCATCGGCTTGATCGTCCAGGCGACGGAAACGCCGCGTCAACCGATTCGTTCACAAGTCCTTCGAGGCTTCTTCAAGAACGTGGCTTTCCACGAAAATCGGTGTGCTGCTTGCCACACCGAGGGCAATGGCATCGGACGGTCGCGAGTCCACCTCCACGAGACGCCCGTTCTGGCGAATGACCAGCTTCGCGTAGAACGTGTGATCTTGCAGGTCATTGATGATGATCTGTTCGAGCTCGGAATCGAGCTCCTTGATCACGCTCGCCAGCAGGTCGTGCGTCATCGGCCGGGGCGTTCGGAGCCCCTTCAACCGCCGATCGATTGCCAACGCTTCGTTGATCCCGATGACGATCGGCAGGTGCCGATCGCCGCTGCGTTCCCTCAGAACGATCACCTGCGACTCGCTCGTTTCCACGATAATCGTCCGAGCAAGGTCCATTCGGATGAGCATGATCGTTTCCTCAGGTGGCTTGACGTCAAACTATCTCTCGTGCGAAAAGCTGTCAAGCAACCGTCGGTGACGGAAGCAAACCACGAAACAAGTTGCACTCGCCGCCCCGCGCCAACGGGCGAGCAAATCAACCGGTCACTCTTTCCCGCTCGGGCGCTGCGACCATGCGGCGCAGTTTCTCCAACTCCTTGGGAGGCATCGTGATACCGTTCTGCTCGGTTGGAAAGCACTCGGCGCGAACGTCATCGGCGTAGGCGCGAAACGCTTCGGTAAGCAGGGAGTTGAGATTCGCGTATTGCTTGACGGATCGTGGTGGATGTCCGCCGCCGTACCCCAGCATGTCGTGCATCACAACCACGGTACCGTCGCAGTGCGGTCCCGCGACGCAACCGATCACGGGCAGCGCGCTGCGTTCGGTAATAATCTGCGCAACTTCGTTGGGCACAGCCTCGAGCAGGAGCCCCACGGCGCCGGCCTCCTGCATGAGGACCGCGTCCTCGATGAGTTGCGCCGCGGCCTCCGCGGCCTTGCCCTGGGCGACGTATCCGCCGTAAAGATGCACCGATTGAGGCTTAAGACCCAGGTGAGCGATGACGGGAATCGTCGCCGCCGCCATCGCGGCGACGGTGGCGAGATGACGGCGATCCACCTCCACCTTTACGCCGTCGCACCCGGCTTCTGCCATGAAACGCCCGGCGTTGCGGATCGCCTCTTCGGGGGAAATCTGGTACGTCAGATACGGCATATCACCCATGAGGAAGGCGTCCGGCGCTCCCCGCCGGACGGCCTCGGTGATCGTGAGAAGATGATCCAGCTTGACCGGGAGGGTCGTGGAATGCCCGAGGCACACCTCCCCGTAGGTGTCGCCGACGAGGATCACCTCGACGCCGGCCGCCGCCATCAGCCTCGCCGTGCTGTAGTCGTAGCAGGTCAGCACGGGGAACTTGCGGCCGCTGCGCTTGTATTCCTGGAGTGCGGTCAATGTCGTTTTCGTGCGTGGTGCCATCGCTGGAAAGCATACGCGGCGAGCCGCCGAGCGACAAGACGCCCCGGCCGTTTGACCGTTCGGGCACACGCCGGTACAGTCGCCGCCCGCTAGCCCGCATTATTCACCGGGTTCGTCGCGCGTCGGCGTAAGGGTCGGTGGATGCCAGGCGTGTCCCGACGAGTCGGGAAGGCTCCCGGAGGCGACCTTGAAGAGGTGATCGAGGAGGCTAAGGGAATCCCGATGCATCGGAACAGCGGACGCCGGCACTTACGGCAACGTACCAGAAGCTGGTGACTAACGCGGGCGGATGGTCAGTTGGTCGCGGTGCGGCGCCACGGGGGCCGGCCGGACACATCTCGCATTGGCGCCGGTTGCATGGACTTCTTCGAAGACAACTTCGAGAAACTCGCCCGCAGCATGGAGGCGATGATGAAAGGCATCACCGGCCCGAGCTATTTTCGCTCGGCCGGCCGCGACCTGTGGGACCCGCACGTCAACATTTACGAGATGGAGGATCGCGTCGTGGTCTGCGTCGAGCTGGCGGGAATGGCCCCCGGCGATCTCGACGTGCAGGTCCAGGGAGGCATTCTCCACGTCCGGGGCCAGCGGCACAAGCCGGTCGTGCCGGAGGCGCAGGGACCGATTGGCGTCCATCTCATGGAAATCGACTCCGGCACCTTCCATCGCCAGTTGCCGATGCCGGTGGAGCTCGACTTTTCGGCCAGCAAGGCGAACTACAAGAACGGGTACCTCTGGATCACGCTTCCGAAGCGCCCCGATGAGGCAGCCGATCAGCAATGACCGAGAACGAAGAAAAACAAGAACGCAGCCCGGACAGCAACGAGAGCGAAACGGCGGTGTCGCTCGTCGATTCCTCACGCGGTGATGAGGATGAGCGAGACGAAGGCGAACCCCCGATTCCGGAAAAGCTGCCCCTCCTGCCCGTCCGCGAGAGCGTGGCGTTCCCCGGCACGGTCATGCCGCTGAACGTCGGGCGCGAAAAATCCAAGCGCGTTCTCGACCTGGCGCTCGCCTCCGATCACATGATCGGCGTCTTCACGCAGCGCGCCGCGCAAACGGAGGACCCCCGCCTGGACGATCTCTACCGCGTCGGCAGCGCCTGCCGCATCCTGAAGATGCTCAAGCTGCCGGACGGCACGGAGACGATCATCGTCCACGGCGTCGTGCGCGTCGGATTGGAAACCACAACGCAGGAAACGCCCTACCTCGAGGCGAAGGTCCACCCCCGGGAGGACAGCACGGAGACGACGACGGAGATCGAGGCGCTGATGCACAATGTGCGCTTCGCCGCCGAACGCGTCATGCAGTTGTCTCCCAACGTGCCCGACGAGGCGAAGATGATTCTCGCCAACGTCGCCACGCCCGGAGCGCTCGCGGACTTCCTTGCCGCCAACCTCTCGCTGTCGGTCGTGCACAAGCAGGAATTGCTCGAAACGTTCGACGTCAGCGACCGCCTGCGCAAGGTCTACGCCGCGCTGACCAGCCAGCTCGAAGTGCTCGAACTGTCCAGCAAGCTCCAGCAGCAGGTCAAGGAGCAGATGGACAAGTCGCAGCGCGAGTACTATCTGCGCGAGCAGATGAAGGCCATCCAGTCCGAGCTCGGCCAGGGAGATGCCCGAGCGAGCACCACGCAGCGACTCAAGAAAGAGGTCGCCGAGTCCGGCATGCCGGAGACCGTCGCCGAGGTGGCGAACCGCGAGGTCGAGCGGATGGACGTCATCCCGCAGGCCTCGCCGGAGTATTCCGTCGCCCTCGACTATGTCGAATGGCTGATCGCCCTGCCGTGGGCGCACCAGACGGAGGACAACCTCGATCTCGACCGCGCCGAGCGCATTCTCGAGACCGACCACTACGGGCTCAGCAAGATCAAGCGGCGAATCCTGGAGTTTCTCGCGGTCAGAAAGCTGGCCCCCGAGGGGCGGGCCTCCATCCTCTGTTTTGCCGGTCCGCCGGGCGTGGGCAAAACGTCGCTGGGCAAGAGTATTGCCCGCGCCCTGGGACGAAAGTTCATCCGCATGTCGCTCGGCGGCGTGCGCGACGAGGCGGAAATCCGCGGCCATCGGAGAACCTACGTCGGCGCACTGCCCGGGCGGATCATCCAGGAGATCAAAAAGTGCGGCTCCCGGAACCCGGTCTTCATGCTCGACGAGGTGGACAAGATCGGCGCCGATTTCCGCGGCGATCCGGCCTCCGCCCTGCTCGAGGTGCTCGATCCGGCGCAGAACGACACCTTCACCGACCACTACCTCGACGTGCCGTTCGATCTGTCGAGCGTCCTGTTCATCGCGACGGCGAACTACATGGATCCCGTGCCAGCCCCCCTGCGCGACCGCATGGAGGTCATCACGCTGTCGAGCTACACGCAGCATGAAAAGCTGCAAATCGCGAAGAATTACCTTGTACCACGGCAGCTTGTCGAGAACGGACTGTCCGCCGACCGCGTCCGGTTCAACGACAAGGCCATCGAGCTGATCATCTCCGGCTACACGCGCGAGGCCGGCGTGCGCGAGCTCGAGCGCCAGATCGGCGCCGTCTGCCGGGCCCGGGCGGCGCGGATCGTCCGCGGCGAGGAGGACCGACTCACCGTTACGCCGAACGTCGTATCCACCGATCTGGGTCCCATCAAGTACGTGTCGGAGATCGCCGCCCGCGAAGATGTCGCCGGCGTCGCCACCGGCCTGGCGTACACGAGCGTCGGTGGGGACATTCTGTTCATCGAGGCATCGCGGATGCCGGGATCGGGACACCTGAAGCTGACCGGCCAGGTCGGTGACGTGATGCGCGAGAGCGCGGAGGCGGCGTATTCGCTCATCCGCAGCCGGGCGAAAAAACTGCGCATCTCCACCGACGCCATTCGCAGCCACGACCTGCACGTGCACGTGCCTGCGGGCGCCGTGCCCAAGGACGGCCCGTCCGCGGGCGTGGCGATCTTCGCCGCCATGCTTTCCGCCATCCGCGGCAAGCACGTCGACCGGCTGACGGCCATGACCGGCGAGATCACGCTGCGCGGCAACGTTCTGCCGGTGGGCGGCATCAAGGAGAAATTCCTCGCCGCGCATCGGGCGGGGATTCGCCGTGTCATCTTTCCCGAATCGAACAAGAAGGACTTGGTGGAACTGCCGCCCGAGGTGCACGCGGATTTGAAACTCGTGCCGGTCAAGACCATCGATGACGCGATCAAGACGGCATTCTCGAAGCTCCGCCAGCCGGCCCCCGAGCGACCCGCCACCGTCTCCGCCCGCAAGCGCAAGACACGGGCCAAACGATCGACCTCCACGGCAAGCCGCAGCGAGCCGAAGGGCGGGAAGAAGCGCAGGAAGCGGCCGGCCTCTCCGGCGAAGAAGCGAAAGAAGCGCCCGGCCCGTCGCGGGTCGAGCGGGTCCGGACGGCGCGCCGCCGCTTCGAAAACGACCGCCCGGCAGGCCGCCTCATCGCGGTCTTGACGCCCACCGCGTGATAGAATCCGTTGATGCAATCGAGCGACACCGCTCCAACCACGCTGCCGCTGCTGGGTCAATCCGCCGAGACGCTCGCGGACTGCCTTGCACAGCTTGGCGAGCCGGCGTATCGGGCCCGGCAAATCCTGGGCTGGCTTTACCGCCACGGAGCGACAAGCACAGACGCGATGACTAACGTTTCGAAATCGCTGCGCCGGGCGCTGGCCGACCGATTCCATGTCTTCGAATCAACGATCGCCGCCGAATCCGCGGCGACGGATGGCACGCGCAAGCTGCTGCTCCGCTGGGCGGACGGGCAGACGACCGAATGCGTACTCATTCCCGACGATCGCCGGCACACGGCCTGCATTTCGACGCAGGTCGGCTGCCCCGTCGGATGCCTGTTCTGCGCGAGCGGTATCGGCGGACTTCAACGCAATCTGACCGCCGCACAGATCGTCGAGCAGGCCATGCGCGTCCGCGCGCTGTGCAGCGAGGACCGTCCGCTGACAAACATCGTTTTCATGGGCCTGGGCGAGCCACTGGCGAACTACGACGCGACGGTCGCAGCGCTGCGCGCGATCAATGCCGATTGGGGGATGAACATCGGCGCCCGCAAGATCACGATCAGCACGGTGGGGCTGCCCAGGCAGATGCGCCGGCTGGCCGATGAGGGGCTGCAAGTCACGCTGGCGCTGTCGCTGCACGCGCCGACGGACGAACTGCGGCAGCAGCTTATCCCCTGGGCACAGGGCATTCGCATCGCCGAACTGGCCGACGCCGCCCGCTACTACTTCGAGCGCACCGGTCGGGAGATCACGATCGAGTACGTCCTGCTGGCCGGCGTGAATGACGCGCCGTCGCAGGCCGTTCAACTCGCGCGCCTGTGTCGGACGATGCGGGCCAACGTGAACCTGATCCGCTACAACCCGGTGCCCGATCTCCGCTATGACCGCCCCACCGCCGAGGCCGCCCGGCGTTTTCAGGACGAGCTCCGCGCATACGGCGTCAACGTCCACATGCGTCGCAGCCGGGGCCTGGACATCGACAGCGCCTGCGGCCAACTCCGCCGCCGCACCGCCGCGGATGTACCACGCCCGGCACAACCAACTCAAGGAACGTGACAAGCCATCAGTCAACGTTGAACCGGCGGACGTGGCTGCGAGGAATGCCGGATCCTCTCGCTTGTGCCGGTTCGGTGTGCCCGTCACCGAGGTGGTGCAATCGCGGCCGATCGCTCCACGCGCCGGCATGCGGCGCGTTCGGTGGTGTCACGTTCAGCCATCGGCGGACGAGGTAGTGCGGCCGGCCCTTTACCTCGTGGTAGATGCGGGCGATGTACTCCCCGCAGATGCCGAGGGCGATGAGCTGAATTCCGCCGAGGAAGGCGATGGCCGCGATCAGCGTCGCGAAGCCTGGCACCTGCGAACCGGTCACCAGCCGCCACGCCACGATGTAGCACCCGTAGACAATCGAGCATACCGAGACGCCGAAGCCCGCCAGCGTCGCCAGACGCAACGGCAGATCGGAGAAACTGATAATCCCATCGTACGCCAGGCGGAACAGCGCCCGCAGGCTGTACTTCGAATCGCCCGCGGCGCGGTCCGGCCGGTCGTATTCCACCGTCGTCTGGCGGTAACCGACCCAGCCCCGCAGACCGCGGAGAAAACGGGTGCGCTCGGGCATCGCGTTCAGCAGATCGACAATCGTGCGATCCATCAGGGCGAAATCACCCGCGTCCACCGCCACGTCGATCGGCGTGACCCAGCGGAACAGTCGGTAGAACGCGTGATACGCCACGCGTTTCCACCACGCCGCCCTGCGCGTCCGCCGGCGCGCGTGCACGATCTCGAAGCCGGCCTGCCACTGGTCAACGAGCGCGCCGAGCAGTTCCGGCGGATCCTGCAAGTCGCCGTCCATGCTGACGACGGCGGCGCCGCTCGCGTGCTCCAGCCCGGCACAAAGCGCCGCCTGGTGACCGAAATTACGGCTGAGCACGACGCCCTTGAACCGCGCGTCGATCTCGCTGAGTCCGGCGATGAGCAGGTCGGTGCCGTCCCGACTGCCGTCGTCGACGAGGATAACCTCCCAACTGATGGCAAGGTTCTCGAGCGCCCGCCGCAGGCGCACGATGAGCGTCTCGAACACCTCGGACTCGTTGTAGAGCGGTATGACGACGGAAAGCTGGGGAGGGGCCGATCGCGAATGACTCTCGCCGCTGCGCATGGATTCTACCCCCAACGGGCTACATGAAGCTGCGCCGTGTTATCGGAACTCTCGGCAGGCGGGTTGAGATGTGCGTCCCTCAATCGCACCGCCGCAAGTGCCGATAATCCATGCGGATGACGAGCGCGCCGGCCGAGCGCGCCCCCACCGCATCGCGCTCAGGGAGACTCGACGATGGCTCGCCTATTGTTCGGCGTCGTGGCGGCTGTTGGCATTGTGGTGGCCGCCCACCTGCTCTGGTCCGGGCCGGCGAGCGTATGCGCCGTGCAGACGGGGGCGGCTGCCGTCATGCCGGTGCATCCGTTCAAAGGGCCGAATGTCCTGCTCATCACCATCGACACCGTCCGCGCCGATCACATGAGCCTGTACGGCTACAACCGGCCGACGACGCCCCGGAT
Source organism: Phycisphaerae bacterium (assembly GCA_040235375.1). Taxonomy (GTDB): domain Bacteria; phylum Planctomycetota; class Phycisphaerae; order UBA1845; family UBA1845; genus JBECKQ01. Next base: position 22,989 of record JBECKQ010000021.1, on the reverse strand, counting down.
TGACCGTTTTGCGGCCGGTGCGCGCGTCTTCGACCGGGCTTATGCCACTTCACCGCTGACGTCCCCCAGCATCGTCAGCATCCTGAGCGGCTATTACCCGTACACGCATCGCATCCGATTACTCTGGCAAAAGGTCGATCCGAAGACCGTGACGATCGCCGACCGCCTTCGGCAGATGGGTTACGAAACCGCGGCGGTGGTCTCCAACATCGTCCTGAGCGACAAGGCGATCGGCCTCGGCGACCGCTTCGACCACTACGACGACGCCGTGGACGAGCCGGAGCCGCACCGGCCGGCGATGCTCGAGCGCAAGGCCTCGCGCACGACGGATGCGGCCATCCAATGGATCGAACAGCGCTCCAGCAACCGACCGTTCTTCCTCTGGGTGCACTACATCGACCCGCATGGCCCCTACCGGCCACCCGCCGGCACCCCCGTGACGTTCCGACACGATGAACCGGTCACCGTCGATCCAAAGAGAATCCCCGGATACGTGCGCGAGCCGGGCGTCACCGACGGGCTTGACTACGTCGATCGCTACGATGAGGAAGTCGCCTACACCGATCAGGAGGTTGGCCGCTTTCTCGAAAACTGCAAGACGCTCGGAATACTCGACACCGCGCTGGTCATCATCACGGCTGACCACGGCGAGCAAATGGTGGAGGGGGACTTTCTGTACTTCTGCCACGGCTACGACGTGGACGAAGCAGTGATTCATGTTCCCCTGATTGTAAAGCACCCCTCGGTGCCCGCCGGCCGATGCAATCAGCCTGTTTCCATCGCGGACGTGACGCCCACGATTCTCGCTGTTGTCGGCCTGCCGACTCCTGAAGGAATCGATGGCAGAAGTCTGCGAGGCGACATCTCGTCTCGTCCGCCCTATGCGGAAGGTCGCGACAGCGCCGGTTCCGGCGGCCTTCGCCGCGCGTACATCTACGCCCACCGCAAAGTCGTCGTCGTGCACGGCAAGTCGAACGTCCCACGGATGGCCTGGGCATACGATGTCGCCAACGATCCGACCGAGAGCAATCGCCTGCCCGTGGACGACGCAGAACCTGCGTATCAGGTCCTCGCGGAACTCATCCGTAACGAACGGGATCCTGGCGGCGTTCCCGCCGGCTACGCCAACGGCGACCGGCCCATGCAGCTTGTGCCGGACTCGCTCGACGACGACACGACCGACGCGCTTCGCAGCCTCGGCTACGTCCAATGACTTCGCTGCCCCATAAGTTGACCGCCGGCAAGGCCGAGAAGCACCGCACCGGCGAATTGGCCGTCGTCGCCCCGCGCGCAGGTCAGGGGCGAAAGGTGGCATTGCAGTCCGCCGCCCTCGCGGCCGCGCTCACCGGGGCGGTGCTGACAATTCATCGCCTCAATCCGCGCTCGTTCGTGGGGTACCACGGACTGGTGCACACGGCGATCGTCCAGTCGGTGCTTGACGGCGACATTCCGCCGGACAACCCGCTCGCAACCGGCCTGCCCCTGCCCTACTACTGGACCTATCACGTGCTGCTGGCCGGCATCGTGCGACTGGCGGGCTGCACCGCGGTCGGCGCAGCGGAGGCGGTGAACGCATTCGCGCTAGCGGGCGTCGTCCTTCTGCTCGGCTGGCTTTCGCAGCGACTGACACGCAGTAGTCTGACCGGCCTTGTCGCCGCAATCATCGCGTTGTTCGCCGTCAATCCGCTCGGGCCGCTGTTCGCACTGCACGATCTGACCAACGGCTCGCTCAGCCTGTCGATCGGCGCGTTCGCGTGCAGCCCCAGCCACCCGCTGCTGCGGGCGATGTACCCGGATTACGGCGTCCGCTGGGGCAGCGGTTTCTTTTTCTTTTTGCAGCCTTCCTCGCGTGGGGCGGCCTTCCTCGCGGCGCTGGCTGCGGCCACGATGGTCTGCACGATGCCGCGGCGCTCCTGGCGACATGTGCTCGGCATCGGCCTGGCCATCGCCATCGCCTGCTCGATGAATCCGATCGTCGGCGTGGGTGCGGCGTGTTCGCTGAGCCTGGCCGTCGTCGTCGCGCGTGTCTCTGACAGGTGGCGCAGCCCGGATCAAACCCGCGAACGGATTCCCGTCATCGCGGCAATCGCCGCGCTTGTCACGGGCGCGTTTGTCGCCCTGCCTACCTATCACCAGTTGCTTACCGGTCATTCCGTCGGCCTGCCGCTGGAGACACATCTCGGCATGATCGCCTGGAAGGGACTCCACGTGGGCCTCTTCGGCGCGATTCCGATCGTCATGGTCGTCTGCGCCCTGCGTCGACGGCTCCTGGCGGACGCCCGGCTGCAAACGCTGGCGATCGCCGGCTCCGCACTTCTGTTCGTCAGTTGGCTCGGCCACGTTCCGCTCGGACGGGAGCACAGCTTCTTCAATCTGGCGATGTTCTTTTTCGCGCTGCCGGCCGCCACGCTCGTCGGTTCGTCCGCTGCCGACCGCCGTACGCGGGCGATCGGCTGGACGCTCCTGACCACGTCCGCACCCGTGGCCATGCTGAGCGTCGGCGCGATGCTGTACCGCGCGCCGATCCCCCTGCATACGGACGGCTCTCGCTTGATCGATGGTCGCGACGCCGATCTGGCGACAACCTACGCTTGGATTGCGGATCAGACTCCGCGACGTGCGGCACTGATGTTTGACCTGCGTGATGGACAGCAATGCAATCTCTATGGGCCGGAAAGCGAAGTGCCGGCCATGACCGGGCGACGGCTGTTCATCGATCTGCCCGGCTGGTGCCTGCCCGCCGACCCTCGCGTTGACCAGCGGAGGGAAATCGTCGCCTCGGTGTTTGACGGCGCCCCGCTGACGCCGCGCCAGAACCGTGCCATCGACGAGGTCGGCCGCCCGTTGCTGGCCTTGTGCCGCACGCCGGAGGATGAAGAAGGACTCCGCGCAAGCGGCGGCCAATGCCTGTTTCACCAGGGGCGGTATGCCGTGTATCGTTGCATCACGGCGACGGAGAGCCCGACCACCGAATAGCGCGTCGTTCCGCGCCGGGCGGCACTATCGACTGGCGGGCGAGATCTGCTCGCGAAGGATACGGGCCAGGGCCGCGCGCGACGGGCCGTCCATCTTCCGCAACGACACCTCGAACTGCTGGATTCGCTGCTTCTCCTCGAGGTAGCCACGAATGTCGGGCATCAGGCGGATCGCAGCCTTCAACGTGCCCCGCAGATCGGGAATGCTGTCACGGTCGAGTCGCGACGCCGCCGTTTCCACGTCGTCCATCAGCCGCATAAGCTGGCCGATCCATTGGGGAAAGCCCACCTGCCCCTTCCGGCTCACGTAACCCTCCGCGTCGGAAATGAGGAAGGTGCGAATGACGGCAATGTCCCTCTCGGTCAGCGTCTGGCCGCCCTCGAGATGCCGGGCCGCCGTTCGCCCTTCGGTGGCCCACATCGCCTGCTGGACTTCACGGACACGCGCATCGAGCACGTTGACCTGACGTTCGATGAAGCTGAACGCCTCTGGCGACTCAGCCTCGAGCGCCTCGGCGGCCGCCTGCTTGAGCGAAGCCGCCACCTCCTCGATCTGGTACGTCGCTGGTACGCTCACCGGTCTTCTCCCGCGGGCGATCGGTTGGGGGGCAACGCAAGCGGGCGCGGCCCCTCGGCGCATGGCTCTCACAGATCCCTGATAATTCCATCGACGAGTCCAACGCCAGGATTGAGGCCGACGCACCCCACCGGCCATACCCGTCCCCGCGGCGCCTGTCCGTGGCCGGCGACTGGTCTTCTCGGACGTGAATTCTCAAGACGACGGCTCACCGCGGCGGAGGTACGGCGGGCGCGCGCCGACGGTCAGGACGCGCAGCCGCCCTCATCCGCGGCGGTCCGCTCCTCGCCGGCAACTGCTGTATCCGCAGCGTCCGCCAAGCGGGCTATGCCTAAGACATATTTAATCCAGAATTAAGGTCACCCTCATGCAGCCGTCACACAATGCATCGTGCAGCGCGAAGTGAATGTCGGAGATAACGGGCAACCAAGGGAAACGCTCATGAACGATTACAACAGTCCCATGTTTGTCGATCACCCACAGCTCCACAGGAAGCAGGCCCGCCAGAGGCTGATGAACGCCGCCCGCGAGCTTGTCGATCACGCCAGCCCGGAAGATGTAACCGGCTCCGCGGAGGCGGAAGACATCCTGTTCAAGGGTATGCATGCCGCGGGATACGCCGCCCGTCGACGCAACGGACGGCCCGCGGGCGAAGACGAGTCGCGGGCCGCTCTGCGACTGCACCGGCGAATCCTCGATCTTATCGTCAATGCGAACATGGGGCTGGTCTACGAGATGCGCCGCCGTTCGGGCATCCGCGACGGCGATGGCGACGAGTACGTCAGTATGGGGCTCTGGGCGCTCTATCGCGCCGCCCTCGGCTTCAACCCGTGGCGCGGCAACCGCTTCAGCACCTATGCGTGCAACGCCATCATCCGTGGATATTGGCGCGTGCGCAAGCAGTCCACGCGCCGTCGGCGCGTCTTGCAGGACTTCATGGAGGCGAACGCGGAGCGCGTCGCCACCAACAACACCCGGGAGCACAAGGACCTGACGCTTCTGCGCGACCGCCTGGCCATCGTCCTCGACGCCAACGCCGCCGACCTCACGCCTACGGAACGGTTCATCATCGAGCGGCGGTTCCTGCGTCCCAAGGCGAACAAGCCCGACACGCTCGAGTCGATCGGCGGCCTGATCCGCCTGAGCAAGGAGCGTGTCCGCCAGATTCAGACCGGTGCGCTGTACAAGCTACGGGAAACCCTGATCCAGGATCCGGCCGTTCGTTCGGCGATTCCTGCACACTGCGCGTAATCCCAGGCCTTGGGGGAGAGAGACACACGCCCCGGTCGCAGCGACGCGTCCCGGCGTCTAGCGACCGGGGCGAGCAAGCATTCTCCACGGGGTCGGGCTCGTTTTTGCCACGATGCAGAGGCGGTCCGCGTGACTTCTTTGCACCTCGCACAGCGAGATTCGTTCGCGGCGTCTCACAAAAACGTGCCTGACCCCCTCCCGATGCCGCCGCTTGATGGCGCCAATCCCGCGCCTACTCCGCCGGCGCCTCCACTTCCTCCGACGGCGGCACCTGCAGGTACTCGAGCGTCGCCTTCACGATGTCGCGCACCGCGGGGCCCGATACGACTCGTCCGAAGTGGCCGTACTTCGGGTCCGGCTTCCGCAGCATCACCACCACGACAACCTCCGGATCATCCACCGGCGCGGCCCCCATGAACGAGCTTACAAATGCATCTGGCTCGTACCCCCGCCGGTTCTTGTACGGCACCTGCGCCGTGCCCGTCTTGCCGGCCATCGTATACGGAGAGGCATCCAGCTCCTTCCCGCCGTGCTTCACCACCTCCGCCAGAAACTCACGCGTAAGCTGGTGCGACAAGTCCTCCGTCAGCACCCGGCGGATGATCTCCGGCCCCTGGTACGCGTCGACCAACTCCCCGTCCGCCGACATCGTCGCCCGCACGATCCGCGGCCGCAGCAGAACCCCGCCGTTAACGATCGCGCACAGGCCGGTGGCAAGCTGGATCGGCGTCACCGCCAGCTCCTGCCCCATGGACACCGACGTAGTCGAATACGTGGTCCACTGACGCACCGGCAGCACGATTCCGGGGCTCTCGCCCGGCAGCCCGATCTGCGTCGTCGAGCCGAATCCGAACCGCGTGATGATCTCGTGCAGCGCCGGGTTGCCCATCCGCGTCGAGATGATCCCCATCCCGATGTTGCTGCTGTAGATGATGATCTCGCGCGCCGTCAGCACCCCGTGCGCGTGCGAGTCGTGCATCAGCCGGCTGCCGAACGAATACACGCCGTTGTGCGTGTCGATCCGCTCGTCCGGCTGCACGTATCGGCCCTCGAGCGCGCCGGCCATGACGAACGGCTTGAACGTGCTGCCCGGCTCGACCGGATCGGTGATCACGCGGTCGCGCCGCGCGTCGGCGTCGTAGTCGGCGTACTGCGCCGGCTCGAACGTCGGCACGCACGCCAGCGCCAGCACGTCGCCGGTCTTCGGCGACATCACCACGGCTACGCCGCTTTCTGCGCCGTGCTGCTCGACCTGTTCGAGAAGGCGGCTCTCGACCATCCGCTGGATAATCGCGTCGATGGTGAGCACCAGGTGCCCGCCGTCGACCGGCGCGACGTTGTCGATGCTTCCGGGCCCGATCGCCCGTCGCCGCGCGTCGCAGAGCACCATTCGCCGGCCGTCCACGCCGCGAAGATGCTTGTCGAACATCGCCTCGACGCCCTCGAGGCCGACGTCGTCCACGCCGACGAACCCGAGCACGTGCGCCGCCGTCTGGCCCATCGGCCAGTAGCGCTCGAACTCCGGCACCAGGCCGATACCCGGGCAGTGCACGTGCTTGATCGCCTCGGCCTGGGCGTCGTCGATCCTGCGTTTCAGCCAGCAGAACCGCGGCGTGGAGGCGATGCGGATTTCGTTTTCTATCGGGCCGGCCTCCATGCCCAGGATCGGCGCGAGCAGACGCGCCGTCTCGTCCGGGCGGTCGATCAGGGCGGGATCGGCAAACACGCTGTGCAGCGTCCGGCTGCCCGCCAGAACGCGGCCCCGCGCGTCGAAGATGAATCCCCGTCGCGCCGGCAGAACCACGGCGCGCTCCTGCTGCGAGGCAGCCACCGCCAAGAGCTGCGGCGACATCGACAGGTTGATGTGCAACAGGCGCCCGGCCAGGGTGACAAAGACGAGGACGATCGCGCCGAACAGCAGGCCGGCGGCACGTCGCCGGCGTCGGCCTTCGCTCTCGTCTTCAAAACGTGTCACAGCCTGTTACCTAGTTTCCATCGGCGAGCTGGGCCTGGTTGTCATACGGGCCGATCAGGTCAGAGAACGACGCTTGCACGCCCAGGCGCATGCGCCGCACCCGGTCCTGGATCTGCTCCGGGGCGCGCAGCCGGGCAATCTGCATCTGCACGTTCCACGTCGCCCGCCGCAGGTTTAACAGCTCCTGCTCGTGCGCCGCAGATGCCGCGTCAAGCCGCACCTTCTCGGCGCGCAGGAACACGACCAGCAGGCAGATCGCCCCCAGCAGGAACAAGGAAACTCCGGCCCTGACCGGCGTCATCCCGCGCTCCTGGTGCTCAGGCCGCGCGACGTCGCGTCTTCGAGTCCGACGGGCACGCGGATCTTCACGCCGTGGCGAATCCGATCGGGATTGGGGAAGATGTCCTTGTTGAGCTCGACCAGCTCGCGCCAGCGCTTGGCTGTTCCCAGCCTGTCCGCGGCAACCGTCGTGTACACGTCACCCTTTTTCAGCTCGTACCACTCCCAGCGGGGATCGTCCTTCTTCGGCCGTGCCGCGGCCGTCTGCGTCTGCTGTGCCGGCGCGGGCCGCTCCTGCCGCGGCTCGTCGCTAGTCGCGAGCTGCACCGGCGACCGCGTGCCCGCGATCACCAGGTCGGGAAGCACGATCGACTGACCGACGGAGATTCGATTCGGGTCGTCGATCCGCGCGTTCGCGCGGACGATCGCATCGACCACCTCGCGCGAGTCGGTGCCGTAATGCCGCCGGGCGATCTTCGCGAGGGTGTCGCCGCTTTCGATTTCGTACGTTACTGAAGGCTCGTGCGCCGCGACCGGGGCCGCCGCGGACGCGCGCTCGTCGGCGACAGGAGCAGCGGGTGCGACCCTTGCCTCGGCGACCATGGTCTCCGTCTGCCTGGCAATATCCGGCAGAATGATCTCGTGGCCGGCGACGAGCTGATCGGGGCTCGACATGCGGTCGCGATTCGCTTCGTACACCTTGCGGATCAGTTCGCCGCTCGCCGAGCCGTAGTGCTCGCGCACGATGCGCGTCAGGCTGTCGCCGGGCTGGACGCGGTACACTTCGCCGCGGACCGGCTCGGGCCGGGTGGCGGTCTCAGGCAGGACTGCGGACGCCTCGCCGGTCTCGGCGCCGACCGTCTCCCTCACGCCCTGCTCCATGGGCCCCGCCTCGACCGCGGCCAGCACCGCTTCCGGTGTGGACAGATCGATCGACCGGCGCCGCGGGAGGATCGAGTCGGGCGCCGGTCGATCTGCTTCTTCCGCGGGCGGACTGGCTTGCAGTACCGAGCTTCGGCTGTCGTCCGCGGAAGGGGGCTCAGGAGACTGCGAACTCTCGATCGGCGGCCGACGCCGCGTGAAGCGATCTCTCGCGCTCTCGGCTTGGGCCACTGCGGTGCGGATCGGCCCTTCCGCGCCGGGCGGCGGCTCGCGAAGCGTATTCGCGGGCCGCCTGTCCGGCTCTCTTGCTTCGATTACCTCCGGATCGCGCGCCGTTTCAGCAGGGTTCTGCGCGACCGGCTCATGCGCCTCGATCGGTCGATGCCGGGGTGGGTGGCTGGCGATTGCCGTGCGGCCGACCTCGGCGGCGCGGCGGTGGGCGGCGAAGTCATCGGTCGACGGAACGTCGCTGAGCACCGCAGCTATCTCGAACTCCCCCGCCTGCGGGTCAACGATCTGGCCGCGATGCGAGAGGATGATCGCGAAGCAGACGATGAACCCCATGCCGACCAACAGACCAATCTTCGTCTCCCTGGCCATGGACACTCGACTCCGGCGCAAGAGCCCGCGCTGCCGCGGGCGTTGGAGATTTATCAATCATGCACGATAACGTCGGTCCGCTCGGCGACGCGCAACTTCGCGCTGCGCGATCGCGGGTTGCGCTCGCGCTCTGCAGCGTCCGGCGACACCGGTTTCTTCGTCACGATGCGGTAGATTCCTTCACTCGCGCGGCGCCGAAAATCTTCTTTCACTATCCCGTCCTCGAGACTGTGAAAACTGATGACGCCGATGCGACCGCCCGCGCGCAGCCGGCGCGGGGCGCGCTCCAGCAGCGCGCCCAGCGCGCTGAGCTCATCATTGACCGCAATGCGCAAAGCCTGAAACGTTCGTGTCGCCGGGTGGATCTTGGCGCGCCGCGAGCGCGGATCCGCCCCGACGGCTTTACACACTATCTGCGCCAGCTCCGTTGTGGTTGTGATGCGCCCTCGATGGCGGGCGCGATGAATGGCACGTGCGATCCGGCGGCTGAGACGCTCCTGGCCGTACTTGTAGATGATGTCCGCCAGTTCCGCCTCGGGCAGCCGATTCACCAGGTCACCCGCCGTGACGGAGAGACGATCATCCATCCGCATGTCGAGCGGCCCCTCCGTCTGAAAGCTCAACCCCCGCGTCGCATCCTCGACCTGGTTCGAACTGACGCCCAGGTCCGCGAGGATTACGTCCGCAGCGTCGATTCGCGCCTCGTCGAGTGCCTCCTCGAAACGCCCGTAGTTGCAGCGGAATAGTCGGTACGGGCAACCGCCGCCTTCCAATCGCTGCGCCGCCGCCTGAAGGTTGCCTTCATCGACGTCCAGGCCGATCAACAAACCTTCGGTTGCCGCCGCCTCGGCCAGCAGTCGGGCATGACCGCCGAGCCCGATCGTGCAGTCCAGCACGACGTCGCCCGGCCGCACCGAGAGAAGCTCGGTCACCTCTCGCGGAAGAACGGGCACATGCTGGACGCCCTCATCCTTCACCGGCCCCGCCACCTCAACTGCAGGTCGCGGCTGGGGAAAGCCTCGCCTCCATGCGGACTTTCACTCCCCGGCCGGGCGGGCCGTCATCAGGGAGGCGACGCACGCTTCGACATATCGCGAGAGATCGACCGCCGCATAACGGCTGCTCAGTCTCTGCAATCGTCGAATGCGGGTGCGCAACTGCTCGACGATCTGAATGGTCTGCTCGTTGGCGAATGAGGAGTCCATCATGACTTTCCGCATCTGCCCAACCAAGCTGGTACCATTGGCACCCGTCGCGGCCTTCGTCTCCTTCAGACCCGCAGTCCCCCGCCCGGCGAATCCATTCACCTTCCGGCGGGCGACCTTGACTTCCGCTAGTTCCACGGAACCGCTCTCTTTGTTGAATCCTGCGTTCAGGCCGGGACCGGCCAACCGCGCCTGGTGGCCGGTCCCGGCCGAACTGAAGCCCACTGCTCTTCGCACTACCGACTCTGCGCTGCTATTCGATCGCGCTCGCCTTCGGCCACCGCCCGGTCACAACTCGGAGGGCCTACCGCGCCTGCGGCCCACTTGCTGCACCGGCCCGTTGCCCCAGGGTCTGTCGCATGAACTTCTGCAGGTCCTGCCACCGCGTCGCGAAGGACGACTGCACAAACTCCTGGTACGCCGCCGTCGGCCAGATGTCGACTCGCGTGTTCGCGCCTGCGAGCGTGATCTCCTTGCCCAGATCCACCAAGGCCAGTTGTCGCTCGGGAAGGACTACGCGTCCCTGCTTGTCCATCTCGAGCCTACTCGCCAGCGAGTAATACAGTTGTTCGAATGCGAGCGAGTCCTCACCGCTGATCTGCTCCGTTTGCAACTGCTCGGCGCGGGACTCGAACATTCGGTCGGGATAAAGAGAGAGCGTATTGCTCCGTTCGCCCGGGCAGATGTAGAATGTCTCGCCGTGCTGCTCCGGATCCAGGGCCGTGCGAAACTGGGCCGGGATCTGGATGCGGTTCTTGGCGTCGATCGTTCGCTCATAGGCACCCGTAAAGGGCATGGGTGAATCGTCTCGACCGGGCGTTCGTTCCCACCGCTCAGTGGGAAATACAGGGAAAGAATACCTCACAGAACCACTGAGTGCAACAGAAAAAATCCGAGCAATCTGTCCGCGCATGCCCGCATCGTTGGCCCGCGATTTCAGGCCACAAGCCGCTGGTGGTAAAGCCTACCAGACCTCAATATCTGTGGGTGTGGGCCAGCCGCCCCAATTGATCGCCGAAGTGGGCGGTCGTGGCCCCGTGTGGGTTTGGGCAATCGGCGTCATCAGGACATCGAACTCGATTTTGCCCGAACATACGCCTCACATGCCGGTCGGACCGGAGAGGATCTCGCGGTACAGTGCCAGGTAGCGGCTCAGGCAGGCGTCAAAGCTGAACTCGCGTTCAGCGCGTCGCCGGGCGGCCTCCGCGAGCCGGCGGGCGAGCGCCGCGTCGTCGATCAGGCGCTCGATCGCGCGCGCCAGCGCTGCGGCGTCGTCGGCCGGAACGAGCAAGCCCTCGCGCTCGTGAGTGACAAGGTCACGACACCCGGGAACGTCCGTGGTCACGATCGGCAAGCCCGCGGCCATCGCCTCGAGCAGAGCGTTGGGCATGCCCTCCGTGCGTGAAGGAAACACGAAGGCATCGACGCTGCGCATCAGATTGTGCACGTCGCTGCGCCAGCCGAGCATGCTGGCGCGGTCTTCCAGGTGACGACGGGCGATACGCTGCTGCAAGCGCTGCGCCTCGGGGCCGTCGCCGACAAGAAGAAGACGCGCGTCCACGCAATGCAGCAGCGCGGCGACGGCGTCAATAAGCGTGTCCAGCCCTTTCACCGGATCGAGCCGGCCGACCCACAACAGAATGTGTTCCCCTTCGCGCGCGCCGAGGGACTCGCGCGGCAGTGGTGCCGCACTTTGAATCGCCGCGGCGTCAACCCCGCCGTGAATGACGCGGAGAAGATGCGCAGGAATGCCCGCGTGCACGCGGAGGTGGCGACGAACAGAATCGGAATTGACCACGGTCAGGCGGCACAGGCGGAACGTCAAGCGATCAACGGCGAGATGCCAGCGGCGCTCGATCTCGGCAGTCTGGATCTCGCAGACGAGTCGCTCGGCGGGAAAGCCGCCGATCAGGCCGGCAATGCGACAAGCAAGATTGGCGTGAAACAGCAGGGAATGCACCACGTCGGGCGCCGTCGAACGCGTCGCGTTTGCCACGCTCTCGAAGACGCGCCAGTCGGCCGGACCGCTTGCGTCGCACGACTGCACGCCAATACCGGCGTCGGCCAGCCGATCGCCGACCGGTCCGGCCGGCTTGATGCTCAGCACGCTGACGTCGTGGCCGGCGTCCCGCGCCCCTGTCGCCAGGCGCAGCAGGTGAAGCGGCACGCCGCCGGTATCGAGGTCGGTGATAACGTAGAGAATGCGCACGAGCGAACCGCGCTCTAAAAGTCCCTGCGTACGAATATCCAACCGGCGAGGGCGAGAACTCCGGCCTCGAACAGAAGCGAGCTGCCGACGATGCTCCAGGGGGAGAGCTCCGCGCGGCGCCGGTCCTCCTCGCGAATCAGCTCTCGATTGGCCGCCGACTCCTCACCGGCCTCGTTTCCCCGCAACAGCTCGTACATCTGCTCCATGGTCGCCGCTCCCATCTCGCGGCGCACGATGGCGGGGATGTCGCTCGTGTCCGGCAGGACCTCGTGAAGAACGTGGACAACCTTGTCCGTGAAGCTCCGCTCGCCCCACGAGACGGCGGTCGCAACCGGCTCGCCCTCCATTGACATTCCACCTGCAAGCCAGCGATCAACGGCGGCCACGCCGGGAATCGAGATCCAGAACATGAACGTGAGCACCAGAGCGGACATCCCGCTGCGCAGCCACATGCTGAAAAGAACGCACACACAGTAGAGGAAGCTGAACAACGCGACGAGAAGCGGAATGGCCCACAGATAACCCCACAGCCAAACGCCGATCTGGATGCGCAGGATCACGAAGCTGAGCAGAACGAAATACGCAGACTGCACCAGGACGAATCCCAGGCTGCCGATGTACTTGCCCGCAAACACCTTCACGCGGGAGAGCGGCTTGCTCACGACAACGTCGATGGCGCCGTTCTCCATGAAGTTCGGGAAGATGCCCGCGGTCGCGATGAGGCATGCGGCAACGCCGATCCAGGCGATGTACGTCTCGATGAGGAAATCGGACACGATGGCCGCCATGAAGCTCACCGCGGCCTCCGACCCGGCCGTATACGTGGCACTGGGTTTCTTCAAGAGGCCGAAGAAGAAAGAGAAGCCTTCCTTGTCGAATCCGATCGCGGCAGGCACGCAGGCCGCCACGGTGGAAACGACGAACATCACCCAGAAGATCTTCTTGTCGCGCGACTCGCGGAAGGAATCGCGGATGAGCGCCCAAAGCTGCATCAGTCGGCCCTCCTGGCCGGTCGGGCCTTCCCGACGCGGGCCCCGCCGATCGCCTCGACGAAGATGTCCTCGAGCGTGAAGCGGCGAGGCTGCACCGAGTCGATGAGGATCTGGTTGGCGCGAAGCAGATCGATGACGCTGTTAACCTGCTCCAGTTCGTGTCCCGGGATGATCACTTCCTTGCCGTCGAGCCGGGCGCCGGCCTCGCCGATCCTGTCTTTCAACGGCGCCGCATCGCCGCTGACCGCGATGCGGTACTCGCGGGCATGCTCGGTCAGCTCCTTGAGCGTGCCCTGCCGCTTCACCCAGCCTTCGACCAGGATGCTCACCCGGTCACAGACCATCTCCAGCTCGCTGAGCAGGTGCGAATTGATGAAAACCGTCTTGCCACGCTGCTTGTGTTCGAGCAGCAGCTCGCGGACATCGCGACGGCCCATCGGGTCGAGTCCGTCCGTCGGCTCGTCGAGGATGATGAGATCGGGGTCGTTGATAAGCGCCTGGGCGAGCCCGAGCCGCTGAAGCATGCCTTTCGAATACTTGCTGACGCGAACGTCGGCCCATTCGCTGATGCCCACTCGGTCGAGCAGTTCCGCGGCTCGCTTGCGCCTGAGGTCGCGCGGGACGCGGGCCAGGGCCCCGTAGTAATCGAGCACCTGCGCCCCGGTGAGATAGCGGGGAAAGCGATGGTTCTCGGGCAGATAGCCGATCAGACCGCGCTTGCGCGTGTTGCCCAGCGGCCGGCCGAGCACCGTGCCCATGGCCTTCGTCGGGCGGACGACCGTGGTGATGATCTTCACCAGGGTGGTTTTGCCGGCGCCGTTGGGGCCGAGCAGGCCGAAGATTTCGCCGCGGCCGACCTGCACGTTCACCCCGCGCAGGGCGTGAACCTCCTTGTCGTACGTCTTGGTCACGCCGATCAGGTCGATCGACCAGTTGGTCATTTCGGTGACGTCGACCACGGCGTGTCCTCCAGGGACAGGATCCGGCCCGCGACGGACTCGGCAGTGTCATCCTCTGACACGTCGATCCAGCGGGCGGTGCGGAAGCGCTTGAACCACGTCCGCTGCGCCTTGATAAAGCTGCGGGTGTTGATTTTGATGTTTTCGACGGCTTCTTCAAGCGGAACCTCATTCTCGAGGTGGGCGATGATCTCGGCGTAGCCCAGCGCCTGCCGGGCCGTCGAGCCGATCGGCGGACGCTCGGCCAGCAGGCCGCGGACTTCCTCGACGAGGCCCTGCTCGATCATGCGCTTTACGCGGGCGTTGGCCCGGCGGGCCTGGTCCTCGCGCTCGCGCCGCAGGCCGATGAACGCGCAGTCGAACACGGTGCGCGTACGATCCCACTGAACCTGCAATTCGCTGATCGGCGTGCCCGTCAGCTCGTGCACCTCCAGGGCGCGGACGATGCGGCGCAGATCGTTGGGGTGAATCCGGCCGGCTGCAACCGGGTCGATGGCCGCGAGCCGCGCGTGCAGCTCCTGCGTGCCGCGTTCCTTCGCCTCGGCGTGCAGTCGCGAGCGAACCTGCGGATCGGCCGACGGTCCTTCGAACAGCCCCTCGCTGAGGGCCTTGATGTACAGCGCCGTGCCCCCCACGGCCAGGATATGCACGCCGCGCGACCGGATCTCGGCGATCGCCTGCCGTGCCTGCTGAACGAACTCCGCTACCGAGAACGGTTGAGATGGCTCGACCACGTCGATGAGATGATGGCGGATTTCGCCGCGCTGCCCGGGGGTCGGCTTGGCCGTGCCGATGTCCATCCGGCGGAAGACCTTCATCGAATCCACGCTGAGAATCTCCGCGTTCAGATGGCGGGCGAGGGTCCGACCGACGGCGCCTTTGCCGCAACCCGTGCAGCCGATGATGAAGGTGACCGGTTCCGGCATGGGACCTATTGAAAGGGACGGCGAGCGCGCGGGCAAATCCGTCTTATCGCACGGGCTCGGCAGCCCGTGATTCCAGGGCAGGATGCCCGAGGCGGTGGGTGGCACCCTCGGGCGAAGCGACGCGTAGCCTGGCCGTGTCGTCGTGCGAGGACGAATCCGACCCACGGCCTGTTCCTTCGGGCCAGACCGCGCCACGCGCAGGTCAGTAGCGGGCGTTGGGATCGACGCGGTGGAGACGCTCCATGACGACGCGGACCATCTTGTCGTCGTGGGGGTCGTGGTGGATATTCAGCACGCGCCAGAACTCCGCGGCGTACTTGTTCAGATGGCTCTGCAGGTCGCGAAAGTCGCAGCGGAGCGTATGGTATTCGTATCTGACCGTTTCTGTCGCAAGCGGCGTGGAGGCCGGCTCGATCTTCTCCACCATGACGTGCATGCCACTGACGGTCTGGGCGGCGGCATCCTCGCTCTCGGCCTCGACGACCATTTCGATATCGTCGGCGGTTTCCTTGTGCGCTCCGGTTACATGGTATTTCATTATGGAAGCTCCTCGCCGCGAGTCCGCGCGGAGTATGGCGCCCGCGCATGCCCCAACCACCGTCAGTCGATTATAGCAGAAAACCGGCAGCGCTGGAGCGATATCGAAGCCGGCGGCCTGCCCTGGGGACGGGAGGCTCGTCGACGGAGGCGGCACGGGACGGTTCCGGGGAACCCCGGGCGGCCCCGCCGAGAGTGCAGCGTTCGTAGTGGTTGTTGGCGCGGCCGTCGGATTCGCACAGCGCGTGACTGTCAACGGAAAACAATCGACAGGCCCGATGATGGCGGTTAGACTTCGGCCAATCAAGGAGGCGTATCAATGGCGCGGCACGTGCGATACGGCAAGGCTCTGGGCATTTTCCTCGTTTCCGCTCTTTTCCTCGATGTGGGCGCCTGTCTGCCCAAGAACTATGCGTACAACTTCGCTGCGGGGGGCCGGCAGGCGGTCCTGGAGGCGTTCGCCCAGGCGGTCTTCAATGACATCGTCAGCACGCTCTTCCCCGGCCAGACCGCAACCGTCACGACGGGCAAGGCAACAGGCCTCACGGGGCAATAAGTCGACGGCTGCGCGGTCGCGCCCATCGCTTGGTTGATTGCATGCCGTACCCCGCCTGGCGGCCGTTCCTCCCCCGCTGCTGCTGATCCTTTGCCCTTCGTTGTTGTTGCGAGATCTTCATCAAACTGGGCCGATCATGCGCCGGCGCCAATTGATGATCGCTCAGGTGTCTCTCGTGGTTGTGGCCATTGCTCCGGCTACATGCCTCGGCCCAGGCTCAAGAAGGTTCCCGGGCTCCTGTGAAGAGGCTCGACTGATAATCCTGTACGCCAATGGCTTTGTGACCGATCCGCACACCTGTGCCGAACTGGAAGAATACCTCGCAAGCACGACTCCCCGCGAATCGAATGCGAAATCCGTTCATCCCGAAAGACTCGCGCCGCCAGGAAAAGGGAACACCGAAACCGACCTGGCGATGTGCCTGTACCATCTTGATTTGTTGGAGGGCGCTGGCCACGTGCTATCGGGCAGCAAGCCGGACGTCGTTCTCGTCCTCGTGGAAGCGGGAGCGGATGACTCAGGCGCGCAATGGCTGGTGCGTAGACTGAAGAAGGCCGGAGTCTGCGCATTGGTGGGCCGGAATCCACGCGGGGAATCAAGAGAACGGCTCGGCCTGGGCGGGCCTGCCGGCGCAGTGACGGGATGACGGCGTCCGTCATCTTTCTTACGTGTGCGGCTCGACCTGCCGCTCGGCCCGTCTTGTTGACCCGCTTATAAACACAGCACGGCCCGCTCTTTCGAACAGGCCGTGCCGTCCACAGGATCAGTTGTCGCTGAAGCGAGAATCAGCTTCCGAGGAACATTGAAATGGCGGCGATCTCATCAGCGTTGACGGTAACGCCCGCGTGCGTCGCGGACTCCAGGCTGGTAGTCAGTTCAGCGGCCGAGAATCACACGCTTCGCGATCCGCCGTGGAGGACACGGAGGAGGTCGCGTTGCTCGACGAGGCCGAGGACGCGGCGACTGCGGGGCTCGACAACCACCAGCGAGCCGACGTCGGTCGCCTTGAACGTGTCGAGCAGATCATCGAGGGGCATGTCGGCGGGCACCATGTCGTCGGGGCAGGCCAGATCGATCGCGGTGACGAGGTCTCGCATGTGCGGATCGTAGATCATGGTCCGCAGATCGCTGAAGTGGATCATGCCGACAAAAGAGCCTTCGTCATCCACGACGGGGAAGTGATTGTAACGGCTGCCTTCGACGAAATGCAGCACCTCGTCGAGCTTGGCCGAGGCGTGAAGGAACTTGATGTTCGAGCGCATGATGTGGCGGGCACGCAAGTCTTCCGGCATCCGTCGGCGGCGCGTGGGATGAGACAACCCGAGCGTGCGGAGCAGCGCGTTGAAGGTCAGTTGCGTGATGGAGTCGCCCTCGGCCGGCGTCGAGCGACCGCGGCGGATCAGCGTGATGGCCTTCACCTCGCCCGCGGATTTGACGACGCCCTTCAGGACCAGCGGGCCGACGATCTCAAAGAGCACGACCGAGCCGAGGATCACGGTCTTGAATTGACCCGCGAGGGGATGAGGGACGAGGCCCCTGGGGCCGTGCACGACCCACGCGTTCGTGATGAAGTCGGCCAGGCCGATCGCCACGCCGGCCTGGCACAGAAGGCCGAGGCCGATGTAGTTACGCAGATCGAGGGAGTGTCCTGCCCAGCGCGTTCCCAGCCAGCCGCCCAGCGATTTACCGGCCGTTCGCAAAACCACGTAAGCGATGCCGACGATGCCCAGCGTCTCGAGCTGCTCCACGTGCAGCTCATAGCCGGCCAGCACGAAGAAGCTCGCGAAGATGGGAACGCCGAGAAGCCGCAACGATTCGTAGAGCGGCCCAGAGTTCAGCGTGATGTTCGTGAACACCGCTCCGAGGAACAGGCAGGTCAGCAGAAAGTTGAAGGACACGCCCAGAGCGGTGCCCATCGCCTCCAGGCCGACTCCCAGACCGACCAGCGCGGCGACGAAGACGAGCAGGAACTCCGCCAGGATGATCTTCGAGTAAAGCACGCTGAACAGAAAGCCGAGCGCCATCCCCAACCCGACGCTGCCCGCACTCGTCAGCAGAAGATCGAGCCAGACGTGCCGCCCCGCGATGGAAACCGAGGCGATCAGGCCTGTCGAGGCGAAGATCAGAAACATCGAGTGAAAGAGAATGATACTGAGCGTGTTGTTGATGGCAGTGAGCGTCAGAATCGTGTCGCTGAGGGGTCCCTTGGAGTCGTACTCGCGGAGAACGAGGAGCGTGGCCGCGGGGGCGGTGGCCAGGGCAACGAGGCCGAGCAGAACGCCCCCGGCGATGGACTCGCGAATGGCGCCGTCTCCGGTCACGCCCCAGGCAACGGCGCAGCCTGCGGCGACGAGTCCGACCACACAAAAGAGCTCGACAAGCGAAATCCGAAAGACGCGTCGGCCGACAAGCTTCACGTGCTGCGATTCGAAAACGTTGCCGATCATGAACATGATGAGGCCGAGGGCGAGCGTTTTGATGGCCCGCAACGGTTCGGCCGCCTCGCTGAGCATGTTCCGGGCGTGCTCGGGGTCATCCGAACCCGCCAGAACGGCAAGGAGCGCGAAGCGCAATCCGACGCCCGCGAGGAGGTAGCCGACGACACGCGGCAGGCGTACAACGCGCGCGGCATATCCGCCGGCAATCGCCGCCAGCAGGATCAGGCCGAACAGAAATCCGGCGTCGAGCAGACCGTGGACATTGAGCTGGCCTGGCAAAATCGCGCCGGGCATTGCCGCCCCCAAAAAACGGGACAGGTTCGTCTTCCGCGCCGGTCGCCAGCTCTGCCGGCGGAGCCGCAGCGGCTACGGATGAGCCCAAAGATACATGAACGGCGGACGATAGCGATCTGTCCACCCGCCGAGGTCGACGTTGAGCAGGTTCACCTGGGCTTGCCCCTGAGGCTCGCCCGCCGGCTCGTGGCCGTAATAGTTGGCCACGTAGCCGTACGGCCGCACATACGAGACGACCTTCGCTGTGCGGATGCCGGCCAGCGCCTTGGCCCGGTCGATGGCGCCGTTCATGGTCCCGATGCGGTCGATCAACCCGAGGGCGAGGGCCTGGTCGGCGGTGAACACCCGACCATCGGCGACGGCCATGACCTGGTCGTGGCTCAGTTTCGGCCGCCCTGCCTCGACGACGGCGACAAACTGCCCGTAGAGGTCGTCGACGATGCCCTGGAACATCGTGCGTTCGGGAGGCGTGAGCGGTTCGAACGGAGAGCCGGCCGCCTTCATCGGGGCGGATTTGATGGCGTCGGCGCTGATGCCGATCTTCTGCATCGTGCCGGTCACCTCAAACAACTGCACGATGACGCCGATGCTGCCTGTCACCGTGGAGTGGCACGCCATGATCTCGTCGGCCGCGCAGGCGACGTAGTAACCACCGCTCGCGGCGACATCCATCATCATCACGACAACCGGCTTCCCGGATTTCTTGAACCGGAGAACCTCGTGGTGCATCAGCTCGGCGGCCGTGACCGCGCCGCCGGGCGAGTTGATGCGCAGAACGACCGCCTTTACCCAAGGGTCGCGCCGCGCCTTGTCGAGCTGTTCGAGCAGCACCACAACCGGCTGCTCGCCCGGGCGGAGCAGGGCCGGCTTCTCCGCGTCGAGAAGGATGCCCTCGAGGCCGATGACGGCGATCTTGCCGGCCGGGAAGAGGGACTCGGAATAGAGCGTCTGCTCGGTGAGCCGCTCGTTCGTCGTCACCGGCTTGATGACAAACCCGCCGGGCATGCAGCCCCCGGTCAGGAGAAGACCGCCGGCGAGGGCCACGAGCCGAGCGGCTCTGCTTGGCAGCGCCCGGCGCGGATGCGGGGAGTCGGTTGGACACTTGTTTGCACGCCTGGTGTGGCTCGCGAGCATCATGGATCTCTTGCCTCCGTGTGGTTGGACGCCGGAATTCTCGACTTTCCGACTTCGGTGCCCTGGCACCAGATCGCGGTGCTGCCGCTAGAATACGCCTGACTCGGCCGACGGCGGCAGTCCGCATGAAACGCTGTGACGTGGCGAGCCCGCCGGGACCGCATACCGGATGGGTGCACCACCGCCGGGGTGAATTGTAACCGAGCATGCGGTCACCGCGTAGCCATCGTGTTTTCAGGGCCCCGAGGCGTGGGGGTTGAAGAGATGAAAGTCTCGCGCGACGTATTCGAGCGGCTCGTGGACAAGGCGCTGGAGGAGCTGCCTCCGGCCTTTGCCAAGCACTTCGGCAACGTGATGGTCGAGGTGCGCTATCTGCCCGACGAGCGCACGGTGCATTCAATGGGAATTCGAGATCGCCGGGGACTCCTCGGGTTATACCACGGGATACCGTTGACCGACCGGCACGTCGAGGCCCCGCCGGGCATGCCCGACCGAATCACGCTGTACCAGGCGAACATCGAGCGCATCTGCCGAACGAAGGACGAGCTGATCCAGCAGATTCGCCACACCGTGCTGCACGAGATCGGGCACCACTTCGGTCTGGACGAGGACGATCTGGACGAGGTTGGCTACGGGTAGTGCAATCGCTCGTGTAGTCGAACATGCTTGTCCACCATGTCGGGTGGCACGGTCTGGCGTGGCGAAGCGGAGCCAGGCTGCGGAATTGTCGAAGGCCAAAATGCTCACAGAGCAGTGGCACACGCGAACCCCGCCCACTGAGCACTGAAAACTGCATGCCCCCGTGCTTACTTCTCGTCGAGCGGCGACGGTGCGTGCAGTCGAGCGTCCTTCGACGGGGCGGTGTTTGCCGCAACGGGCGGCGCCATCGGGCCCGGCGTGGCGACCGGGCCGGACTGCTTGATCAGGTTCAATCCGCCGTCCGCCTCGAGCGTGAGAATCCAATGCTCGCCGGGCCTCATCGGCGCATATACCGCCTCTCCCTGGGCGACACGCACGCCGGCCTCCTCGGCCTTCTTCGGATCGATCACGTACGACCAGAATTCACGCCACAGGCCAAGCTCGAAGTCCGTCGGCTCGGGATTGACGCGATAGACGTCGGGAACGCTGCCGGGCGTGCCCAGCCAGTAGCCGTCCTGCGGCGCCTGCGTCTCGCCGTAAACGCGGCGGAACAGGGCGATGCTCCGGCCACGAAGCTGGTCCCCCTTGGCGACATAATCGTTCTGGAACTTGATGACCAATGCGTCGAAGTGCGGTACGGCGCTGGGCACGCCGAACACCTGCGAAGGCAGCGGCTTGCCGTCGCGGCCGTACTCGGTCAGGCGGAGGATGGTCTGGCGGACGCGGCCCAGCTCATCGACGTGCTGCTGGAGGACGTCGATCTCGGCAACGCGTTTTTCAACACTGAGACGCTGGACGACCTTGGTGAGCTCCTTGCGCTCGCGGTCGAGCTGCTCGGCCTTGCGGACCAGGGCCTGCTGCTGCTGGACGAGCCGTTCGTTCTCGCGTTCGAGTTGGACGCGGCGCTCCTGGCGGCTGGACAGCATGACGCTGCCGGCCGTTATGGCGATGCCCGCGAGCACGACTCCGGCGATGAACGACTTGAAACGCAAGGAAAACCCGCTCCTGCCCGCTTCTTCAACCTGCCGCCCCACGCCACGGTGGCCGGCGGTGTATACTGGTCCTTATCCTAGATCGGCGCGCCCCGCCTCCGAATTGTACGCCGATTTTCGTCAGAAGGTGCAACGGCCCGTGGAAGTCGTTTCCGTCAATACAGAGCCCGAGTGCGTGATCTGCGGCTACAACCTCCGCGGACTTCCCAGGGATGGTGTCTGTCCCGAATGCGGAACCAAGGTCGAGCGCTCGCTGCACGGCAACCTGCTCGCCTTCGCCGACCGCGATTGGCTCCTCGCCATCGAACGAGGCGCCAGGCTGCTCGGCTGCGCGATCGCCGCCCCAATGCTCGCCTTCCTGCTGATCATGCTGTTCAGCCTCATCTTCTTCTGGCGGCCTGTCCTGCCACCCCCTTTCGCACTGGTCCATCATATCCTGCTTGTCATAACGGCCGCTGTTGCTGTGGCGGGCATATGTGCTTTGCCGATCGCGCTGCTGCTGTTCACAAGGCCGGAGCCGCGCGACGACGGTGCTGAAAAGGGCGTGGCTCTTCGCGACCTCGTCCGTGCATCCGGCGCCGTGACATGTGGGGCGATCATCTGGAGATACTACGCCCTCCCGAACGTTGCGCCCCTGGCAGCACAATCGCTGGCATACATCGGCGCGGTCGCAGTACTGATCGGGTGTTTTCTGCTCATGCGACAGTTCGTTGTTCGCATCCCCCGCCAGGAAGTCGCCGATACGCTGCTCCGCCGCTCGCGAGCTGTCGGAAGCGTGTTCGCTGTCGCGCTGCTGTGCGATGTCCTCTCCAAAACACTCCCGCTCGTGCCCTCGGCACCGGCATCTCTCGCTTCGGCCGCCAGCGCAAT
This sequence comes from Phycisphaerae bacterium, assembly GCA_040235375.1. Lineage (GTDB taxonomy): Bacteria > Planctomycetota > Phycisphaerae > UBA1845 > UBA1845 > JBECKQ01. The sequence goes on along the minus strand of JBECKQ010000021.1, from coordinate 699 downwards.
CGGTCATCTGGCGCAGTTTGCTCTCGTTTGGGGGATCCTCAGCGGACTGTCCGCCTTTCACAATGCAGCGCTGGCGATCCGGCACGCGCGCCTGACTCGCGACTGGCCGCTCGTCGGTGAAGAGAAATCTCATCAATCGTCCACCGTTGCCGGCACCACGCGAGACTTCTAGAATGCCCTACCCGGCAGATGTTCTGCGGGACAGCAGTGTCCCCGCGAAGAGATGCAGCCAACGCCATGATCCTCACGACAAACGTCCTTCTCAGGTTTGCGTCCGCCCGGGCGGGCGGACGAAAAAACAGAGAATACAGATGAGCGTTTCCGCCCAGGGACAGAAGTCCTCACCATTACCTATAAGCGCTGTAGTGCCCCCCACTGGCGTGGGGGGTTCTGATGATCACTGCGCTCCGCGAGCCGTAGATGGCCGGATGACGGCGGCAATCATCAGGACCCCGGACGCAAGTCCGGGGCAGAATCTCGTCCACGCTCACCAGCGCGGCGGCGCAGCGAATGGCGCTCGCGTTCACACGCCCACTGTCCATGACAAGCTGCCGATGCCGATGCGGGCTCGAGGCGGTGGGGCGTATGGACAGTTGACGTTCTATCCGCTTCCTCACGGGCGCGGCTCGGACGGCGTTACCGGCGCTTCGTCGGGTGGCATATTCGGATGAGTGCCAACACCGACTTCGATAGCAGCGT
>JBECKQ010000449.1:0-13857 GCA_040235375.1 Phycisphaerae bacterium | reverse complement strand
CTCGTGAGCTTCCGTACAAAGAGTGGCTGGCGCATGGATGACTCCCTTCATCCAAGAGCACTTTGATCCCTTGCCACTCATCGGTAAACTCACCTCAATCGCCACAGACTTTCCTAAGACCGCTTAGCGGCGGGCGCTGTTCAACTTAGCCACCTGCCGTTCGGCTATGGACCGGGCTCTGCTACTGAGGGTCGCGGGTTCCTTCCCCTCCGCGGTTGCAAGTGCCGAGATAATCAAGTTGCCCACGGCATTCGCTACCCGAAACCGAAAGCGATACTCGAATACGTGTGCGTCGTCCAGAATGTAATGCACACGGAAGGCCAGCACCTTGTCTGCCCCACCGATCGTCGTTGAGTAAGGCTCAGCTCCCAAGGGTTCTGCCCCTGGCGTGGCGACCTGAATATCTTTGATCACCGACTCTATTTCGAGCCCGCCCTGATCGGTAAACCTCTGGCTGGCGGCCGCCGGGGCGTCGAGAACCGTGAGGTTGGCTATGACGCCAAGCAGTCCGGTCTCCGCGCCGCTCTCGTCCATAAGTGCTTGAGGGTTGAAGTAGACCTGGCTGTACTCACTGGCTCCCTTCGGTTCTCCGCCAGCAATGGCAAAGTCAGTGGGTAGCTCCTCACGTTGGATGACGAGCGTCCCTGGATCGCCGCGAATAAGCCTCTGCGACACTTCTGTGACCCGCGTAGCAGCCGCGCCGGGGTTGCCGGCGGTCTGGTCTTCCGACGATTTGCGGCATGCACCACCAGAGCCAGCGATCGCGGCGGCCAACAGCACACAACACGACCGGATGCTTCTTCGCATAAGTAACTCCGCTGCGCCGCCGGTCCCGAAACGGACCAGCGTCAGCTTAGTAACCGGCGCGATGCCTGGCCCGAACCACAGCCGCCTCTGCCCAATACCCTGAGCGCCCGCGCCATCGATACTTGATCCATCCTTTATCGAACGTCTCTTTGCCGAACTCCTCGCGCCCAACGAACACAATCAGCGGCTACTTCTCAACACGTATAACGGCTCCGTCGTCGCACGTGAAATGGCCGGGATGATCGGGGTGTGGCGGGTGCGAGTTGTCCTTCCGCTCATCGGGGAAGACGTAGCCCACCTCGCGGAAGCCGCAGGTGTCGCTCGTGTGCGTCAGAAACGCGCCGTCGCCTTCGGCGAGGTCCTGCAGGAAGGCCCTCAGGGCCGGATTACCTTGGCGGATGATCGTTCCCTGGCCATACGCGCCCGGGCAGACATAGAACACATTATGGCCGCCCGTCCAGTCTATCAGGCTGTCGACATTACCCGGTCCGGGCGAGGCTGCGTCTGCCTGAAGGGCGTCACGATCCCAGCCTCCGTAAATGATGTCGAGCCCCTGATAGTTGTCCGGTCCGCCATAGGTGAACCACAGAGGGGGATCGGCCACCGTGCCGGGGGACGCGGCGCGTGGGCGGACGTCCAGATGATCATCGCCGTGCCCGCCCCAGACGTGGTCGTTACCGCGACCGCCCCAGATGACATCGGGACCGTCGCCGCCAAACAGGTGATCCTCATCGTCGGTTTCGGGAATCGGATCGACGCCCGCAACGGAGTCGCCGTCACCGTTCATGACATCCGCTCCGGCACCGCCGTGCAGGCTGTCTCGGCCATCACCACCCAACATGATGTCCTGACCTTCCGCCCCGTCGCCGGTTTGGAACGAATAGAGTTCCACCAACCGGTGCATCGTCCCGGCAGCGTAGATGGTGTGTTCCGGAAGCGGGCCGGGCATGGAGATCAATCGTTCGCGCGAGCCGTCTTCGATGTTGTTGGTGATCCTGCCCAGATCGCCAAGCATGGCGTCCTCACCATCATTGCCCTCAATGTAGTCGTTGCCCATCTGACCGTACAGGTCGTCCTCGCCCGGGCCACCCTGCATGAAATCGTCCCCGAAGGCACCGGGGGGTTCGGGTGTCTGCGCCATGGTGGTCACGCGTACCGCAAAGTCGAAGTTGTATCCCGAATGCGTGAGCCACAGACCCGACGCATCCACCGGTCGTTTAATGAGCCCGTTGTCCGCGAGCAACACGTCATCCTCACCGCCGCCGGACATCACATCGTGGCCGTCCGGAAGGCCGGTCGGAGGTACACCACCGCCGATCACGCCGTCGCCGGCTGAATTGCCGCCGATCATGTCATCCTCGCCGTCATCGCCCAACATCCAATCCGACCCGTGATTGCCCTCCATGTAGTCAGGACCGGCGCCGCCGTACATCACGTCCCCGCCGCCGTCCTCGTCTATCGCTATCAGGCAGTCGGGATCTTCGGCATCAGCGAAGCCGTCGCGGTCGTTGTCCACGCCGTCCTGGCAGTCATAGCCCACGGAGTCCACGCCCTCTCGACCATCGCGGTCGTTATCCACGCCGTCGGCGGGGTCCTCGTTGAAGCGGGCATCTCCGTCATCGTCTACTTGCGTGTCACCTTGCCCGAACAACAGATCGCGCCCGTCGTCCCCAAACATGGTGTCGCTGCCGCTTGTGCGCGGGTCGGTCGAACCGCCCAGGTGCTCGACATCGAACAACACGATTTGCCGGACCGGAGAGCCGGAGTTGGGCTCCATGATCCAGCCCCCGTTGTCGTCGAGCGGACGGTTGATCCGGGCGTTGTCGCCACAGAGGACATCGCCGTCGTCGCCGCCATGGATCATGTCATCGCCGTCGAGCAAGCCGTTGCCCACGGAGACGGGGGAGATCACACCGTCGTTGGCCGACCCGCCACCGATCAGATCGTCTCCGCCGGCGTCGCCATACATTGCGTCAACACCGTCGTTGCCCTCGATGTAGTCGACGCCAGAGCCACCGTAAAGGAAGTCATCGCCGCCCTGGCCGAAGAGAAGGTCGTCATTGGCTTCGCCGAACAAGTAGTCACCGCCACTGGCCCCACCGTCCGCAGGTCTGTCGATGGTCCCAACATCGAGGAGTCGGATAACCCTGAAGACGGCGTTATTGAATGTATTGATCTGCCACCGGCCGTCATCGCCGAGCGGCCGGTCGACCGTGGCATTGTCTCCGACGAGCACGTCATAATCCTCTTCCAGGTCGTCTCCGTTATTACCGCCGTAGAGGTGGTCACTCCCGTCGGCTCTGCCGTCAACGGCGGTGGAGTCGTCGCCGGTCACGGTGCGAGCTGTGCCACCGATCAGATCATCCTGGCCCGGCCCGCCGTACATCCGGTCGTTACCGTTATTACCTTCGAGATAATCCTCGCCTTCGTTTCCTCGCATGGTGTCGTCACCACACTGTCCAAACATGTCGTCGTTGCCGGCGTTCCCCTGCATGGTGTCGTTGCCCCAGAGGCCGGACTCGGGACCGCAGGGCAGATCGTAGAGGGTCACGACGCGGAGAACGGTGCCGTCGGCGGAGTTTATGCCGCCCGGTCGAGTGATCTTCCCGTTGTCGCCGATCATGACGTCCTGGCCTTGGTTGCCGTACATAATGTCATTCGTGGTGTTGTCCGGATTATCGGGATCGACGACGTCGTCAGGCTGGCCAGCTGCGATGCTGCCGCCGATCATGTCGTCCTGCCCGATGTCCCCGTACATGGTGTCATCGCCTTCGTTGCCCTGCATGTAGTCGTCCCCCTTGCCGCCACGCATGACGTCGTTTCCGCTGTTGCCCTCCATGTAGTCGCGGTGGGTCTGCCGCCGGGTTTCGTCGGCGTAGCCTTCGATTCCATCGCCGAACATGCGGTCGTGGCCACCCTCGCCGAAAATCAGATCGTTGTCGTCGCCCCCGAACAGGCAGTCGGAGTTGCCTTCCCCGTCCAGGAACGGGTGGTCCTCAAAGTCAATGGTGACCTCGCAGTGCTCCACGATCTCGCCGAGGGCCGGCTCGTCAGTACGGGTGATAAAGGCCAGAATGCTGCAATCGGGATACGACTCGCAGGTGTGGCCCGGCTCGTGGGCGACGTCGATGGAACCGCTATCGCCCAGCAGGATGTCACTGCCGAGGTCGCCGAACAGGGCATCGCGGCCAGGCCCGCCGATGAGGTCGTCGGAGTCTTCGCCGCCGTACAGGGCGTCGTTGTCGGCCTCTCCAAAGAGCTCGTCGTGGCCGCCCCGGCCGAACAACTGATCGTTGCCCGAGCCGCCGAAGAGGTGATCGTCGCCATCGGGGGTGCCGGCATCCATGTCGTCTCCATCGAGCCGGTCGCTGCCGCCGTTGCCGCAGAGCCAGTCGTCGCCTTCCTGGCCGCCCAGGGTATCGTTACCGGCACCTCCGAACAGATGGTCATCGCCCGTCCCGCCGTCGAGCTTGTCGGCGCCGTCACCCGTGGAGGAGGAGGCATAGTCATGACAGTCGAGCGGCTCACCGCCTTGCCCCTCCAGATCGTCCCCGTACAGCCAGTCGTCCCCGTCGCCGCCCTGGAGGGCATCGTCGCCAGCGCCACCGACTACGGTGTCACTCCCGTCGGAGCTGCGCCACGTGCCGCGGGCATTGCTGGCGCCCGGTCCGCCGTTGAGGTCATCGTCGCCATTCTCACCGTAGACCAGGTCTGATCCGGGACCTCCAGTGATAAGGTCGTTTCCATCTCCGCCGTGGATCGTGTCATCGTCGGCGTCGCCGGAAAGGACGTCGTCGCCAGCGCCACCGTCGATCAGATCGTTTCCGGCGCCACCGCTGATCTTGTCGTTGCCGGCGCCGCCTCTTAGCGAGTCCTCGCCGCCCCCCGAGCTGATGCGGTCGTTGCCGTCACCGCCGTCGATGTCTGCCTGCCTTGTGAAGGGGATGATGCACTCGACGTCCGTAGTCGGAATCTCGCAGACGTCACTACCTCCCCGGCAGTCGTACTCTGCGGTTTCGAGTGCACATGGCTTCCTGCTAATAGTGCAAGTGCCCAAGAGCTCGCCGCCTTCAGCCATGCAGTCGTCGGCTGTGTCGAGCCGAACGACCCCCGGTTCCAGCGAGATCACGTCGTTCCCTGAGCCACCGTAGACGATGATCTTGCCATTGGCGCCAATGTTACACTCGTCCTCGAAGCCCATGAGCGACACGGAGAACCTCGTCCCCGCGCCATCGAGTTGGCGCACCACGACTTCTTCATCCTCCTCGGATAGGTTGAACTTCCGCGCTCTGTAGTTCGGGCCAATGTTCACGACGCAGTTGCCTGAGCTGACGTCAGACGGGTTCGGGGACGGGGGCTCGCAGGCCGCCGAGAATTCCAGCAGGGTGATGTTCACGATGTCGAACCGCCAGGTCTTGCTGAACCAGCCGAAGCCGATCCGGACCCAGGCGCCCAGGAAGGCGTCGAGCCGGCCGCTGACCTCGAACAGGCAAATCGGGTTGGACATCTTCTCGGCGATCTCCTCCAGACGGAGTTTTCCGTCGGGGTCGGGGCGATCGTCCAGGTCGAGAGCGACCGTCATGCGCACACCGCCGTCGACCCCCGCGGCGACCAAGCCCAAGTCCACCCCCGCACCGGCTTTCACCTCTCCGGTCAGGCTGATTTCCGGGACGTCCACGCCGTTGGCGTCCAGGTCGTCGATGAACACGCCGTCGAGCAGATGGGCCACGCCCTCACCCGCAAAGGTCTGGCGCAGCCCGACGGTGTCGTAGCCCATGGCGAACCGCCCGGCCAGGGTGGCCGACCCGCCGACGTACACTCCCACGGGGATCGGCCCGATCGGAATGCAGCAATAAGTGAAGGGGCCGATCGACGCGGTAGCCTTCATTGTGCCGAGGTCGTAGCGCATTAGCGTCACGTCCTGGCCCAGCAACATGGCGAAAATCTGCTCGGCATCCTCCAGGAATGGGAAGGAAAGCCCGCGGCCCGTCACCTCCAGTTCCGTTTCAACGATATCTTCCAGCAGGTTGGTCTTTGAGTCGGTTTTCTGCACGAGCTCGCAGGCCTTCTTGTACGTTTTCAGTGCCTCCACCGCTTGCGTGCCGTCAACCGCGAAGAAACCTCCATCATCATCATCATTTCCAAGGGAGATCCACAGGTTCAACGGTTGATTCGTACTCTGGAGGAAGTCATAGAGGGCGATCAGTCTCTCCAGCATGGGCAGCGGCCCGCCATTGCGGAGCTCCATCAGGGTCAGCAAGGTGACGGGCGGGCCGCCGGTCACCTGGCTGAGCTGGGAGACAAGCGGCAGCGGCGTGCGAATGGTGTCCACCACCGGCTTGAACGGTTTGGTCGCTTTGGCGACCTCCGAGACCATGGGTTCAACAAAGTCTGTGAAGAACTCCGCGACGTGAAGTTGGAGATGATCAAAGGAGATTCTCGGGAACTCGTCATACTCGAACCTGCCGCCGATCGAAGTATCCACCGCAATCTCAGGGATGACCCAGTCGACTGCGAAGGTCCCGACCACGGCTGGCAGGATCCCCTGGGCTGCGGCAGTTTCGGCGCGGAAGCGCAGATCGACGTTGGCCTCGACATTATCGAGCGTGAGCGTGAATCCGGCCTGTCCGGCTGTCAATCGATCAAAGGGTAGACGTTCTCTACCATCGAATGATGTGACGTCGAGAGTGCCCGTGAGCTTCAGCTCGGGCTCGTCGGCGTCGCGATCAGCGACTTCGACCTGGAGGAAGGCGAGCGTGCCCTGCATGCAACCGTTCTGCGTATGCGGATCGTCTGGGTACTCGCCCAAACACTGCCCCCCGGACGGAAACCTCATGGCGGCATCGATGGCCAATTCGGGATCGTCGCCATGCCCAGGACCCGATGCCACCAAATAAGGCCCGTCTGCGCGCGATAGGCCGAAGTCGACCAGCAACCGCCAAGCGGCTTGCGTTACCAGTGCGGTATTGTCCTTGATTTTCAGCGGAACCCCGGGAATGCCCAGGTCAAAAGGAACGTCGAGGCCGTCCGGGCGGTCAATGGGATCGTCGCATCCATTTCCAACGGTACCGTTGCTTGTGAGAAATGTGATTCGGACGTCATCGATATCGATCACCGCGTCGTCGGTCATGCACTCGTCCTGGCCACAGTAGACCCGGACTTCAACATCACCCTCCAACAGCCCTGTGAGGGCTTGTTCGAATCTGTTTTTGATGTGCTGCCCGATTACCGTGGGTGAGTCGAGGTTGTTCAACTCTTCAGCGAGATTGTCTAGCTGCTCCAGCACTCCCCCGTCCTCGCCCAACCTCTGGCTCACACCGGCTCCGCCATCGAGTCGGGTGCCCGCTATCGGCAGAACGATCTGGGGTCCACCGTCTACAAGGATCGAGTCGAGTTGCAGGGTCAGATACTTGAAAGCCTCGAGCAGCAGATTCCAGTCCAGTTCCTCGGCGTCGAGCGCCCCACCAACGTCTCCCTCGACCATCGCCTCCCACGTGCTGCTATCGGCGATACTCGGGGCCCTGAACTTGACTCTTGGTGGCTGGTCGTCCCGCGTGTTCGCGTGGACGGTGAGGATGGCGCAGGCGTCTCCCGACACACCACTGGTATTGCAATCCACCGAACTGGCAGGCCCACTTAGCTGCGCATCCAATCCGTCCACGAAATCCGCGACCGTTGCCGGAGCGCTATTCGTCAGTGACATCTTCGCCCAAACCTGGGCCGTGCCCGTCACGGAGAACTTTGCCGGCCCGATGTTGGCCACAAGGTCAATGCTGTTCGTGTCGAGGGCCGCCGTAACTTCGACTTTGCTGGACGGGAAGGCCATGACCTCGGTCGGCTCGAGATCCGCGTGAAGGGGGACAGCCAGATCGAGCTGGGCCAGGCCCGCGTACTGTAGCTTGAGGCTGGGATCCTCCGCCTCGACCCCGACCAGCCCGGGCAGCAACTCAGAGCTCAGGTCCAGGTTCAGCCGCTGGCCAGGGTTCGGCACAATCCGGGCCCCGTCGGCGCAGTCGCCGACAAGTTCGCTGTCCGCAGTACACTCCCCAAAACCAAGTCGTATCAACAGATCCAGAACACCGTCGCCGCGCTTCAGCTCGTCGGACAGCTCGAGCTTCAGCGCCGCGTCGCCAAGCCCCAGCGCGTTCTCGATGCTATGTTCAAGCCCTTGCAGCGAGAGGGGCCTGGCCGGCAACCAGGCGTAGTGCGGATGTCCGTCGACGCCGGTGTAGCTTACCCAAACCGCGAAGTCCCTGCCCAACGTCCCGCCGGTCGGAACGGTGAGGGGAACAGAAGGATGCGCATCGGCAAGCGGTCCAACGGAGTCTGGAGGACCACTCGTTGTGATGAACCCGTTATTGCCGGCGAGGTCGATCACTTCCCACGTGACATCTGCCGAAGCTTGCTGGTCGGTGACCGCCCAGCAACGGATGACGATGTCCTCGGGCAGGCCAGCGAGGTTACGCCGTTCCGCGTCACCGAGCTGGTAAAAGTCGCAGGAGTCGGGGGTGTCTGGATCGCAATTCTCTGGCCAAGTCTCCGGGCCTTCGCAAACGATGATGGCCGCCGCTGTCCCGGCGCGGATCTTGTCGGCTGCCGCCTCCAGGTCGTTGATGAACCCGAGCAGATCCTTGGGGCTGTTGCCGATCAGAGGAAGGTTGGCGTCCAGCGCGGGCAGCCCCCCCCTGTTGCGCGAGGTGGTGCTGTTCAACCCGTCGATCCGCCGGGCGAACAGGTCCAGGTTGTCCAAGATCAAGCTGAGCAGGTCCGCGGGATTGCCGACCAGCTCGTACTCGTCGCCCGCCGCCCAATAAGGTCCTGCCTCGACAGACAGGCCCCCGCAGACGAGTGTGTTCGGGGGGACAACGTCCGTTACCACGCAGTCGAATCCCCTGGTCAGGTCGCGCAGAGGTCGGCCCAGAGCATCGAATCGGCACTCCCCGGTTCCGCAAAGCGTATCATCGGTTGTGCAGTCTTCGGCGTCGTGGCTACCTCCGGCACAATGACGCGAACTGAAGTCCGTATTCACGTCGCTCATCTCCGTTCCAGAAGCCGACGCGCCGCAAACGCCGAAGATGCTCGGATCGGTGTCGAAACCTCTCAAGTTGGCCTCAAAGGCCGTATCCACACTGACCTGTGGGGAGCTGATGGTCACGTCCGGCCAGTTGATCGTGACCTTGCCCTGCGCGGCCGTGATGCCGCCGAGGGCAGGATAAGCGGTCGCCACCAGTTCGCCGGTCACCCCAAGGTTGACCTGTGCGCTGACCGGGTCGCTGCGGAGGGCGACGTTTATGCCCAGGCCCCGGAGGAGGTCGCCGATCAGGATGGCATCCGGGATTTCTTCCGGCAGGTCGTCGATGTCAAGCGGGATGCCGCCTTCCGGCGTAATGTCCACCGCGAGTGTTGGACCGCCAGTCGTGACGAACTCGAACGGCATAGAGGCCGCAGCGCTCACACTTAGAAACCCGATGTTTCCTGTAAGGTCAACTCCAGCAGTGATGTCGGCCATGGCTTGCAGCTCATGACCGTCCGGACTCGGATTCACCTGGACGAAGAAGCGGTCCAGGTCCTCGGGCGGATCCGCATCGGCAGGCGTTATGTCCGCCAGTTCATGTACGAGAATCACGCCGTAGGTGAGGTCGAGAGTGACGTCATGGGGATCGACCGTGGCACTGGCATTCGCCGTTGCGGCCAGTCCGGCCAGTCCGGTTGCTGCCTTGAGACGGTCACCGAAGTCGAGCTCAGCCTCGACAAAGTCTGGATCGACCGTCGCAAACAGGTGGTAGGCCAGGCTCCTGGTGGCAGGATCATAGCTGATGCTCGTCCCCGTTGGGTCAAACCCGCCCAGTTCGACGAGCTTGTCCAGCAGTTCCTGCGCGCTGAGGAACTGGCGCGAAACGTGGCGTGGTTTGCCCGAGGCGTCGTCGAAGTTGAGCTTCACGTAGGGCCGCCCGTCGGCGGTCATGTGGAACTTCACGTTGGCTGTTGGGTTCGGGCCGACAGTCTCGGTTGCGTCGCCGTTTGTTGTCACGTCCACATTGCTGGTAGTCAACCACTGCACTGCGGTGGGGACGTCCGCCGTGATCGCCTGGCAGAAGAACTCGTCTCCGGCAGACAGGTTGACAACCCTGCCGGTGGGTGGATCGTCGTCGATGGTCCCGCAGGTGATTGCGGCACTTGACTGCTGCCTCAGGAAATCGTTGAGCGGCTGGGCGAACTGGAAGGTGTCCCCCAGGGTCTCCTTGAGGAAGGGAAGCTGCACGTCGGTAGCCTGTTGGGCGCCACCGATGGCCGTGCCCAGCAGCGACAGCCCCGCGAAGATCTGGGTGGAGTCGATGTTGGTGAAAGCGTCCAGGTGGCCCAGCGCTACGGTCGGGGCGTTCAGACCATCGGTGAGATTCTCGTCGGTTAGGTCGATGGTGCCGATGGTCTCCGTAACCAGGTCGCTCTCCAGAGTGAGGGCAATCTGGACCTCCGGACCGGCCTCCTCCCGGAACTGCACCTGCACCAGATCGGCCAGGGCCGTCTCGTCCCATTCGCCGTAAGTCAGCAGCCCGTCGCTGTCGGGATCCAGGAAGTCGACACCAATATCCATATCCAACTCGGCCGTGCCACCGACAATGACGTCGGCAAAGCCTACAAGGTCTTCGAAGCCGGCTATCGGACCCGCGGCATCCACGGTAACGTCGATGCTGGGAAGAGAGGTGAGGTAGAACCGCGCCCCGGGGTCGGCCGGGTCAATGCTGGTATTCAGTTGGAAGCTGAGCGTGGTTGTGCTCAAAGCCACATCGACATCGATGCCGCCACCGCGGAAGTCAATGGTCTCGTCATCGTTCGTGAACTGGATCGGCAGGGAGACGCTGCGCGTTGCAGCGACATTCAAGCTGACATCGATCAGGGTAGGATCGCCACCCTTCGCGCTTATCTCGCAGTGGTACTGGACTGTCACGCCGTCCAGACTTCCACCTGCACCCTCAATGGCATCGTGCAGGCTGTTCAGATCGGCGAACGGCCCGGCAAGTGCGTTGCCCAATGTGCCCTCGAACAACTCCCCCAGGTGCAGGGCCTCGCTCGGACTGGTGTTGGTGAAGGGAATCTCCACATCCAGTTCCTCCAGGGGAGCCAGATCATCCAGACGCGCCGCGAAAGCCCTCAACGCGGCTGCGATTTCCTCCGCAATGGGGTCACCCACCTGGACCGGCGCCAGTAACGCGGGTGCACGATTGACCGATGGGGGCGATGCGGACGGGTTGCTGGATGGGTCAGCATTGCACGAAAGAAGCACCCCGGCGCCAACCAGTACCGCGAGCAGGAGCATAAGCACGGCGACAGTATTCTGGCGCGACTTGGACATGGCTTGACCTCCACCGAAATGGCCGGCTAAGCGAGTTGCAGCACGTCACCACGACCTCAGGGATGGCGGGAGGCAGCGTGCCTTCCGCCCGACTGGGAACCTGTATCGAAGACCAGACAGCGACCTCACTACAAACACAAGAAACCGCAATCGGATCCGTGGGCGAAATCCCGTACCGAAGCCGGAGACGGAAACCACCCTCGACGCCGCAGCGTTAGGGAGTGCCGACTCGGCCCCCCGAACGCGGGCGCACTCGACCACCGGACATACTCCCGTCACTCCGCGAACCCCTCACGCACCACGGTCGCCAACCCCGAACGGCTTGGCTGAGTGTCGCTTCAGGCATCATGTCTCTGATTCCTCCCCTGGAGACTCAAGCACTCGGGAGGGCTCGATGATGGGGCGGGTCAGGCGCGCACTCCCCACTCTGCGGCTCGGGCTGCACTCCGAAACGATATCACGGAAGCGATGCGCGAACAGTGTTCCTCAGCACTTGCACGACACCGGTCGGAGAATCACCGAGCGCTCTCGTCATGTTTTGTCCTGAGATGATGGCGTGCACGATGGAGGCGGCCCCCCGTAGGGCGGCTCGACCTCTGACTGAGTCGGGGATCCGCCTGGCTTTCCCCGCGGTTCCTGCTCGGGAGGACGGAGCACCGCGTATGCTCCCCGGCGCGTACAACTCCTCGTGCCCGGCTGCACATACCAGCCCTCCCTCGATCACTATGGTGCCGGGTTTGACGCTGGACGCGCGCCGACTTGCGCGATCGCCCTCGGCACCGGCGACATTAGTCGTTTGATGTGGAACGCGACCATACCGCAACCCGTCGCGCCGCATGTCGCACCCGCCCAACTACGTTAGTATGTCACCAGCGTGGCACAATTGCAAGCGCAAACCCAGTAAATGCGCCGTTAACACAACGACCCACTCAGCCAAACCGCGGCCGATTCCAGTAGCACTTGACCCATGTAAGGGAAGTCGGTGGCGCGGCGCCGCCTAGCGAGTCTCCGGTCAGATTGCAGGAGCAAATGAAGCAATTGAATGTCAGGCACTTGTCATTCCGGGATGGTTGCATGTGTGTTCCCAACAGCTCATAGAGCATGTTGCAGCTAGTGGCGGATTTGGAAGAGCGGCCCCTCCGGTTTATGAGCCCTCTAACGGGGAGAACCGCTAAGTGGCGGCGAGTGGGGGAATACCCTTAACAAGGCGCGGGAGATGACGGTAAATGGACGCGTGTGCATCCCGAATACTCTGTAGCCCTTGCCGCCAAAGGAGTTATGGCTTGGCCCGATCGATAGCCACGTTACGCTCTCCGGGCCAGTAGTGCTCAGTCGGGAGGGTGTGAAATGGTCGTGTTGCGTGGAATCGCGCCATTCATCCGAGTCTTTCTTGGCGATCGCGCCGAGTTGGCCGCTGAGAACCTGGCCCTGCGGCAGCAACTCGCGGTCCTGAAGGACCGCACGAAACAACCGCGGCTGCGGAAACGCGATCGGATCTTCTGGGTTTGGCTCTCGCGGCTGTGGACAGGTTGGCGCTCCGCATTGCTCATCCTTCGGCCCGCCACGGTTGTGGCCTGGCACCGCCAGGGCGGGAAGCTCTACTGGCGATGGAAGTCTCGGACGGGCAAGGTGGGCCGGCCAAGGATCGACGCCGAGATTCGCAACCTGATCCAACGGATGTCTCGCGAGAACCCACTCTGGGGAGCGCCTCGTATCCAATCCGAACTCGCCCTGCTCGGCTACTCCGTCGCCGATTCGACGGTCGATAAATACCGGATCTGTCAACCGAACCCGCCGTCACAGACGTGCCGTACCTTCCTGGACAACCACGTTCGAGACATCGTAGCAGTAGGCTTTTTCACGGTTCCAACGGCTACGTTTCGCATCCTGTTCACCTTCATCATCCTGCACCATGACCGTCGTCTTCTCCTTCATTTCAACGTCACGGCCCAGCCGACAGCCGATTGGACGGCCCAGCAAGTCGTGGAGGCGTTTCCATTCGATGAAGCACCGCGCTTCCTGATTTGCGACCGCGACCGGGTCTACGGCAGCGTGTTCCGGGAGCGCGTGAAGAATATGGGTGTCGAAGAGGTGCTCATCGCGCCGCGCTCACCTTGGCAGAATCCCTATGCGGAACGCCTGATCGGATCCATCCGTCGGGAGTGTCTCGATCATGTCATCGTACTGAACGAACGTCACCTCCGCCGGATCCTGCGATCGTACTTGGACTATTACTTGTGCTCGCGGACGCATGTCTTGCTGAACCGCAACGCGCCGGTTGAACGTGAGGTCGAGCCACCGTCTCATGGGCACGTGTTGCCCATCCCGCAGGTTGGTGGCCTGCATCATCGGTATTGCCGCGCGGCTTGAGCAACAACTTCGCAGGTCAGGTTCCAAACGAATCGACCGGGACCGGTCCGCGCCTCTGCCGGAATCCAGCACCGCTTCGACCCGAAAGCCATCGCCCGCCTCGGCTGCGTCCTCCAGGTCGTGCCGCCAAACCTCTGCCCCGCGATCGCCAAACACCCCGGATGGCGTTATCGGGAGGGACAAGCATTCTGCCGCGGTCGATGCCGGGGCCTCCTACGGCTCCAGGAACACCTCTTGGAAGACGGCGAAATCGGCCAAATCCACGTCATCATCCGCAGGATCGAAGTCGAACGTCTTGAGGCAGCTGGAAGAGGGGGGCACGAAGC
>JBECKQ010000244.1:0-10423 GCA_040235375.1 Phycisphaerae bacterium | reverse complement strand
TCGCTTCGGGGCTCACTCACCCGTGCACGCGGTTCCGAAGCGGCAGATCGACCTGGCGGGCACGCGCGGGCCTTCGTCGTACCAGGGGATTCGGACCTCGACACTGCGCAGCAGCCGGGCCGCGTTGGCGATCGTCGGATCGCCGCCGATGCCCATCAGAAGCAACGCGACAGCATCCTGATAGCCAACCGGAAACGTGTCGTCATTGAGCGGCGACCGCTTGAACCACTGGTCGGTGAGCATCTGCCGCAGGCTGGCGGAGATGTCCATGATGCCGTTCGGGTCGTGCGTGTGATTAAGCCCCAGCAGGTGCCCTATTTCGTGGCTGGTCACGTTGGCCAGCGCGTTGGCCAACTCTTCCACGGTCGGGTTCAGGCCTGCAAAAGCGTGGAAGGTGTCCACGAACACGATCGCGTTCTGCGCCGGGTTCTGATTGAACGCGTCGACGCTGTCGGCAATGCCCAGCAGCGCCGCGTTGTAGCTGCCCATGTAGACGGTCGTGTGCAGGCTGGCAGGCGTCGGCTGTTCGTTCGAGCCGATGATCTCGACATTCAAACCGCGATAGTCGCGGCGGACGTTTTCAAGCAGGAGCGTTTTCAGCTCCGCGGTGTATGGCTCGTACTGCGGATCGATCATGGCGCCGCTGAATCGCGGGACGTCCACAGGAGCCCGCCGGCCGATGACTACATTGTCATGTCCTTCAAAATCGATGTAGACGATCTGCCCAGTGGGCGGCGTGTACGAAGCGCCGCTGCTGCGGCTCAGCTTCAACGTGAACTGGCCCGTAGTGTCGCTGCGCGGGCTTGAAGTCACGGCCACCTTGCAGTGTGCGTATGTTCGGCGGGCAACGAACTGGGCGAAGGAATTCTGCCGGCCACCGTAGTAGCTCTGATCGTCGTTGATGCAGATGCTGTCATCATTGTCATCGAAAACGCCGACGGCCGGGTCCAAACCGCCGCCCGGGGCGACGACTTCGACAGCCAACATGTCGCCTTCGTCAACGCGGCCGATGTCGTAGACCGCGGACATGCCCGGCGCGTCGATCGCGCCATCGACGGCGAGAGCGACGCCGTCCTCCAAGTCGATCTCGTAAAGTGTGGAAGCGCCGCCGACGCGGGACGACTGGAGACTCGCGGGACCGATCAGGGTGGGCTCGGCGGAGCTGAGCGGCCAGAAGTAGGCATCGCTCCCGCAACCTGCAACGGCGGAGGCGATCATCGCACAGCCGGCCAGTGCCGCCATTGTCCGGATTCCAGGGGGGAATCGCAACGCAAGCTCTCCTTTGGGACGAACGACGAACCTCAGCCGTCCGGCGCGCACACCGGGCGCCGCTGTGTGTCAGACGCCTCCGCTCGTGTGGAGGAAAGACCCGAGATGGACGACGGGAACCGCGGGCCCGTTTCTACAACGCGCCCGCTGTTTCACCTGCTCTCATTTGGCTGCTGTCACTCGACGATTCAAGTCGCGCCGAGTCAAGCGCGACCTCGCTGCCCCGCCGCTTCCGATAGATCGGTGGTTCCTTGCAGAGAACGGAGCTGTTTATGGGGCGCAATTCGCCTCATTCAAGCGGTGTGAACGTGTTCGCTGAGACGGAAGGTGGACTATGCCTGCACTGCTCGATGGTCCCGATGAATCGGCGCGCACGCGATGGAATGCCACACTATGACACTTTGAAGAAGCACAGTGCGGCGAGGGACACGGCCGGTCATTCGTCCGCGGGGGGAAGTGCTTCGTCGACCGCGGGCAGGACGGGGATGGTGAACCAGACGTTGGCGCCGCCTGATGACCGGTTGCTGCCGCCGAGTTCGCCGCCATGCGCCGTGGCCACGCGCCGCGTGACCATGAGTCCGAGCCCGGCCGAGTCGGGCCGATCGCGCTGAGCCCCTCCCTCACCAATCACCACCTTGCCCAGGACCACGTTGCCGTCCTTGATCGGAAGGCCCGGCCCGTCGTCGAGAACCTCGAATTTCAGGCGGCCATCGTCACTGGCGACCCGGACTACAACCATGCGACTGGCAAAGTGAATCGCATTGCGGACCAGGTTTTCGAGAGCGCGCATCAGACGTCGACCGTCCGCGCGGGCCGTGGGCAGCGCCGGGGCCACTTCGGCCGCCAGCCTGACACCCGCCTCCTCGGCCATCGGCTGAAGCCCTCGCACCGTCTGGCGGACGAGTTCGCCGGGTGGCACCGGCTCGAGCAGCAGCTTTTCACCGGCGTCCAGGCGGGCGAGCTCGAACAGGTCGTCCACGAGCGTGTGCAGGCGGGTGGCGTCCTGAGATGCAACGTGCAGCGCTTCCGTCAGCTCCGGCCGCTCCTGAGAATCGCCGCGCCGCACGAGTCGTTCACGGGCGCGGTCCAGGCACGCCGACAGAGCGGTCAACGGCGTGCGCAGATCGTGCGAGACCATCGCCACCCACTCGCGCCGCTGCCGATCACGTTCCTCGAGGCTGGCCAGCAGGTCCTCGATCCGCCCGCGCATGATGTTCAGAGCCATCGCCAACCGCCCGATCTCGTCGTCCGTCTGAACGTCAAACGGCCCGGGCAGATCGACCATCGCCTTGTTCTGCGTGAGCGGCGTGCTCGCATCGGCGGCCAGTCTCGACAACCGCCGCGTGACCAGGCTGACGAGCAGAAT
Source organism: Phycisphaerae bacterium (assembly GCA_040235375.1). Taxonomy (GTDB): domain Bacteria; phylum Planctomycetota; class Phycisphaerae; order UBA1845; family UBA1845; genus JBECKQ01. The sequence continues at coordinate 7,788 of JBECKQ010000244.1, read as the reverse complement.
CGAAGTCAACGCCGCCAGAACACCGGAGGCGACCAGGCGCAACAGAAGCTCGGTCTGCAACTGCCGCTGGCCGAGGCGAGCGGCCGCGGGGTCCTCGAACCAGAGCAGAACGAACGTGCCGATGGGCTGGCCGCCGATGGCCAGCCTGGACCAGGTTGAGCCGGCCCGCCTGTCTCCCCCCAATTCGACCCCGCAGTACTGCGGCGACTCGCACAGGTCCCAATGGTCACCGACGTTGACGAACGGGCGCATCGCCTTGCCCGCCGCGGCAATGCGGTCGTTCGCATCGAGCCACAGGTACGATTCCCCCGCGTCGAGAAACGTTTCAACAACTTCAAGCGACTCGGGTGTCGGCAACCATTTGCCGTCCGGCGACAGCACAAGGTTGCGGCTGAGATAGCGGACGTAAGGCCTGGAAGGCGACCGCGTTCCGCCCTCCAGCTTCTGAACGCTCGCCCGTGACGACTCAATGATCAGGATCGACGCGAGGAACTGAATGGAGAACATCGCCAAGCCGAGCGCAATTGCCAGCTTGACGCTGATTCTGCGGTACCACTTGACCCCGGTTGAAGTGCGAACCGGGCTGGCGCTGGTGCTGGTCACGGTTCCTCCTGGAACCGGTAGCCCACTCCCCATACCGTCTCTACGAAATGCGGGTCCGAGGGATCGTCCTCGATCTTGCTCCGCAGGCGGGCAACGTGCAGATCGACCGTGCGCGCGTCCCCTCCGAAGGACTTGCCCCACACCTTTTCGACGAGCTGATCGCGCGTCCAGGCGCGGCCGGGATGGTTCATCAGGAACAACAGGAGGTCGAATTCCCGCGGTTTCAGCTCGATCCGCCGGTCGCCTCGGCCGGCGGTGCGGGCCTGGGCGTCGATCCACAGATCGCCGCGGCGAACGACATCCTGGCCGGTCGATTCGCCGGACCGGCGGAGAACAACGCGAATGCGGGCGATCAGCTCCGGCATGTGGAATGGCTTGATTACGTAGTCATCGGCGCCGACATCGAGACCGCGCACGCGCTGGTCGGGAGCGTCGCGGGCGGTAAGGATGATGATGGGAACCATGTCGCCGGCGCTGCGGAGTGTTCGGCAGAGGTCGAGGCCGTCGCCATCGGGCAGGCCGAGATCGAGGAGGATGAGGTCGTAGCCGCGGCCGACCGCTTCCTGCGCAGCCTCCAGCGTCTCGCTCATATCGACTTCGAAATCGGCGGCGCGCAGGGCGTCATAGACTTCGAGGCGGATGCGGCTGTCGTCTTCCACCAGCAGGATTTTCTTCACATCGTGTCTTGCGACCATTTCGTGGTATGCCTCTTCGGATTGCCGGTTGAGCTCGCCGGTCGCGCGTCGGTCCCCGGGTCAGAGAATAACCGATTGCCTCGTGGCAATCCACCGCGGCGCCAGGCTAGCACGTGTCGCGTCATCTTCGCGAACGTAAGCTGATGGGTCAATTGCCCAACGCCGATGCCGCGGTCCGTCACCAGTTGTCCCCCCAGGTGGACGCGGAGGGCCGCGAAGGAGCGCTCCGCGACAAATCGCCTTGGCGGCGTTGCGTCGCACGGTTGTCGTCAAGCTGCCGCTCAATGGTAGCCTGAAGATCCGCGAGAGCGGCTCGGCTGCTGGGACCGGTGCCTTTCTCGTCCGGCCAGCGGCCGCACGTCGCCTCGAACGATCGCCCGTCATCCGCCGGCAGAAGCCAGGCCGGGTAGATGTCGGAGCCAAGGGAGACGCTGGCGGGCTCGGGACGTGCGACACGCGTGTGAAGGTCGGCAACCTGTTGCGCAATTGGTGCAAGCGGCACCGTGATCGTCAACGATGCCTGCACCTCGCCGAGCAGATCGGCGTCTTGGCGAATGACCTTGGGCCGACCCGCAGACGGGAGGACGAGGTAGCCGCTGGAAACCGGCTGGCCGTCGGCGGCCGCTCGTCTTACGGCAGAAAGCGCTCGGCGAACGGTATCAAGGGCGAGACCGCGGTCCCGCAGCTGCTTGGCGACAAGCAGCAAAGCGGCGTCTCCGTCGGTGTAGCGGCGTCTCGATCCCGATCCCCGGGCGGCCTCGAGGCAGGGAGACACAAGGCCGAGCTTATCCCAATGGTTGATCTGCCGGAGCGACACTCCGGTGAGGCGTACGAGGCTGGCCGTATTGAAGGTCCTGGCCAGCGGTGGCATTGCAGGTTGACCGTCGAGCGGTTGAGTCATGATCCGATAATCGTCAAGGGCACTTAAATTACATGAATGTTATTTTCCGCGAGCCACATTCCGACCCGCTCGGACGAGACCAATCGCATGACCTTACATCAATGGCATTTTAATTGCATATATGTGGGCTTGACGCGGTAAACGCGGCTACTGATACCGGGCGGCGATGGGCATCCGCCGGCCCGTGCCAAACGCTCGGGACGTAACTTTCAGAGCGGGGGCGGCCTGCTTTCGCTTGTACTCGTTGCGGTCCACCAGGCGCGTCATTTCCGCGACCGTCGCCCGGTCGAAGCCGGCCGCCGCGATCTCGTCGACCGACTTCTCCTGCTCGATGTACATCTGCAGAATGGGATCGAGGATCTCGTAGGGCGGCAGCGAGTCCTGGTCGGCCTGATCGGCCTTCAGTTCGGCGGAGGGCGGCTTGGTGAAGGTGTTCTCGGGGATGACCGACCGGCCGGCCTTCTCGTTGATCAGCCGGCCGAGCTCGTAAACCATCGTCTTCGGCACGTCGCTGATCACCGCCAGGCCGCCGCACATGTCCCCGTAGAGCGTGCAGTAGCCCACCGCCAGCTCGCTCTTGTTGCCCGTCGTCAGCAGCAGCCAGCCGAACTTGTTCGAAAGGGCCATGAGCACGTTGGCCCGCGCCCGGGCTTGCAAGTTCTCTTCGGCCAGGCCGGAGTCGCGACCGCCGAAGTGCGGGGCCAGCAGCTCCTCGGCCGCCTTGTGAATGCCCTCGATCGGTATGACGCGGTAGTCTACGCCCAGATTGCGGGCGAGGTCCTCGGCGTCGGTGAGGCTGTGGCTGCTGCTGAACCGCGACGGCAGGGCCACGCCGTGCACGCGGTCCGCCCCCAGCGCGGCGACGGCAATCGCGCACGTAACCGCCGAATCGACGCCGCCGCTGAGGCCCAGGACCGCCTCCCTGAACCCGCACTTGGTCAAGTAATCGCGGGTACCCATGACGAGACCGCGATATACCGTTTCGAGATCGGAGGGCAAAGGCTCGATTCGCGCTAACGACGCGTCGTTGGTGTCCACCAACAGCAGATCCTCATCGAAGCACCGTGCTTGGGCGATCAGTCGGCCATCTGTGCCCAGAAACGCGCTGCAACCGTCGAAAAGCAGCTCGTCGTTGCCGCCGACCTGGTTCACCCAGGCAAGCGGGACGCGATGCTCGGCCACCTGGCGGCCGAAAATCTCCACCCGCTGATGTTGCTTGCCCATGGCGAACGGCGAGGCGGAGATGTTGACCAGCAACTCGGCTCCGGCGGCAACGAGGTCGGCAATGGGATCCTCGCGGTATAACTTACGATCGACGAACTGCTCGTTGTTCCAGAGATCCTCGCAAATGGTGAAGCCGATGCGAATCGGTCGGCCGTCGAACTCGAGGACGGACAGATCGCTGGTCTCGTCCGGTGCGAAATAGCGCCTTTCGTCGAAGATGTCGTAGGTCGGCAGGAGCTTCTTGCCGTGCATTTTCATGATGCGGCCGTCGCGGCAGACGGCCAGGGCATTAAACAGCTCCGCCCCGCTGCCGGTTGTATTCGGCTTCGCGTAGCCGACAACGGCCACGATGTCTTTGCAGCGGCTGGCAATCCTCTCGACGGCCTCGACGTTGCGGCGTATGAAATACGGTTTAAGCAGCAGGTCCTTCGGCGGGTAGCCCGTCACCGTCAATTCCGGAAATGCGACCATGTCCGCGCCTTGGTTGCGTGCCCGGTCGATGAAGGCGAGCACCTTGTCGCTGTTGCCGTCGATGTCGCCAATAATGGGGTTGATTTGTGCCAGCGCAATCTTCATCTTCTTTTCATTTCCGCGGCCCTGAGGAATACTCCACAATCGAAGGGATTGTAACCGGCGGGCGGCAAGTCGCACGCTGCCGGTGCGATTCGCAAACGAAAGGCATACTCGTGGCAGCCAGGCGTATCCAGCTTGACGTTCAGGGAATGCACTGCGATGCATGCGTCGCCAGCGTGCGGGAAAACCTTCTTCACCAGCAGGGCGTCAGCGTGGTCGAGGTTCAGGTCGGGCGGGCGACCGTCGCCTATGATGATGCGGACTGTTCGACGGGCGATCTCGTTTCCGCGGTCCGCTCCGCGGGCGATTTCGACGTGGCGGGCTATCGTCCGCTGTGATAGGGTTGCCGGGTGGCGGCCGACTGACATTACCAAACGCCGTTGGCAGGCCCGGAACCGGCCGGGAGACAGTTTTTTGACCAGGATCGCCGAACAAAGGCCCCCCGTGGAGATCACCTCCGAACCGAAGCGCATACTGCTTCGAGTTGACGGTATGACGTGCGGTAGCTGCGTCGCGCGGGTGGAGAAGGCGCTGCGCACCGTGCCGGGCGTTACCTACGCAGGCGTCAATCTCGCGACGGGTCAGGCCTCCGTCGAGCTTCGTGGCCCGGCCGGAACGGAGCGGCTCACCGAGTCCGTGCGGCGAGCGGGGTACTCCGCCGAGCTGGCCGATGAAAACACGCGAAACGAGCTCTTCGAGCCGACGCGGAGAATCCGCAGCCAAGCCGAGGCGCTCATCTGGGCCGCGGCGGGCTGGGCCGTGCTGTTCGCCATCCACTGGCTGGCTCCGGCCACAGGGTTCTGGCACTGGATCGCGGCGGGAATCGCAGCGGTTCTCCTGGTGAGCCCTGCCGGACGGGCGATCATCACCGGCGGGGTCAGCGCACTTCTGCACGTCGCCCCGAACATGGACGCCCTGGTGACGATCGGCGTCGGCGCCGCCTTTGTGGGGAGTGTGATCACCCTGGCGTTCCAGCTGCACGCGCCGGTGTATTTCGAGCCGGTGGGCATGATTCTCATGTTCATCAACCTCGGAAAGTTCATCGAGACGCGGGCGCGGCGCGAGGCGGGTGGCGCGGTTGCGGCGCTCGCGGCGCGGGCACCGCGGATGGCGACAGTTCTTCGCGACGGCGAATGGCAGGAGGTGCTGCTCGACGATGTGCAGCATGGCGACCAGGTGCGCGTCGTGCAGGACGCCGTGGTGCCGGTGGATGGGAAAATCGTAACCGGCGAAGCCGCGGTGGACGAAAGCATGATGACCGGCGAATCGATGCCGGCCAGTCGAATCGCGGGCGATGAGCTTATGGCGGGCACGCTCGTCAGCGAAGGCAACGTGGTGATCGCGGCGACGGGGATCGGGCGGGACAGCGCAATCGGGCGGATCATGCAGGCGGTCGAGCAGGCGCAGTCGGGCAAGACGCATCTTCAGCGCATCGCCGACCGGGTGGCGGGCGTTTTCGTGCCGATTGTCGTGGGCTGTGCCGGGTTGACGTTCGTCGCGTGGCTGGCGTTACTGGGAGTCGGTTGGCTCGAGATTCCGGCCGGCCAGACGACGTGGGCATGGTCGCTGCGCTGTGCGGTGGCGGTGCTGGTGATCGCATGCCCGTGTGCGATGGGTCTGGCGACGCCGGTAGCGGTTCTCGTTTCGACCGGCCGGGCGGCGCTGCAAGGCATCCTGGTTCGATCGCCGGCCGCGCTGGAGGCCGCGGGCCGGGCGGACGTGGTGCTGCTGGACAAGACCGGGACCATCACCACGGGCCATCCGGTGGTCAAGTCCGTCGTTGACGAGCCGGTCGGCTCGGCGACGCCGGACGATGACGCCCTGCTGCAAACCGCGGCGTCGGCCGAGCAGTTCTCGGCGCATCCGCTGGCGAAGGCGATCGTCGCCGAGGCCCGCAAGCGCGGCATGAAGCTGGACGAGCCGACGACGTTCAAGAGCGTGGCCGGTAGGGGAATCCGGGCGGAGATCGCCGGACGCGAGGTGCTGGTCGGCAGCGCGGCGTTCCTGGAGGAATGCGGCGTGAGTCCGACCCCCATCGCGGATCGGGCCGAGCGGCTGGCGACCGACGGGCAAATGGTCGTGCTCGTGGCGGTCGGCGGTGAATGCGCGGGCGTGATCGGGCTGGCCGATCAGCTTCGCGAAGGCATCGAGCACACGGTCGAGACGTTGCATCGCGCCGGCCTGCAAGTCGAGCTTATCACCGGCGACCACGAAGCGACGGCGGAAGTGGCGGCCGCCTCGGCAGGCATTCACGACGTGTGTGCAGAGATGGCCCCACAGGGCAAGGCGGCCATCGTGGAGAAACGTCGGCGGGACGGTAACCGGGTCATCTTCGTCGGCGACGGGACGAACGACGCGCCGGCGCTGGCTGCGGCCGACGCGGGTATTGCTTTCGCCGCGGGCACGGACGTGGCCAACCAGGCGGCGGAGATCACGTTGATCGGCAGCGACATTCGGGCGGTGGCGACGGCGGTCACGCTCGCCCGGCGGAGTGTTTCGATCATCCGGCAGAATCTTTTCTGGGCATTCCTCTACAATATCGCCGCGATCCCGCTGGCCGCCATCGGCGAAATCCCCCCCGGCTGGGCAGCCGCAGCGATGATGCTCTCTTCGATCAGCGTGGTGCTGAACTCGCTACGACTACGCCGGCGGTAACGATCATTCGTTGACGAGGGCGGCGATATCGTCGGCGGTTTTGGGCAGCGCGGCGGTCAGGACTTCCGGGGCGCCGTCGCGGATGCACACGTCGTCCTCGATGCGGATGCCGCCGAAGTTGTCGGCGAGCAACGCGTCCACCGCGGGTCGATTCACGCAATCGACGAACGGGGCGGTCAACTCTGCGCTCGCCCAGAGATTCGGTACGAGATAGATGCCGGGCTCGATCGTGACGGTCATGCCGGGCTGAAGATCGCGATCGAGGCGCAGGAACCTGTCGCCGAAACGCGTGGGTCGGCGGCGGCCGTGGGGATAGCCGGCGGTGTCGCCGAAATCCTCCATGTCATGCACGTCGAGGCCAAGCAGATGGCCGACCCCATGCGGGAAGAACAGCGCGTATGCGCCGCGGTCCGCCAGGTGGGCGGGATCGCCGCGCAGCAATTCCGCCGCGACAAGGCCTTCGCAGACGACGCGGGCAGCGGCGGCGTGAACGTCGCGATAGCGAACGCCCGGACGGCAGGCTTCGATGGCGGCCATCTCGGCGCGGAGCACCGTGTCATACAAGTGACGCTGCACGTCGGACCATCGCCCGGACACCGGGATGGTTCTGGTGATGTCGCTGGCGTAGCCGCAGAACTCCTCCGCACCGGCGTCGATGAGCAGGAGCGCGCCGTCCTGCAATTTGCGTCCGGCGGACGCGCCGTGCAGCACTTCGCCGCGGACGGTGACGATGGGGTTGAAGGAATTGCGGCACCCGTGGGCCACGAGCGCGGCGGTGAACGCGGCCTCGGCGTCGCTTTCCGTCCGGCCGACGGCGGTCGCGGCGAACGCCGCCCGGTGCGCGGCGATGTTCGCCTCGGCGGCGAGGCGCATGGCCCCCAGCTCTTCGTCGTCCTTGATCAGGCGCTGGTCGATGATGGCGCGAAGCTCGTCCTCGTCCGCGGCGTCCACGTCGAGGTCGGCCGCCCAGGCGTACGTGTTCGTGTACGGGGCGATGATCGAGCCACACTTGCGGTTTCCGATGACGCTGCCGAGCCGGTCGCTGTCGATGATGCGGGCGACGTTCAGCCCGGCCGCCTGCGCAAACTGGGCGTCGTCCGGCGTCTCGCCGAACCAGAGCGGATCGTCCGGCTCCGG
>JBECKQ010000234.1:0-3455 GCA_040235375.1 Phycisphaerae bacterium | reverse complement strand
CGTGCAGGATGCGATGGGCGATCTCGATGTTGGGCAGCTCGCATTCGCCGCCGATGTTGTAAACCCGACCCGGCTGACCCTTCTCCAGAACGGTCAGGATCGCTTCGCAGTGATCGATCACGTGGATCCAGTCGCGGACGTTCAACCCGTCGCCGTACAGCGGGACCTTCCGGCCTTCCAGCAGATTGGTGACGAACAGCGGGATCAGCTTCTCCGGAAACTGGTTCGGTCCATAGTTATTGGAGCAGCGCGTGATCAGCGTCGGCAGCCCGAACGTATGATGGTACGCCTGTACGAGCATGTCCCCCGCAGCCTTCGAGGCGCTGTAGGGGCTGTTGGGCGCGAGCGGCGTCTGCTCCGTGAAACGCCCCGTCGGGCCGAGCGAACCGTACACCTCGTCCGTGGAGACCTGGAGGAAAGGGACACCGTGGGCCCGCGCCAAATCGAGAAGCACCTGCACGCCGATCACGTTGGTGCGGACGAACTCCTGCGCCCCGTGGATGCTGCGGTCGACGTGGCTTTCCGCCGCGAAGTTGACCACCGCATCCAGCCCGGCGGCAAAGAGCGGGCCGGCGCAGTCGGCGTCGCAGATATCTCCACGGACGAACTTGAAGCGCGGGTCGTTCGCACAATCGCCGAGGCTCTCCATGTCGCCGGCGTAGGTCAGCGCATCCAGCACGACGACGTTCACGTCCGGCCGCTGGCGCAGCAGGAGATGGACGAAATTGCTGCCGATGAACCCCGCCCCACCCGTTACCAGTATGGTCTTCATGTCAGCTCGCGTGCGCCTCGGCCGGCTTGCGATTGTTGACCGAGGGCGTCAGCCTGTTGGCCCCGCCGGACGCGACAAGGTTGCTCGCCCGGTGAAGTGACTCGAACGTTCCGGCGTCCGTCCACCAGCCGTCCAGCACGTCGAAGGTCATCGTGCCCTGCTCGATGTAGGCGTTGTTGACGTCGGTGATCTCCAGCTCACCCCGCGCCGACGGCGTCAGCGGGCGGATGATGTCGAAGACCTGGCGATCGTACATGTAGATGCCGATCACGGCGAGGTTGCTTTTCGGCTGCTTGGGTTTTTCCACGATGCGCACGATCCTGTCGCCGTCGACTTCGGCCACGCCGAAGCGCTGCGGATCGGGCACTTGCTTGAGCAGGATTTTCGCTCCGCGGCCCTGGGCGAAAAACTCGCCGACCGCCTTGCGGATGTTGTTCTCGATGATGTTGTCGCCCAGGACGACGACGATCTTGTCGCCGTCGGCAAAGTGCTCGGCGAGGCTGAGCGCCTCGGCGATGCCGCCCTCGCCCTCCTGGTACGTGTAGTGCAGATCGCGCAGGCCGAACTCGTGGCCGTTGCCGAGCAGGCGAAGGAAATCGCCGGCGTCGTTGCCGCCCGTCACGATCATGATCTCTTCGATCCCCGCGTTGATCAGGCACTGGATCGGGTAGTAGACCATCGGCTTGTCGTATACCGGCAGCAGGTGCTTGTTGGTCACCCGCGTGAGCGGCGCCAGCCGCGTGCCCAGACCGCCGGCGAGAATCACGCCCTTCATCTTCAACCGTCCTTCCTGCTCCAGTCGTAGGGGATGTCGTTGTCGTGCGCGGGAACCCGATGCTCATCAGGGTCTGCGTAAACGTACACCTCGGTCGGGGTGTTGATGACGATGGCTTCGTACTCGCTCACGCACTTGAACCCGTGGTACACGAGCGGCGGAATCTGGACGAGCATGGGCTGATGCTCTCCGATGAAGAACTCGTTCACCTCGCCATGCGTGGGCGAGTCCCTGCGACTGTCGTAGAGCACGACCTTCATCATTCCGCGCACGCAGACAAAATGATCCCACTGCTTCTTGTGATAGTGCCAGGCTTTGACCGCCCCGGGGTACGCGGTGGTCATGTACACCTGGCCGAAGCCTCTAAAGAGAGGATCGTCAGAACGCAGCAATTCCATGAGCCGGCCACGTTCGTCCGGAATCACCTTGAGCGGCTTTATCTGAACGTCATGGATCATCGAAGATCGCCCCCCTTGCGGGATACCCCTCGAGCGCTCGCAGACCCGGCCCCGAGAGTCATGCGCGGCATGGTAGATGTCGGCGCCGGCCTCACGCCAACAGCTTACGATTTTGCACAACGCCCCTCTTGCGCCCGGCACGCATCAGGGGGACGGAGGTATTTGCTGCTGGATCGTCTGCAATGCAGTATTTCGCCCGAGGAAACCGAACGGATCAAACCGTTGCTGCACGTCGGAGGTGCCCCCGAACGCCGCCTGCTGATCCTGGCGATTGAGAAACTCGATGCCCGACACCGTGTAGTTCACGCTGACACCGGCCCGCAGGAAGATGTTGCGGTTGAGGAAGTCCTCCACTCTCGTCTCCAACGTCTCGGGCACCCAGAGGATGTCGCCCGGAGCGAGCATGATGTTCGGGTCCTTGCCCGTCGCGATCCGGTCCAGATCGAGCTTGACCTGCACCTCCCGACCGTCCGGCATGCGGCGCACGAGCGTGGCCTCACGCGGAGTCACGTCGGTGCGCAGGCCGGCCGCCGCGGCGATCGCCTGGAGGACGGTCATGTTCACACCTTGCGGATACGTCTGCGGCCGAGGCATGCGCACCAGGCCGCCGATGAAAATCGTGTTCGGCGTCGCCGCGTGAACATTGATAATGTCGCCCCGCTCCAGCGGCGCCATCGCCAAGGCGGTCGCCAGCCCCTCGGGATCGGTCAGATCGATCGTCTCTTCCTCGCCCGGATGACGGACTCGCTTCAACGTCGCCTTGCCCGACGCCAGCTCCGACACGCCGCCCGCGGCGACAATGGCGTGCAGCATATCGCGATCGGTCCGGCGAAGGGGAACGAGACCCGGCAGCGTCACCGCCCCGACCACGAGCACTTCGAACGGCTGCTCGCTGATCAGGTCGACAAAGACCGCCGTATCGCGGAAGACGCCGGGAACATAGGCGGCGCGGAGCGCGTTCTCAATCTCGTTGAGCTCCATACCGCTGATGTCAACCTGCCCCACAATCGGCAGGTCAACCTTGCCCTCGCGATTCACGCGCACCTGAAAAGGTGGCAACAGCGCGGTCGGCTCGGCACCGGTCAGCGTGACCGCCAGCACGTCACCCGGCCCGGCAAAATAAGGCCGAAGACGATTGTCAATCACCGCGGCCGTCGCTTCCTGGGGAGCGGTCGGCGTCGTTTCCGCCTTCTGGGTTTCCTCCTGGAGCGTAAGGAATTTCTGCAAGCTCATGCGATGATCTGCACAACCGAGCACGCCCAGCAAGGACACCAGAACCACGACTGCGCTCGACCTGATGGCCGCCCCGACATACGCCCGGCGCCCTGCCGCTGCACTGCTGCCCATGCGGCTGCTCCTTGTTCCGGAAGTCCGAGGGTCCCGCGCCAAGAATGCGTGACCGGTTGCTTACGCGGAATCTACATCGCAGCCGATGGAAGTCCAGCTTTTC
>JBECKQ010000210.1:0-17984 GCA_040235375.1 Phycisphaerae bacterium | reverse complement strand
GTACTCGTAGCACCAGATGGTTCCGGTATCGACGTCCACCATGTAGACGCCATAAGAGTTTTTCGTCATCTGGCCGCTGAAGGCAAACACGCCGTGCGCTCCCGCGGACGTGGATTGGGCCATCGCCCGGTCGAGTAGCCCGCCGTCGCGATCGCTGCGGACAACGAGAGCGGTAGCGATGACGGCGAGGCATACGGCAATAACCCACCAGACCGTCTGCGACTGGTTCTGATAGACAACCGTCGGCGTTTGGGGAATCACCGGCGGCGGAGCATCTTGATGTGCGCGGTCTTCGCTTCCTGGCAACGGGACGTCTCCGTCGGATCGCGAGGCTAACTGCACCCGATTATACGCGGCGATATTGCTCAAACAAGAGGTTGCAGGCGTTGCAGAACCACCAGGCGCGGCAGCCGTTCGCGTCAATTCCACGCTGCATCTGTGAGTTTTTCCACCTGCAGCGGGGCGTTCCTTCGAAATCACGCTTGCGCGCGAGTTACCGCCTGGTGAACGCAGTACCGACTCGGCACGCCTGGCGCTGTCGATTGGGGGGGCGGGCGCAGACCGTGCCGGTGAGACAGCGGAGTCGGTGGGATGGGGTGCGAGCGGAGCCGCTCCCGGCGAGTTGCGGAAATTGACAGGGGTGGAGGGACAAGTAGAATCGGAGTAATGAAGGATCGGTCCATAGTTTTAAGCGCGTGCGTTCTGGTGTTCGCGGTCGCCGCCGGCGTTCTGGCTGCGCCCGAGCCGTCGCGGAATCCAAAGAGCTGGCAGCTCGATTTCGAGTACCACGATCTGCAGCGGATCGACGTTGTGCTGCCCGGCGACAAGGCCCCGACCACGTTTTGGTACATGCTCTACACGGTGACGAACAACACCGGCCGCGAGGTGGATTTCTACCCGACTTTCGAGCTGGTCACCGACACGTTCGACGTGGTGGTGGGGGGCGATCGGATCAGCCCGACGGTCTACGATGTCATAAAGGCCCGCCACAAAAGGCTTTATCCGTTTTTTCGCGACCCCATCCGGGCGAGCGGCAAACTGCTTCAGGGGCCGGACAACGCCCGGACTTCCGCCGCGGTATTCCGGGATTTCGACCCCAACGCGGACCAAGTGACGGTCTACGTGGCCGGGCTCTCGGGAGAGATCCAGCGGATCAATAACCCATCGTTCGAGCCCTCCAAGGGGGTGTCGCAGCGGAATCCGCGATTCTTCACGCTTCGCAAATCGCTCGGAATCACGTATGATCTGCCGAGCGATTCAGTCACCCGCGAGGCGGTCACACCAGTCCGGCGGGAAACGGCCTGGGTCATGAGGTAGTAATACGCAGGTTGCCGGATTTGCCCCGGTGGATCGCTCGGGCCGGCATCTACGGAGTGAACAGATGGCACATAAGAAGGGACAAGGGTCCAGCCGGAACGGGCGTGACAGCAACCCGCAGTTCCGCGGCGTCAAGAAATTCGGTGGCGAGTCCGTCACCGTGGGCACGATCATCCTTCGCCAGTGTGGGACGAAGTACCGGCCCGGCCACCACGTCGGTGTCGGGCGCGATTACACTCTGTTCGCGCTGCGGGACGGCGTGGTCCGCTACCGCGGCCGGCAGGTCACGGTGGAGCCCGTCAGCAACTAGGGCCGGCGTTCGCGGCAGACAATATGGCGAGCAAATGCGGGGTGATCGACCGATCACCCTTTTTTCTTAGGCTTTCCGGTGCAGCGACATGTTCATCGACGAGGCGGAAATCTACGTCGAGGGAGGGAAAGGCGGCCACGGCTGCATGAGTTTCCGCCGGGAGAAGTATCGGCCCCTCGGCGGGCCGGACGGCGGTGACGGCGGGAACGGCGGAAGCGTCATATTCCGGGCTGCGCCCAGTGTGGCCACACTGCACCATCTGAAGGGCCGGCACCATTGGCGGGCGGAGTCCGGGCGTCCAGGGGAAGGCAACGATCGGGCCGGCAGGAACGGCATCGACCTGACCGTGGATCTGCCGGTCGGCACGCTTGTCTACGATCGGGAAACCGGGGTGCTGTTGAAGGATCTGGCGAGGCCGGAAGAGACGTGCTGCGTGGCGAAGGGCGGATCGGGCGGCCGCGGTAACAAGGCATTCGCCACGGCGACCCAGCAGGCGCCGCGCCACGCCGAGCCGGGCGAGCCGGGGGAGGCCCGCGAACTGCGGCTGACACTCAAGCTCATCGCCGACGCCGGCCTGGTGGGGCTGCCCAACGCCGGGAAGAGCACCCTGCTTTCCCGGCTTTCAGCGGCTCGGCCGAAGATCGCGGCCTATCCTTTCACGACGCTGGAACCCCAGTTGGGCATCGCGGAGCTGTCGGATGACCGGCGGATTGTCCTGGCGGACATCCCCGGTCTGATCGAGGGGGCGCACGAGGGAGCCGGCCTCGGCGACGCTTTTCTACGGCATATCGAGCGGACGCGAGTCATCATTCACGTGATCGACGTGTGCCCGATCGACGAGCATTCACCGGCGGAGGACTACGGCGTGATCCGGGCGGAGCTCGAGAAGCACAGCATGACGCTGGCCGGCAAGCCGGAGATCGTGGTCGCCAACAAGATCGACCTGGCCGCTTCGCTCGAGCCGGTCGAGGCGCTGAGCCGCGAGATCGCCCGCGAGGTGCTGCCGATCAGTGCCGCGACGGGACGGGGGCTGGAGAGGTTGATCGAGGCCATGTGGGCGATGGTCGCGCCGTTTCGCGAGGCGCCCGTGCAGAGATACGATCTTGGCCGGCCACCGCACGAGAGGAGTGATGCGTGATTCGTGGCAAGAAGCCAATCGATCCCGGTCCGCTTTCGATCGTCGTCATCGACGCGGGCAACACGAAAGTGGCCCTCGCCCGGTGGGTGGAAGGCGACGTGTTCGACGTACGGCGCGTACCGCGGACCGATACCGAGGCGATTATCGCCGCCCTGGAGGAAGTTCGATCGCACTGCGAAAACGCCACGCGGCAGGCGATTGTCATCGCTTCGGTGGTTCCGCCCGTGACTGAGATGCTCCGCGCGTACATCGAAGACAAGCTGAATCTGCGACTGTTCATCGTTGGCGAGAACACGCCCTTGCCGATGGAAGTGTCGGTTCGGGAGCCGGCCGCCGTCGGCGTCGATCGCGTGTGCAGTGCGGCGGCAGCGTATTCGAGGACGGGGCACGCCTGCGCGGTGGTGGACGTGGGGAGCGCGGTGACGATCGACGTGGTGAACGACGACGGCGTGTTCCGTGGTGGCGCCATCTTCCCGGGCTTGAAGATGCAGGCCCAATCGCTTGCCGACCATACGGCAGGTCTGCCGTTGGTTGAACCGAACGCTCCGGCTTCGGCCGTCGGCCGGGACACTGCCGAGGCGATACGCAGCGGTGTGTGCTTCGGGCTGGTGGGCGCCATCCGCAACATTGTCGAACGCGTCGCGACGGAGGACAACGCCTGGCCGCGCGTGATCGTGACGGGCGGGGGCAGTGACATCCTGCGGGACCAGCTCGATTTCGTCGATTGCCTGGTGCCGGACCTGTGCCTGATGGGCATCGGTCTTTCATATCTGAAACGCATTGAAGAGTCGTACGGTGCATGAGGAGCCGATTCGCGGTACCACGTGCCAGCTGCTGACACCGCCCGGCACGGGCGCCGTAGCGGTTGTTCGCGTAGCCGGCCAGGGGGCGGCCGAGGTTGTGCAACGTTGCACGCGATCGCGGCGAGGCGGGCCCGTGCGACTGCCGCGCGGCGGGCGGTTGTGCTACGCGCTTTTCTGCGATGAGGAGGGCGAGGTTGATGACGTCATACTGGCTGCTTACGAGGATGCCGGCGGTGAGGTCGACGTGATCGATGTGTCGTGCCACGGCGGCCAGCGCGTGGTTGAACGCGTCCTGCTGGGTCTGTCATCCGCCGGTGCGGAAGCGATCTTCTCGGAGGGCATGACGGCACAGCCGGCGAGCGGGTCGATAGATGTCCGCCAGTTGGCGTATACCTTGGCGCGTCGCGCCGTAACGCGTCGCGGCTTGGACTTGTTGCTGAGGCAGGCGACGCTCCTGCCGCGCGAACTGTCGAGAATCGCGGGTATCGCCGAGGCCGGCGACACGGATCAAGCTCGGCATCTGTTGCGCGGGATGATCAGCCGATCGCGCGGCGCACGGTTACTGTACGCCGGGGCGGAGATCGCGATCGTCGGACCGGTGAATGCCGGAAAGTCGTCGTTGGCGAATCGTCTGGCGGGACGGAACGCGGCCATCGTTACCGACCTGCCAGGGACGACCCGCGATTGGGTGTCGATCGAGATGGCCATCGAGGGCGTTCCGTTGCGACTGATCGACACGGCCGGCATCCGGGCGCCGGCGGACGAACTCGAACGGATGGCGATCGAACACGGCCAGGCACGCGTCGCCGACGCCGACGTTTATCTGCTGGTTTTCGACAGCACGACGGTCGCCTCGGGCCCACTGAGCGAGTGGCGAAAGACCTTGCCGGCCGAGCGAACGATCACGATCGCCAACAAGGCCGATCTTGCACCGCACCACACAGAAGACGGTTGTGAGCAGGCGCAGCAGCGACTGCTGCACGTGTCGGCAAAGACCGGTCAGGGGATCACGGATCTGACTCGGTTGCTCATGGATGTTCTTGGCGTGGACGACAGCCTCGACGTGCAGGCAGTGGCTGTTACGCCTGAACTCTGCGGCCGCCTCGAAGCGTTGGCGGCGTTGAGCGCCGGCGACCTGGCGGCATCGCTGCGCGGGCTTTTGACAGGGGGGGAGAATCCAGCGACCAGCAGACTGTGGTAATTTGGGCGGTATAATCGAAAGTGTAGCAGTAAAACGGGCGAAGATTCTACCAGGCAGGTGGGTCGGTGGAGACGCGGTGCCCGCGAATTTGTCTGTTGAACGTCGTCAGCGGCGTCCATACAGTATGCCGCATTCGACATCCGTTCATCGCGTGTCCATCTCGGCTGAGCGCCCGGATTGACAAGGCAGGGAATTAGAGCGCGATGCCTTCCCAGGAAGACTCGCATATTGGTCGCAAGGCCGTCGAGCAGAAATTCTGCACGAAGGACGAAGTGTCTCAATGCGTCGCCAAGCAGCAGGAGCTGGCGGGCAAGGGTGTCGAGCGCTCCCTCACCGACGTGCTCGTAGATGAGGGCTTTATCACGAGCAGTCAAGCCGTCCGGCTGGCCAAGGCCGCCGATGACGACTCAATGTACAAGCCCGTTCAGCAGATTCCGGGGTTTCAAATCCTCAAAAAGCTCGGCCAGGGGGCCATGGCCACCGTGTTCCAGGCGAAGCAGATCAGCCTGGATCGGATCGTGGCCATCAAGGTGCTGCCCAAGCGCATGAGCGAGAACAAGGAGTTCGTCGATCGCTTCTATCGCGAAGGACGGGCGGCGGCTCGGCTGAACCATCCCAACATCGTACAGGCCATCGATGTCGGAGAAGCCGGCGGCTACCACTACTTCGTGATGGAGTACATCGACGGCTGCACGGTTTACGACCTGATTGCGGAGGGCAAACCCATCGCCGAAGAGGAGGCCGTGCGGATCGTGCTCGGCGTTGCCCGGGCCCTGGACCACGCCCACGCGCGAGGCTTCATCCACCGCGACGTCAAGCCCAAGAACATCATGCTCACGAAGGAAAACGAGGTGAAGCTGGCCGACATGGGTCTGGCACGCGAGGTGAGCGACTTCAACATCGCCAAGCTGGAGGCCGGACGGGCGTACGGGACGCCGTACTACATCAGTCCGGAGCAGATTCGCGGCGAGATCAACATCGACTTCCGCGCCGACATCTATTCGCTAGGGGCGACGTTCTACCACGCGATCGTCGGGCGCGTACCTTTTGAGGGATCGACGCCTTCGGCGGTCATGCACAAGCATCTGAAAGAGCCGCTCGTACCACCGGATCATCTCAACACGTCTCTATCTTCCGGCGTCGGGGAAGTAATCGAGCTGATGATGGCCAAGAAGCGGGACGACCGCTATCCCTCGACGAAAGAGCTGATCATCGACCTGGAGGCCATCGCGCGGGGCGAGGCGCCGCTGATGGCGCGAAAGAAGCTCGACGGCGAACTGCTCAAGAGCCTGGCCAATTCCGGGGTGACCGTGTCCACGCCGACGGCGAAAGACCTGGAGCCGTTTACGCCGCGCAGCGAGGCGTGGGTGTGGGTGGTCGTGCTCTCGATCGGGCTGCTACTCTCTCTTCTGATGAACATCGTCCTGTTCGTGAAAGGCTGAACCGGCGCGCCGTTTCTCAGGTGCCGGCCGGCTCCATCACGCGCATCCATTCCACGACTTGAGCCCCCCAGTTGTCGGAGGTCGTCGAGAGCAGGTCGATCCCGAGGTGCTGGAATTCCGTGTCGAGCAGGACAGTTTTATCGACAAGCGTCTCGTTGAAGCCGAGGCGAGCCCGGCAGAGGTACTTGATCGTCTTCGTATCATCGATCCACTCGCCGGTATCGTCGTCCTTAAAGCGGAACCAGAACTCGACCGAGATGCCATCGACCATGAAGCCGTGTTCCTCGGTGATGTGGAACTCGAGGACAGGCTGTGTGCCTTCGTTGCGGCGGACGACTTCGACATTGAACTTCGGCGTGCGATCGGTGACGAGCCTGGTGCCTTCGGGTATGGGCTTCTCCCAGTAACCCTGCTTGGTGTCCTCGCCCACCGGCTCGGGCATGTCTTGAGGAGACTTCTCCGTGCGGGTCACGTATACGAACGCGATAACGAGCACGATCAGAATGACGACCAGGACTTTCAGATTCATGACGTGTATCAGACCTCGCAGTTCGACCGGAGTGTACTCAGGCTACCGGCGGATGGTGCCCCGCCGCCTGCCCATCTTCAGATGCATCATATCGGGCCCCTCTCGGCAACGCCAGCGTAGTTGAGACGCGCCGCTTGCCTACGTCGGGCTGACGAAAAGCGCATGGCTGGCGTCGGCGCGCAGCATGTTAATTCCGTCCCGGATCGCCGCAAAGGCCCCCGGGGAAAGGACGCGGGTTGTTACCTTGATTGTGCGGCTCAGGCGGATCGTTTCTCCGTCTTGCTTGACCGTCTGCTGCATCAATCCCCAATCGCCCTCGACCCGGTCAAGCGGCGTGGGGGCGATGGCCACGTTCCAGCCGTCCGGAATCCTGATGCTGATATCCACCTGCTCCGAGAACGGGCCGCGCAGGTCCACCGGCGTTTCCCGCGTGGGTTCCGCAAGTGGCAGAGGGTATTTCGACAGAAAGACGGGCTCATCGCCAAGGGAGACGACGTACTGCTTGTCGATGGCCGTAAGTGGCTTGTCGGGCGAGATTTTCACCGTCGCCCGCAACTGGTTGGCCGACAGCTCGGCGATCGAATGGCTCTCGACGCTGGCGTCCTTCAAGACGCGTCCGGCAAGCTGCTTTGCGAGCTTCTCCTGGGCGTCGGCGGTGCGCAGGTCCGCGGGATCGAAGAACCCACCCGTCAGGTGCATGCGCAATTCACCGGACGGCTTGCCCTCCGGGCTCAAGGTAATCGTGCCGGTGATGTTGATGCGGCTCTCGTCACCCTGGCCGCGGCTGCGCAGGTTCGTACGCTGCAAGTCGCCACCGGTGGCCATGCCAATCAGCGTGTGGGCACTCCACGAGCCGGGGTTGTCGAGCACACCTCGCGTGGGATGGACGTACAGCGGGCCGTCGTCCGTAGCGAGCCGAACGACAACGGCGTCCAGTGCGGAGTCCGTGGGCACCTCGCTGTTCCAGGCATCGTCGTCGAACGCTGCGTCGATGCCGACATTCCGGCCGAGCGAACGGAGGGCGGCCGCACAGAGCGCCGCGGCCTCGAGCGGGCTGCCGTAGTTCGATTCCAGCACGGTGTCGGCAGGGCGGCACTGAAGCGATCGCCAGGTTTTCGGCGAATTGACGACGTTGAAGGTCTCGCGGATTTTGGCTGCGACCTTGTCCGCCTGGGCGCGAGCTTCGCGCTCGTCGGCGATGGCATCGGACGCGAATGCGGCGATCCGCTCGCTCGGTTCCGCCGCGCGCATGACGGGATCCACGATCTTGCCGACGAACGCGCTCTCGCTCGGGCAGGTAGTGAATTGCAGACGGCCGAGATGCCGCTGCCACGGCGGCGACTGGGGTTCGTGGGGGCTTCCCTTCAAATTCCGAAACACCCATCGGTACGTTGTTGATCCGTCCGCTTCCGTCGCCTCCGGCGAATCGGCGGCGGAATCGAGGTTGTCTATGCGATGCAGGAGCGTCGTGCCGGTCGGAACCGTTACGCACACCACACGCTCGACGGTCGGATACTCCTGCTCAAGCCGCAGATCAGCGTCGATCCAGGGATAGACGCCCGGCTCGGTGATCACCTCGTAATCGAGATCGATGGTGGCGTTGTCCTGAAGGCCGCTGAACGAGACGATCTTTTCCTGCCACGGGGCGTACTGGGGCCAGCCAGCCACGTCGTTGGGCGCGGCAATGTTGAACGAATAATCGGGCACGGGCATCGTGGTACCGTCGGGCAGGTACGTCTGCGCCGTGTGGATGACGACCTTGTCCCGTTCCATGTTGTACGCGATGCGCGGGTCGGCCACCTCGCGAATCGGGCGGGAGTTCAGGAGCTTGAGCCACTGATGGTCGCGGCGGTGAACGGCCCCGTCCGCATCGAGCGTCCAACTCTGCTCCCAGCGGAGGATGATGGCATCGTCGTTGGGGAAACGGTCGGCGCCGATGCTCAAGTCCGGCGCGACAGCGTCGCCGGTACGCGTCTGGGCCTCGACGGTGCGGCACGCCGCTGTCAGGACACAGAACAATGACAAGGCGGCGACGAAGGTCCTTCGAAGTGCTGCAAGTGTATTCGCGTGCATGTTCCTGATCGCTTTCATCGATTGATCGTTGCCCGTCGGTCAGTCATTCTCGCCCGCAACTATCCGGCCTGGTTGGCGGCGTCTTTCCTGCTGGCCTGCTGGCCACGGTTTTCCGCTGTCGCCCCTCGGCGGCAGAAGACCCAGTCGCCGGCGATGTCATTCATCATCTCGATGGCCTTCTTGTACTGGGCGTAGTCTTCCGGTGGAATGAGATGCTTCTTGACCGCAAACTCGAAGTGATACGTCAGCGTGTTGCCCTCCACTTCCGTCGAGTACTTGAGCGACGCGGACGGCGAATCGAACGTCTGCGTCTCGGGCACATGGGCGAAGGTCCAGCCGTCCGGCAGGGTCAGCTTTTCATCGTATTGAACGAGCCGCGTGGCGCGCATGCGCATGCCGTACTTCCGGCTGTCCTCTTTCAGAGGGTAGGCCAGATCGGGGATGAGCCAGGACTCGAGCGGGTGCGTCATCAGCGGCATGTGCAGGGCCCAGAGGTCGCCGGACCCACCGGCGAAGCGTGCCGCCGAAACGCCGAGACGGATTCGCGCGTCCTGCGAGTAATCGTACGGATCCGTGAAGGACACGTCGTCGAGCTTCGCGGTCGGCGCGATGTTGACGGCCGCCTCGATGGCACCGCGCTGCTGTGGCTTCGAGTATCGCTCGATGTTTCGCCTCAGGTACGTGCCGGGGTAGCCCTTCAAGTGCATGTTGATCGTGGTGGCGAGCTTGCCTTCGGTGTCGATGCGACTCTCGGCAGTGGCGGACAGCAGGTTATAGTCGGGCGGGTAATACGGCGAGAGCGTGAGCGTCTGCCCCTCCGGTGTGCCGTAAACAAGACCTTGCAGCGCCTCGCGGCTCGACCACATCTCGCGGCTCAGCGGAATCCACGTCGGGTCGTAGATGTCGAAGGTGCCGTCTTGGTTCCGCACGACGGTGACGGTGTGATTGAACTGGTCGGCGGGAATGTCCTCCACGCGCGAGCCGGCCATGGTCAGGGCCGGATAGGCCTCGATGCCCGCGGCGCGAAGCATGGTGATGAGCATGCCGGCTTTGTCCTTACAGACGCCGCCGCGGTCGCAGTACGTCTCAATGCCGCGGTGCAGCGTGAATCCTTCGCGCGGCCCGCGGCTGGTGCCGTAGTAGCGGATGTTGTCGGCCACCCAGTGATTGAGGGCGGCGATTTTCTCCTTGTCGGTCTTCAGGCCCTTAATGAGCTCGTCCACCTTCGCCTGGACGGCGGCATCCGCCTTGAACTGGTCCTTGTTGGCCTGCCAGAACCAGCGCGACTTGGTCTGCCAGTCAGGGACGGTGGCCATTACGACCTTCGTTGCGCAGTCGTCCAGGGATACCATATGCGGCTCGCCGTCGATGGCCGGCACGTCGTCCGCCTCGAACGTGTAGACGTGGCGGTCGCCGTCAAACCAGAGCGAGGTCTTGAGCGTGCCGTTGCAAACCTCGTATTGCACGGGCATGTCCTTCGGCATGTGCACGGAGTAGCGTTTGCGAATGATGGGCGTGTGTCCCTGGAAGAGCGTCGTTTCGTGCCAGTGGCCGGGCATCGGCGGCTGGAGTTCGGCGGCGCCGCCCGCCGAGTCCGGCTGCTCGCCGAGGTAGGCGATGTTGAAGCCGATTTTGCTGACCCGCACCTCGAGGGCGTCGCCCACCTGTAGCCTGGGGATCGGCAGGACGTACTGCTGACCGCCCCAGAAGATGAGCCATTGGCGTGTCGGCTGCGTGACCATGCGGGAAAGCGGCACGTCCTCGATGTCGCCGTTCTTGCGGTGGATGCAGACCGACTTGATGGTGACGCGATAGGTGTCCGGGTCGTAGTCGAGGCGGAGGACCGAGGTGGCCTTGACGCCTTCGTCGGTGAGGATCTTTTCGACCTGGCAGCTTTCCGTGGTCGCCAGACCGGAAGTCTGGACGTAGACGTCGGCCTCGTCGAGCACGTAGACGGTGGCGGCGTTTCCGTAGTCCTCGGCATTGCCGGCCGCCTTGATCATCTCGACGATCTGGTCCGGCGTCGCCGGCTTCGGTGCGCCGGCGAGCGCCACGGACGCGGCAAGAACGGCGATTGGGAGAGCCAACCACCGGGCGGCGATTTTGAGTTTCATCGTGAGCACCTCGTAAGTCGCTGAAAGCACCATTGGACGGTGCGGCGTGCACGTCAGAGCATCCGCAGTGCCGCAATCTAGCGGCACCGTCCGCGGGAATCCAGCCAATGCGGCATTACACATTCCTGGTTGTCGGACAATGTCGGTTTGCGAGGAGGCGTGAAAATCGCAGCGTATGGACTCCTTCGTTACATGGCGGTGGCGCGTGAGGACGCGTCTAACAGGGACAGGAGAGCTAAATCGACTCCAGGCGGGGCAGCACTTTACGGATCGCCAGAGGGCGGTATCATCGGGTGTGAATTGATCCGTTCCGAAGCATTCCCCTTCGCGGGGTGAGCTGCCGTCTCGGGCCCTTTCATTGAACGAGGTTGGTGACGGTTAGCCGCGTTTGAAGCAGCGCCGCACGTGCGGTGGTGCGCCGTCTAACTCAAACCGGAGAACATGACATGCTGACCCTCACCGATGCCGCAGGAGAGAAATTGTCGGAGATTCTCAGCCACGAGAACTGCCCCGCGGACGTGGCCGTCCGACTGGTCAGGCAGGATCAGGGTCTCGCCATGACGCTCGATCGGGAACAGGACGGCGATACGAGCTTCGAGCACGCGGGGAAGAAGGTGCTCCTGCTGGATGAGCAGGTTTCCGACCTCCTGGAAAACGAGACGCTCGACGTTGAGACGCGTGAGGCAGGCGACAGCCTGATGCTGCGCCACGACAGTCCGGACCAGTAAGGTCGCCGCCCCTGTTCGGCCAGGTCTATTCGAGAGTGGGTGTCTCCGCCGAACAGATTGACGTTCGGCAGGAGGTGGCCGGCAGGCGTACGTGCTCCGGGGGCACCGGCAAATAAGGCAGACGACATCATGATGTCCGCGGTACTTGTGGTGACCGGGGACGCAGAAGAAAGAAAGGAACGCGAATGAAAACCAGTGTTGGATTGCTCGCCGGTCTGGCGATATGCCTGGCCGCGTACACATTGGCCGTCGGTCAGACCAGCGCCCCGGCGACGCAGCCTGCGGAGAGCGCCGTGGCTGCGACGGTGAACGGCCACCCCATCATGGAGAGCGAACTCGAAGCGATGGTGACGGAGACCATCAGACAGCGAACCGGGGGACAAACGCTGCCCAAGGACTACGAGGATCGCATTCGTACCCAGTTGCGCCCAAAGCTCCTCGACGCCATGATTTCCAACTATCTGGTCGATCAGGAGGTTCAGAAGGAAGGCATCAGCGTCACCGAGGAAGAGCTGATGAAAGACCTCGATCAGAAGCTCCAGGCCCACCTCCTCCGCACGGGCATGTCTCGCGAGGAGTTCTCCAAACAGATGCAGGAGCGGCAGCAGCAATCGCTGGACGAATTCATGACCGAGCAGGTCAAGAACCGTGATTACAAGGACCGGGTCCAGCAGGAGCTCCTCCTTCGCAAGCGGTTCCCGGAGAAGCTCGCGGTGTCGGACGAGGAAATATCCGCCCGATACGAAAGAGACAAGGATCGCGCGTGGTCGAAGCCAGAGATGGTCCAGGCCAGCCACATCCTGATCAAGACAGACTCCTCCATGAGCGACGAGCAGAAGGCCGAGGCCAAGGCCAAAGCGGAGAAGATCCTGAAGGAGGCCAAGAGCCCGGACGCGGACTTTGCCGCGCTGGCCAGCAAGTACTCGGACTGCCCCTCAAAGGCCAGGGGCGGCGATCTCGGATTCTTCCCGCGCAAGGGCGCCATGGTGGAGCCGTTTGCGAAGGCCGCGTTTGACCTGAAGGTCGGCGAGATCAGCGACGTGGTGGAGACGCAGTTCGGCTATCACATCATCAAGCTGACCGACCGCAAGGACGCGAACGTGGTCTCGCAGGAGGAAGCCACGCCGGCCATCCGCGACGAGCTCGAAACGGAGAAGCTCAACGAAGTCCGCGGTGAGTACATCGACGAGCTGAAGAAGGCCGCCAAGATCGAGTATCCCGAGGGCTCAACCG
Organism: Phycisphaerae bacterium; assembly: GCA_040235375.1. GTDB lineage: Bacteria > Planctomycetota > Phycisphaerae > UBA1845 > UBA1845 > JBECKQ01. The sequence goes on along the minus strand of JBECKQ010000210.1, from coordinate 5,096 downwards.
AAAAGCCGGCCACCGAACAGCCGCAGATGAAAAAGGCCGAGAAGCAGGCGACTGAAAAGCCCGCCGCGGACAAGGCCGCGACGAAGCCGGCCGACGAGTAGCGCCGGTTTGACGGCGCCGCCGCTGCGATGCGGCCATGCAGGGCGTTCGCGATAAATAGCCTCCCGGCTGCGGCGTATCCGCGGTCGGGAGGCTTGTCTGTGCGCAGCGTGGGGGCGCGAGCAACTACTTGCCGCCTGCGTCGGCCGGATTGGCGATTCCGATCACGCCGACAGCGATCCGCGGGCCCGCGTTTCCCTGGGGCTGCGTGAACCTGTCCTCCTCGGCGTGCACGACCACGGACCGTCCAATGATCGAATGCGGGCCATTCAGAGCGATTACACTGTCCTGCATGTTGATGGTGGCTACGCCTGCTTCATTGGCGTCGATGTTGCCGAGGTCGCCGACGTGCCGATTCTTGTCACCGGGGCGGCCATGCGGCACATTCCCCGGATTGTAGTGCGCGCCGGCGGACTTGCCTTCCATCATGTCCGTAAGATCGCCATACGTGTGCACGTGAAACCCATGCTTGCCGGGGGTGAGGCCGGTTACTTTGCCGGTGATGTCGATCTTGTCGCCCACGCGCTTGAAGTAGATCGTGCCGGTCACGCCGCTGTCGCCGATACTGGTCAGAACGGCGACCGCCTCCCGGATTTCACCGGAGTTCTGTCCGGACGATCTGGATTCGTCCTGTCCGGCGGTGTCGGATCTGCGGTCCGGTTGGGCCTCCTGCTGCCCACCGGCGGTGAACGCCGCACCGACGGCGTGCGTGCGTGTGGGTGACTTCACGCCGTCGAGCGCCGGCAGGGAGAGTAGAAGGGTAATGATCGCCGCTGTCGTTGCGTTTTGCATCGTCGCGCTCCTTTGTTCGAGGTCTTGAAGGCCGGGATCGAATGACCGATCGGCGGGTGGCCGGCGCGACCGGTTTTAAACGGACTATGGGAGGCTGACGACACGGACGTCATAAGCACTTCCCGCAATCAGGTCTCGGGGAAACGACTATGACGACTGCGCAGCGTCAGGGGGGTGATCGCGGCCAGAAACGGGAATCCGAGCCAGTCGGATGCGAGCGAACCGAAGACCGGCGAGGTGGCGCGCCGGGGGACGTTCAGGACGGTTACAACCGGATGCCGCTGCAATTCAGGTGCGGAATATCGCCAGGATCCGGGAGAGCGAGCGGCTACGACGCACAGGGCGCCGCGACCGCCGCCGCGTTTCACTCGTCCGAGCCGTCCGGTCGATACTTGATCACTTGCACGCGTTCGAGCGTAATCAATCCTTCGGTCACCATCTCGTCGAGATGCGGCAACAGCTCGTCGATCTTGTCCTTTCCGTCGACGATGTCGATGACGATCGGCAGGTCTTCGGAAAGCCGCAGGATTTTCGCCGTGTGCAGGCGACTGTGGGCGCCGTAGCCCATGGGGCCGCGCAGCACAGTGGCCCCGGCCACGTGCAGCTCGCGCGCCTTCAGGACGATCGACTCGTACAACGGCCGACCATGCCACTTATCGCTCTCGCCGATGAAAACGCGAAGGAGGTAACCATCTTCAGGGATCTTCATCATCGCACTCCCAGCCAGCCTTCCGCCAGGCGGTAACCGATCCACGCGGCTGCGAGCCCGCCGACAACGCTCAGCACGATGTTGAGCGACGCGCGGGCGTATTGACCGTCGTTGAGGAGGCCGAACGTCTCCATGCCGAACGTCGAAAAGGTGGTGAAGCCGCCGAGCAACCCGATGAGCACCGCCGTGCTGTACTCTTCACGGATTAGAAAGCGCTCTCTCACGGCGAAGGTCAAAAATCCGATGAGGAGGCAACCGATGACGTTGACCGCAAGCGTCCCCAGGGGAAAAGCCGTGGAAACGACCTTGTGCACAAGCCCGCCGAACGTGTACCGCAGTACGCCGCCGACGCCGGAGCCGAGGAAGATCCAAAGAAGCTTCTGTATCATCTGCGACTGCGTGCCTTGTACTGCCGGCGCGTGCCGGCGGTTCCGCCCAGCGCCGGCGGGATGCCATCCGCATCCGGCGAAGTCTACGCAAACGGGCGAGTCATGCCAGAACCATCCCGCCGGTGATGTTGGCAGGGGCTGAGGCAGCGCTCCAAGTCTCTGCCTGCGGGCCAATCCGGCATCCACCCCGTTGCATCAGCGCCGGCCGCGCTGACAATCATCGAAAACCAGGTGATCTGCCCCGATCCGCGAAAGGAGAGCCGGACAATGCAAGCTGATCTCGCAGGCCAATACGTTCTGATCACCGGTGCGTCCGGAGGCATCGGGCAGGCTACAGCGGCCGCGTTCGCCGCGGAAGGCGCTGGCGTCGCCTTGCACTACCGCACGCAGGGGGAGCCAGCCGAGCACTTGCGGCGCCGCCTCGACGTGCCCGCGGTGGCGGTGCAAGCCGACCTTCGCGATGAGCGGCAGGTTGACGCCATGTACGATCAGGTCCTGGCAGAAGTTCCGCGACTCGACGCCGTCGTCGCCAACGCCGGCATCTGGCCCCGTGAGTCCATCCCACTGAGCGAGATGTCGCTCGCCCAGTGGCAGGACACGATCGAAACCGACCTGACGGCAACGTTCCTGACCTGCCGCGCGTTCCTGCGCCACGTTGCCGACGTGCCGCGCGAGTCGGCGTCGATCGTTCTGGTCGGCTCGACCGCCGCGCTCTTCGGTGAGGCGGGCCACGGCGACTACAGTGCCGCGAAAGCCGGCATGACATACGGCCTCACCCGGACGCTCAAGAACGAGATTGTGCGCCTCGCCCCACGTGGCCGCGTGAACTGCGTCTGTCCCGGATGGACCGACACGCCGATGGCCGCCGGGTACGCCGACGATCCCGCAGCGGTAAAGCTCGCGACTTCGACAATGGCGTTGCGCAAGATCGCCCGGCCGGCGGACGTTGCTCGCGCGATCGTGTTCCTCAGTTCCGATGCGCTGGCGGGGCACATCAGCGGCGCGATTCTGCCTGTCGCCGGCGGAATGGAAGGACGATTACTGCATGCCTGACGTGTGTTCGTGGGTATCCAGCGCGGCGCTGCGTTCGATGTCGCACCCCCATGCCCGGTTGGGCGGTCGTGCCGTGCGAGCGACGGTCGCTTGTGGCGTTATGGCAATGGGCATAATCTGGGATCTGCTGCGGGCCCTGTTTTCACTCTGATTTCGGGCCAAGCTGGCCTGGAGGAGTGGCCGAGCGGCTGAAGGCGCCGGTTTTGAAAAGATCAAAGTGCCCCGAAAGCTCTGCTGCGGGTGTCGTGCCGGGGGCCCTTGAGTCAAGTTCATGTCACAGGTTTAGGTCGAGGCATTCACCGAGAAGGCTGCGTGCACGCTGCCCGTCGATCAAACCGCTGACCGGAATAACGACCAGTCGACGCTAGTTCCAATGGACGCCGCTGGCTCACCGACCGAGTGACCATGAGCGCCTACATCAACCACATGATATTCGCCCGCCTCACCGTGCCTCCGGTACATTGAATCTGTCTGGTGCAACCGGCTGGCGGACGCACGTGGGTCCAACCTGAGCTTTTCCGAGACGAGACGAAAACGATGAGCGCATGAGACCCCGTGGAGATGCGACAGAGCTGGAGAAACGCCGTCGCAGAGAAAAAAGTTCAACTGGCCCGTTCAGGCTCTGTCTGCGTCGCGCCTTTCCGGATGCGAGTAACTCGTTACGGACTGGGTGAGCAGATCCAGTGTCGGTGATCGCCCGAGCCGAGACATCTACATTGGCACCCCTGGTGTTTTTCGGCCTGATGCTGCCTGCCGGACTGGGCTAGCCCATCGCCCGCCGGGCAGCTTTGCCGGCATCTTCTGCCGCCTTCAGCGCCTTGGCGATCTTCCGCTGCTGGCCCTTGGTGAACTGCTCATCGCTGAACTGCCGCTTGAACTGCTCGGCCGCAGCCGCGAAGACTTCCGCCCGCTCGATCATCTCTTCCGCCAGCTCGCCACGGAAGCGGACGCTCCGCTTCTGTCTGCTCTGCTTGCGGAGCTGTTTGCGGGCTTCATTGGAGTTCATCGAGGGGTCGGTGATGGCCGAGAGAATCTTGAGTGCCTCGGAGCGGGTCTTCGCCCGTCGCAGATCCAGCGTAGATCGCCACGGACGGCCCGCCAGCTTGGCCACTTCGGATCGTCTCAGTTGGCTGGCAAGTTTGGCTGCGTGCCGGATGGTGCCTTCGCTGGTGTCGAGCCGTTCAGCGATACTGCGGTAGCTGTCGCCCGCTTCGATCCGCTCGTTTACCTTCTGGCCGAATCGCCAGCGGTAAACGGGGTCGTTCCACTTGGGGGAGGCCTTCATCTTCCGGAGTTCAGACAGGGTGGCCATGGGAGCGGATTGTGCCGCCAAGTCCGGGCCTGAGCAATGAAAAAGCGTGTTCAGCATGACCCGGCATTAACGGTTCGGCTACGTCATCTCCGGCCGGATGCACCATCACAAGATACTGGTGCTGCACGGGGCTTGGCGCGGCGGCAAGTCAATCATCGCCGAGACCATGAGCCAGCTCGTCGGTGAGTCGGCCACGGCGACGAGCACGTTGAGTCAGCTCAGCGGCGAGTTCGGACTGTCGGCGCTCGTCGGCAAGCAGCTGCTGCTCGCGCCCGATGCGCACAACCGGAGAGAGTGCATCGGTGCCGTCGAGCGGCTCAAGGCCATGTCGGGATGTGATCGTCTCGACGTCAACCGCAAGCACAGGCCCATTCTGACCGGCGTGCGCTTGCAGACGCGGATAGTCATCACCTGCAACCAGCTGCCCAGGTTCCTCGATGCCAGCGGGGCGCTACACTACCGGCTGCTGATCGTTCATTTCCCCGTCTCGTTTGCCGGTCGCGAGGACCTGACCTTGCCCGACAAGATCCGAGACGAGCTGCCGGGCATCTTCAACTGGGCCTACGAGGGGTGGCTGGACTTGAGGCTCAACGGGTTCGTGACGCCTCCGTCATCGGCGGACGTGCTCGCCCGCGCCGAGCACACGCTGAGCCCCATCAAGGCGTTCCTGGATGAATGTTGCACTGCTGGACCTGGCGAGCAGGTGCTCACCGACGATCTATGGGCCGCTTGGCAGCAGTGG
>JBECKQ010000197.1:0-6079 GCA_040235375.1 Phycisphaerae bacterium | reverse complement strand
TATTGTCGCGCAGGTAGTCGAAGCCGAACTCGCTGTTCGTGCCGTAGGTGATGTTGCAGGCGTAGGCCTTCTGGCGTATGCCCTCGAAGCCGCCCGGGTCCTGCATCGCCTGGATGTAGCCCACGGTGCAGCCGAGCAGTTCGAAAATGGGCTGCGCGAACTCCGCGTCACGCTTCACCAGGTAATCGTTGACCGTGACGATGTGTACGTGCTGTCCCTGGCAGATCCGCAGATACGCGGCCAGGTGACAGACGATTGTCTTGCCCTCTCCGGTCCGCATTTCGGCGACGTTGCCTTGGTACAGGACGCGGCCGCCGATGAGCTGGCAGCCGAAGTGCCGGTGCTGCTGCGCCCGGCGTGACGCCTCGCGCAGGACCGCAAACGCCTCGGGCATGACGATCTCCACCGGTTCGCCATCGGCCAGGCGCTGGTGGAATTCGGCGGTCTTGGCCTTCAGTGCTTCGGGCGAGAGGTCGCGCACCTGCGGTTCGAAGGCATCGACCTCCTCGACCATCCGGCCGAGCCGTTTGACCACGCGTTCGTTGCGGGTCCCGAAGACCCGCTTCAGGCCATTGCTTACTGCCTCAGTGACACCCACTGTGAAACTCGCTTTCGTTGAACGACGTCCGCCGTCCGGCGGACGAGGATGATTGGATCAAGGTAAAGAGCACGAATCGATGAAGAGCGGTCGTCTATGGGCCGTAGAGCCCGCCCCAGCGCGTGCGGGCCACGAGACGTGCGGTGCGGAAGGTGACGACCGTTGAGCAGGCGGAAGTCCACTCGCGGGGTCTGGCGGCATGTGTGCGGGCGGCGATGACCTGTTCGTCGGCGGTGACGTCAACCGCCGGGCCGGCCGGCTGGGCGATCCATTTGACCGCCTGGACGCTGGACGCATCGGTCCGATGGTTCCTGGCCGGCGCCGTTGCCAGAACGAGCGCACCGAGGACAAGGCCGCTGCAAGCGAGAAGCAACGGGGTCGCGGCGCCGCGGCGGGGCTCAATACCAACAGGGCCTGTCAGCGTCCGATACATGCCACCAAATTATACCCGCCCGGCGCGGGGGGAAACCCCCTGCGGGCCAAGTGCCCGCCCGCCGGCGTGCGTGCCGCGGGCAGATCGACGATCGGCGCAAAAAAGGCGGCTCCAACCCGCACACGCGCCGGACTTGGAGCCGCCTGTTGATTCGGCTTGTTGGATCAGGGGGCGAAACCGAATATCAGGTATGCCTCCCCGCCGTTTCGCACGCCCTCTCCAGTCCTGGGGTTGACGCGTGGGTCGGCCAAAAGGGCACCGAGCAGGAAGTCGGCCCGTCCGTCATTATCGACGTCTCCGGCGGTGCCCAGCCCGACTCCGCGGCCGCGGTCCCCACCGACGATGGAGGCGGTTGTGCTCGTCGAGCTCTTGATGGCCACGCCGCCTTCAGCGGTGTCCCCCGCGTTCCCGCCGCCCAGGTAATCCCCGTCAATCGGCGTCCCGCTCTGAGCCGTCCGCTCGCCGTTCTCTCCGACGAATATGACGCCGGGCAGCTCCGCCCGCCCGAGGTCGCTGATGCTGATTTCATAGTCACCGTTTCCATTGTCCCAGTCCCGCGCATCCGTCCCGCTGAGAATGAGATAAACAAGACCGGCGTGCACCAGGTCATCGGCATCCGTGACCTGCCCGTCCGGAACACCCAAGGGGCCGGTGACGTCGTCCTGCTGACCATCCAGATTTCGGTCCAGGCCGAGCTGGGTCAGCTCGTCCTGATCATCGAAGGGGTTGGGATCAAAGCGGGGCGTGCCCGCCGGAGCGGCGATGAGCAGATCATTCTTCCCGTCGCCGTCCACATCGCCCGCGCTCGCGACCGTGAATCCGAAATCGCTGCCGGCGGTGTCGCCGAGGATACGGGCCGCCTGTCCGCGCGAAATGAGCTCCTCGACAGAGAAGCCGCCAAGCGGCGAAAGAGTTCCCATGCGGGCAAAGATGATCACGACTTCACCGGTTCCCGCGTTGCCGTTCGGATTGCCGACGATGATGTCGCCTACGCCGTCTCCATTGAAATCGACCCCGCTGGCGAGCACCCGACCGAAGCCCTCACCCGCACCGGCGTCACCCGTGATCAACAGGCCGTTGAGCCGCTCCGGGTCATCGAGTGCCAGGGCGAGCTTCTCAAGTATGAAGTCGCCTTCGAGCGAAGGTGCCCTTCGAAAGACGACGTACACGGCGCCGTCGCCGCTTCCGGCCCGGGGAGAGCCGACCGCGAAATCCCCGCGGGAATCACCGTCAAAGTCGCCGATGCCGCGAACCTCCTCGATCTGCTCGTTCACGCCCCCGACGATGACCGGCGGCATTGTCTTCGTCTCGAACTCGCGGTCGACGGCCAGATCCCACCGAGCCGTCGTTGTTCCCGGCGGAACCGTGTGCAAGGCCGGTACGAAGCCGGTGTTGCCGCCACCGCCGGCGAGGAACATGTGCGGTTTCGGGGGGATCCGCGTGGGATTACCCGACAAATCGAAGCCCACGGGCTCCCAGTATGCGAAGTTGTCGAACGTGTAGATCACCCCCGCATTCTCGATCTCTCCCGGCGTAACGAAGTCAATGGCGTCGAAACCCTCGATCGCGTCGCGCTGCGGGGCGCTGATGATGATCGAGTTGCCGACCTGGGTGATGCTCGTACCAAAAAGGCTGAGCTCCTCGTGATTGCCGGCCGAAAAGACGTCCGTAGTCGGCGGTCGGCCGATGATGCGCATGCCGTACGGCTGGACCGGCTCGTTGGTCACGATTTCGTCGCCCGCGACGTACTCGTCGACGTAGAAGCCGGTGAAGGTCGGGGAACGCGCGAGACCGTCGCTCTTGTTATAGTCGTACACGTACGCGAGATTCGAGTCGACGTTCAGTATGCCCAGCGGGTTGGCGATTGCTGCGTGGATCGCATCGTGTTGAACCTGGCATTCCGGCGGTTCGGGCAGGAGTGGGTACGCGCCGGAGTACTCGAATCCGCCTGTGTCGGTAGCGATTTCGCAGTAGCGATCGTTCGGATCGCCATACCGCACGTCAAGCGGCTCGAGCGTCGTGTGCTCGATGAGCCCGGACAGTGGCGCTACGAATTCCACATAGTCCGGCTCGCAGAATCCGTTGCAGCCGGAGGTGTCGTCCCCGGTGTAGAGGCAACTCGGACAATCATTGTCATTAACGAGCGCCGTGTTGGAGCACGGGAATCCGGCCCCGCGAATGTAGCTTGACATCAGGAAGTTGTTCGCGAGTACGGGCGAGAAGCCGTGTTGCGGCTCGATGATCGTATCCTGCTGGTCGTCGCCGCCCTCCCACATCGGGTCGTACCGGTCCACGCAGCCGTCAAACTGATAAGGTGGCGGAGGAATGTCGCCTGTATCACACTCGCCTTCAAAATACTCGAGCCGATCCGCGAGCCACAGGCTCTCCCCACTGCACAGATTGGCCATGTCAACGTTCTCGGTGCCGTCGGCGTCGCGCGGCTCCGGACCAACGCGGTTGGCGTTGAAGTGCATGCCCACCTCGTTCAGGTTGATACGCGCTCCGAGCACGTCGGATCCGAATGTGTTACGTACCCTGCTGTTCTTGCTGCTGACGCACACCACGCCGCCGTTGCCGAACTGGCCCTCCCGTTGGATATTGTCGATGTCCGCGTCAATCCGAGAGTTCGCGAACGGAACGCCGAACCAGATCTCCCCCACGCCATCGTTGTCCGCGTCGCTCGAGATGAAAACGCTGCCGATACCGTAGGTCTCTTCGCTCCCCGTGGGGTTCAGAATCGGTATTCCGGTGAACACCATGCCCGGCAGGGTGGCCGTGCTCACAGCGTTCAGGTTGAAACGCTTGCCCGCGAGGGTGCTCGACCCGCGGACTAGGTAGGCCTCGCCCTCTCCCACGCCCGCAGGGTTGATAAACTCCGGCTTCGCGTACCGGGACACCAGGATGAAATCCTGATTGCCGTCGTCGTCGAAGTCTGCGCCTCCTGCAAACGCCGACCCCGCGTTGTCTTCGAAGTTGACGCCCTCGAACACCGCACCGCGAACCGGGGGATTCGCTTTCGTTAGATCGCCGAGCCACACGATGCCCGGCAACGTCGACACGACCACCAGAGCCGGGGCATCAGCGATCACCGGCTCTGCCGGAGCGGCGTTGAAAATCGCCCGAACTGAGACCAGGAATCGTCCCGACTCCGAGGTCTCAAACTGCGCGCTCGTGGTCGTCAAGGGGGACGGCTCGCGGATGGGAATCTCCGGCCCGGTCGGGTCGCCGTCTTCGTCCGTCGCGCGCATGAACACATCCACTGTGCCGCCCGCCGTGGGCGGCACGTTTCTGAGCTGCCAGGAGACGTTGACGATCTCCCCCGGCCTTCGCGTTACCGGGCTGTTGGGCTGCGTGACGACGAGGTCGGCATCCGCCGGCGTGCCGAAGGAGATGGTTCCCTCGGCGTATCGCGTCACCGGAGCGTTCTTGCCATCATCGGCGACGACGCCGATGTGAACCGTGTCGCCTTCGCTGATCAGCGACGCTGAGAACGCTACCTCGGTTGTATCCTTCGGCAGATCGCTGGCGATGGTGTGCTCGTCGCCCGTGCCCTGCTCTCCGTCAACGTCGTAAAAGACGCTGATGGTTTGATTCTCTTCGGCTCCTTCCAGGAAGGTGACCTCGAAACGGATGAGGGTGGATCCGCCCGCGAAGAGGGTGATGTCAGTGGACGGGTCGGACACAACGATCGAGGGCGGTCTTGCTTCCGGTGCTTCGGCAACAAACTCGATCGTGTAATAATCGGCTGCGCTCGAGCCCGGCGGCGCTCCACCGTCTGGTCCTGCAAGTATCGTCTGAATCGTATCGGTCAGTCCGGCGTCCACCGCGTCCGCAATCGACCGGCCGGAATCGGTCACCGATATGCCGATGCGGTATTGCCCGAGGGGTACCGAAGCGGTGTTCCAGGTGACGATCACCTCGTTGGCGCTGCCGGTCGTGATCTGCGTCCCGAGCATGTCCGGCGCGATGCCCGTCGTCGGCGTACTCACGTCGATGTAGAACAAGCGCCACTGTACGGCGTTCTCGGGATCTCCCACGGTGGCCCGAATCTGAACCGCGGTGCCGGGTTGAATCGTGAGATTCTGGTTCGGCATCGTGAACTGCGGCGTTGGCAGTTCCACGATCTGAAACGTGCCCTCGCTGAGGATCGTGACGGGGCTTCCCGTCGAGCCCATAAGGTGGAGGCCGACGCGGTAGAGGCCCAACGGAATCGACGCGGTGGAGAGAGCGACCGTCTTGTTCGTGCCCGTTGGCAGATTGGTTCCGATAACGACCTCGTCCCCGATGGTCGCCGCGCCGACATCCGTGCTCGCGACCTCGACGTAGAAGACCGTCACGTTCGTGGCCGCATCACTCGCGCTGTACACGATCGTGTAGGTCTGCTCGCCCGATAAGCGGATGTTGCTGTTCAGACTCAGCGTTCCGGTGAGTTCGCCGCCGGTTGGCTGGTCGCCGCCCGACTGCACGCAAGCGCCGGTCCAGAGCAACGCGAGGATCGACAGCAGGCCAAACGTCAGAAAACGGGGGCGGAAGGGCCCTCTGCGGGGGATATTGAAAGCGCAAGTCATTGCTGGCTCTCCACTTGAGAGGGAGGGTAACGGCCGGCTCCGCGCGCCGCCAAGCCGGAAGCGGGGCGCATGGTCCGAGAGTCTCGCCGCGGCAGGCTACAGAGCGGCCGGTAAGCTGCGCTAAACTCCGAACCAGAGACTTATAAGGGGCCCCTAAAGGTCCGTCAACTGATGCGGAGGCGTGGATTGCGGATGTTCTCGGCCCAGGCCGGCGCCCGTGCGCTCGCCCGCAGTTGTTCGCTGCATTTTCGGGGCATATGCACGGGGCGTGAGAGTGCCAGTGGCGCTAGTAAAGAGCCGACAAACAGCGTATGTACCGAGCTTGCGTCCACATTGTTGCGAAGGGGCGCGAGCCAAAAAAGACGCGCGCTCAGGTCTTGAACTGGCGTCATGGATTCCGTTACAATGGTGAAGCGGCAGAAGGTTGCTTCTGCCAGTCCTGCGTTGCTCCGGGGGAAGGCTCGTCCTGACTGCACCGCA
>JBECKQ010000127.1:0-25817 GCA_040235375.1 Phycisphaerae bacterium | reverse complement strand
GCGGTCCGAGGACGATGTTTAACCGGTTTGCCTGATGATCAGCACCAGACAAGTGTTGAGCCGACGCGCCACGCAGACCGCGGGGATATGCCCTGCGATCGTGCTGCTGGTGATGACGTTTGGCTGCAACAGCATCTTCAACGCCTGGTTTGACCCAACGGCGGTGGGGTCTTTCACACGCGAGGCGACGATGGAGATCCGAACATCGTTGAGCCTCCAGGACATGCCAGAAGGCATGCCCGGAGCCACCGAGCCGCAGCCGCGGGATCTCATCCCCCTGTACGACCAGTACGAAGTGGGGCCCGGCGACGTGCTGAACATCCGCATCTTCGAACTGCTGGCCCGGGCAACGGAGACAAACGTTCAGGCGACCGTTGATGAAGTGGGCACGATCAGCATACCGGTGCTTGGTCAGTTGCGTGTGGCGGGCTTGAGCCGCACGGAGATCGAACAGGAGATTGCTGAGCAACTGCGCGTGCGTGGCTATATCCAGGAGGCGCAGGTGATCGTGGAGCCGGTGGTGAAACGGCGTCAGACTTTTGTCATCTTCGGCGCGACGAGCGCACCAAACGTTTATCCGATTCCGCGACCGGACACGCGGTTGCTGGAGGCGACGAATATCGCAGGCGGATTGGTGGAGTCAGCGACGGAAATCTTCGTCATGAGGGAGGAAGGGGAGGTGTCGCCGGAGACGGAACCCGGCTTTGGGCCCGCGGCGCTGCCGTCGGCGGCGACGCTGTCGGCCGGCTATGGGGGATCGTCGATGAGCGCCTCCGCGCCGCCGTCGTCCGCCGCTGCGCCATCGCAAACCGCCAAACCCGCGACCAATGCCCGGGAGCAGGAACGGCTGTCGAAGGAGAAGGCGGACCTGTTCGAGGCGGTTATGGGAACCCAGCAGCCGAGATCAGCGCCGGCAAAAGAGCAACTGACAACCAAAGCCCTCGAGGAGATCCAGGAAGAGCCGGCGCAGCGGCCGCGGTGGATTTTCCTCAATGGCCAGGGATGGGTGCAGACCACGACCGCGCCGGCGGAGGAGAAGCCGGCGGCCCCGGTCGCTCCTGAATCTCAGCCGGTTCCGCCCCCCGAGGTCGAACCGCAGATTGACTGGAGCCGGCTTGCCGGCGAAAAGGAAATGCGTGTGATCCGCGTGTCCGCTCCGGCGCTGCGCAACGGCGATTATCGACAGAACATCGTGGTCCGGGCGGGTGATAAGATCCGCGTCGTGGCCGGCGAGGTCGGCGAATACTACATCATGGGCCAGGTGACCCGTCCCGGCGCGTACACGCTTACGGGCAGGCGCGTGACGCTGAAGGCGGCGATCGCCGCGGCGGGAAATCTCGCTCCCCTGGCGTGGCCGACAAGGTGCACGGTGTACCGCCGGTACGGCGACCGCGAAGAGATGCACCAGGTCAATCTGGACGCGATGTTCGCCGGCAAAGAGCCGGACATCCTGCTGAAGAACAACGACCTGGTTCTCGTGGGCACGCACCCGGCCGCGCCGTTCCTGGCCGTGTTCCGCAATGCCTTCCGCATGACGTACGGGTTCGGATTCGTCTACGACCGTAACTTCGCTGACATTGACAGCTTCGGGTCGCAGCCTAACCCGGCCATTCTTGAACGGACGGGCCAGGGCACGCGATTCCCGAATCTCTTCCGATAGGGCCGGCTCCTTCTGTGAAATCCGTCTGATGAGCGATGTAACGCCCGCCATTACCAAGCAGACCAGTCGCGCCGACGAGCGTGCAGGCGCGTCGTGGCAGGCGGGCGTACAGGTTGCGGTGCTCGCCGTGCTGGTGTGGATCATCTACCGGCCGGCATTCGGGCACATGTTCGCCACGTGGAAGAACGATCCGAACTGGTCGCACGGTTATCTGGTGCCGCTCTTCAGCCTTTACTTCCTGGTCGTGCACCGTGAGGAGATTCTGAAGGCTCGCCCCCGGACGAGCGTCACCGGTCTGCTCGTCATGCTCGCGTCGCTCGTGGCGTTCTACGTCGCCATGCTCAAGAGCTTCGGTTATCCACGGGATATCACCCTGATTCCGTGCCTTCTGGGGCTGGTTCTGTTTCTCGGTGGATGGAGCGTGCTTCGGGTGACGTGGTTTCCAATCGCGTACCTGTTCTTCGCCATCCCGATTCCCGGCTGGCTGTATTTCTCGCTGACGCTCCCGTTGCGGAAGATCGCCTCGGAGGTTGCCGGCGCCGCCCTGTCGCTGCTGCCGAACGTGGTCACGGAAGTTCAGGGCGTAGTGATCGACTACATCTCGAACGGAAGCACGGGCAGCCTGAACGTGGAAGAGGCGTGCAGCGGCATGCGCCTGATGATGGCGTTCTGCGCGTTGGGCGTGGCCATGGCATATCTGGGCACGCGTCCGCTGTGGCAGAGAGTGATAATGGTGATTTCGTGCATCCCGATCGCCGTCGCGTGCAACACGCTTCGTGTGTTCGTGACGGGAACGCTGCACGTGTACGGCTACGAGGAATGGGCGCGGGGCAGCGCCCACGCGCTGATCGGACTGGCCATGTTGCCGATTGCCCTGGGCTTGTTCGCGCTGCTGGGTTACATCCTCAATAACCTGCTGGTGGAGGGGACTGATGATGATGACGAGGAGAAAGAAGCTCCGATAGCCTCCTGAGCGTTGGGGCGACCACGGGAGAGATCGCATGGCGACTGTGCCAACACACGTACAAGAACGGGTTCCGGTTCCGGTGCAAGCAACAGGTCCGAGCGCGGCAGCACCGGCGATCACGCCGGGCGACGTGATCGGCATGCTGCGTCGCCGGCTGGTGACGATCATCGTGCTGTCCGTTCTGTTCGGCGGCATGGGCATCGGCTTGTTCTTCCTGGCATGGTTCAAGTTCCCGAAGTACTCGGCGGACGCGCTCATCCAGTGCGTCAGCGACGTGCCGAGGACGGGGTTCGATCTGGACCAGCCGACGATGCAGGCGGATCGCTACACGCGTTTCGTTCAAAGCCAGGCGATTTTCCTGGAATCGTACCCGATTCTCTCGAAGGTCCTGACCAAGCCCGAGGTGCGGAGCACACAGTGGTTCCAGAACGTTCCGGAGGACGAACGTCTCCAGGCTCTCGAGGACGATATCTCGTGCGCTCCAATGCGCGACAGCAACTTCCTTCGCGTGGCGATGGCGGCGCGCAATCCGAACGATCCGCACGTGATCGTGAACGCGATCGTGGACGTGTATCTGCAGGAGACCAAGCTGCAGGCGTCGGCCCCCTATGAAGCCGAGCGCGCGCAGCTCCAGCGGACGCTCGCGGAGACCCGCGACCAGATTCGCCAGAAGCAGGAGCAGATCAGAGACTTCGTCGGACAGTTGCCCGCCGGAGAGGTGAGCGGCGACCGGAACCAGATCGGCGAAGGCGTCATCATCTCGCAGCTGCGGAACCAGCAGGAGAAGGTTGCCGAGCTTCAGCAGCAGACTGACGAGCTCAAGAGCACGATGGACATCTACAGCGACCCGACGAGGGACGCGGTCACGCCGGAGGACAGACTGCAAGTCGAGGCGGATCCACGTGTCAATCAGCTCGATAACCAGCGGTTCGCGCTCGAACAGGAGCGGAACATCCTGCTCAAGGACTACGGGCCCAATCACCGCGAAACGAAGGAAATCAGCAACCGGCTCGACGAGGTCAAGCAACAGCTCGAGGCGGCGCGGGCGAACAAGCTCAGGGAGATTCTCGAATACAAGTCGACGCAGATCGAGACGGCGTACTACAACTCGCAGCACGCGCTGATCATGGCCCAGGAACGCCTGCAGGCTGTGCAGGCGCAGCAGTCGGACCTGGATCAGAAGCTTGCGGAGTATCGAATGCTGCTCGATGAGCTGGACCTGCTGGTCGACATGCAGAATCGGCTCGAGGAGTACCTTCGCGAGGTTGACCGCGTCGTTCGCGAGCGTTCGGCGGTTCGCGTCGAATCGGCCGTTCGCGCGACGCCACCCCAGCAACGCAGCTTTCCGCAATTGCTGATGCTGCCGCTGGCGGTCATCTTCGGGGGCATGCTGGCAGTGGGTACGGCTCTCCTGCTCGAGCTTCTGGATACGTCGGTCAAAACCTCGCAGGACGTGGTGCGCCATCTGGGGGTGCCCATGCTTGGATCGATTCCCGACGTAGACGACGAAGAAGTCGAAATCGAACGGGTGGAAACGGCCGTCATCGACGCGCCGCGGTCCATGGTGACCGAGGCGTTCCGGTCGCTGCGAAGCAATCTCCAGTTCAGCGCCCCGGCCGACCGGATGCGCTGTATCCTGGTTACCAGCCCAAAACCGGAGGACGGCAAGACGTCCATCGCGTCGAACCTGGCGGCGTCGCTCGCCATTGCCGGCCGGCGCGTTCTGCTCGTTGACACGAACCTTCGCCGGCCCGCTCTCCAGCGGCTCTACCCCCAGATCGGTTCGCGGGGGATGACGAACATCCTCATCGGCGACGCGAAGATCGACGAGTGCATTCACTCGACGAAGCTGGCGAACCTCGACGTAATCGGATGCGGGCCGATTCCCCCGAATCCGGCGGAGCTGCTGGGCAGCGAGCTGTTCCGAAGTTTCCTGACCGAAGTGACACGGCGGTACGACCACGTTCTGTTCGATTCGCCTCCTGTGCTGGTGGCGAGCGACGCGACCGTCCTGGGGGCACTCGTGGACGGAACGATCCTCGTCTGTCGCGCAAAGAGCAACAGCCGCGGCGTCGGCCAGCGGGCGATCTCGCTCCTGGAGAACGTGAACGCGCACGTCTACGGCGCAGTCTTGAACGTTGCCCAGGCGCGACGAGGCGGTTACTTCCGCGAGCAGTTGCGCACGTTCTACGAGTATCACGAGGAAGAGCTGCCCGAACGCGAGCGCCGGGCGCTGCCGAGCGACGATGCTCCTCGCGATGGCGAATCGCCCGATACCGGCGGCGACACGACTTGACACGCGCCGTCCGCGGCGAAGGCGCGTTGCCTGGGCCAGGCAGCGTACCTAGAATGCGGCCCGCCTGACGACCGGGCGATGCCCCGGACAGTGTCCTTCGAAGAGGAGAATGGCGTGAGACCCATCGCGATGCTTGATTTGAAGGCCGAGTACCCAGCCGTCGAGGCTCGAATTCGATCGGCGATCGACGAAGTGCTGAATTCGCAGCAGTTCATCGGCGGCCCGCAGGTAATCGAGCTCGAGAAGCGTATCGCGGCGCTGGTCCATGCCGAACAGGGTGTCGCAGTCGGCACCGGTACGGACGCGATCCTGGTCGCCTTGATGGCCCTGGGCGTTGGCCCGGGTGACGAGGTCATCACCGCGCCCTTCACGTTCTTCGCGACGGCCGGGTGCATTCATCGCCTGGGGGCAAAGCCGGTATTCGTCGATATCGAGGCCGATACGTTCAACATCGATCCCGAGCAAATCGAGGCCCGAATCACCGATCGTACGCGGGCGATCATCGCCGTGCACCTGTTCGGTCAATGCGCGGATGTGGATACGATCGCCGGGATGGCGAAGGCTGGTGGAATTCCGGTCCTGGAGGATGCGGCGCAGGCCATCGGGGCGATGTACAAGGATCGCCCGGCCGGCTCGCTCGGTCGGATGGGATGCTTCTCGTTCTACCCGACCAAGAACCTCGGCGGCTTCGGAGAAGGGGGGATGATCACGACGAGCGACGCCTCGTTGGCCGAACGCTGCCGCCAGTTGCGAAACCACGGGGAAACAAGCCGGTACCATCATCGCCTCGTCGGCGGCAACTTCCGACTCGACACCATGAAAGCGGCGATTCTTCTGGCCAAACTGGAGATGCTCGAGTCGTTCAACGCCCGGAGAGCGGCCAATGCGGCGCTGTACGACGCTCTGCTCGCCGACGTGCCGGACGTGCAGACGCCGGTCATACGGGCGTTCAATCGCTCGTGCTATCACCAGTATTCGATTCTCTGCCGGCGGCGAGACGAGCTGAAGGAGCGCCTGGCCGCGGACGGCATTGGCACGGGGGTTTATTACCCCGTCCCACTGCACTTGCAGGAATGTTTCGCCGATCTTGGGTACGAGCGGGGCGATTGCCCGATCAGTGAAGAGACCGCCGGGCGGGTTCTATCTCTGCCGGTGCACCCGGCGCTAAGCGAGGAAGATGTGGTCCGCGTCGCCGACGCGGTCCGGCGGTTCTACGGGCACGAAGCGGCGCAGGTCGCCGTCGGCCGGACGACGGAGACGCTCTAGCGCTTCGCCAGGCGTCCGATTTGGGAGATGTACGCAGTCATGCGAGCGCTGGTTACCGGTGGGGCGGGCTTTCTGGGCAGTCACCTGTGCGACGCGCTGCTCGAGCGTGGGCACGAGGTGATCGCTTTGGATAATTTCTTCACCGGGTCGAAGCGGAACATCGCCCATCTGCTCGGCCGCGCAGACTTCGAGCTGGTTCGCCACGATATCGTCAATCCGATCCTGCTCGAGGTTGACTGGGTGTTCAACTTCGCCTGCCCGGCCTCGCCGATCCATTACCAGAACAATCCGGTGAAGACGGTGAAGACGTCGGTGGCCGGCACGCTGCACATGCTCGGCCTGGCGAAGCGTGTCCGGGCGCGGATCATGCAGGCCTCGACCAGCGAAGTGTATGGCGATCCGACGGTGCATCCGCAGACCGAATCCTACTGGGGCAACGTGAATCCCATTGGCCGGCGGAGTTGCTACGACGAGGGCAAACGCGTCGCCGAGACGCTGATGACCGACTACCACCACCAGAACAACGTTGACATTCGGATTATCCGTATCTTCAACACTTACGGGCCGAGGATGGCGGTCGGCGACGGGCGTGTGGTCTCCAACTTCATCGTACAGGCGCTTCGCGGCGAGCCGCTCACCATCTATGGCGACGGACAGCAGACGCGGAGCTTCTGCTTTGTGGACGACCTGACCCGCGGCGTGCTGGCGCTGATGGACTACGACAAGGCGGACGCTCACGAGCCGGTAAATGTCGGCACGTCTCGCGAATCGACCATCATG
Organism: Phycisphaerae bacterium; assembly: GCA_040235375.1. GTDB lineage: Bacteria > Planctomycetota > Phycisphaerae > UBA1845 > UBA1845 > JBECKQ01. Next base: position 18,848 of record JBECKQ010000127.1, on the reverse strand, counting down.
GATCTGATCGATGTCCTGGGATCGATCGTCGGCCACAGGCTGGAGGTCGTGAAACGACCGCTGCCCTCCGACGACCCGGTTCGCCGCTGCCCGGATACCACGCGCGCGCAAGAGCGACTGGGCTGGTCGCCGACCGTTTCTCTGGAAGAGGGCCTAGCCCGAACGGTGGACTATTTCCGCGGCGTGCTGAACCTTCGTTGAAAATGGAAGCGGACACAGCCGACATTATCATCACGTCTGCCGCGGCCGAGCGGGCCATACCGGAACCGCGCGAAGGACGGTGGTGGGTCGCGCACACGAAATCCCGAAACGAGAAGGCTCTCGCCCGGGATCTGCAGCGTCTGAGCATCAACTACTATCTTCCATTGCGCCGAAAAGTGACGCGCAGCAGCCGGACGGGCCGGCGGACCGTGTCCACCGTGCCGGTGTTCACCGGTTACCTGTTTTTCACGGCGACCGAGCAGCAGCGGTACCAGACGCTGGCGACGAACCGCGTGGCGAAGACCTTGTTCGTGCCCGACCAGCGCCAACTGCTCACGCAATTGCGGCACATCCATCAGGTTCTGGAATCGCGCATGGATTTCGAGCACCTTTTCGGCGTGCGCGTCGGCCGCTGGGTGCGCGTGGTGGGTGGGGCGCTGGCCGGCGTCGAAGGCCGCGTGGTGAAAAAGCTCGGGCGGACGCGCCTGGCGGTCAGCGTCGATTTCCTCGGCCAGTCGGTGCTCGTCGAGGTCGATGCCGACCTTCTCGAGCCGATCGATGCGCCGTCGAGCAGCGACACCGTTCGCCAGCGGCCGCCGTACTAACTGGCTGCGGATTTGTCACTGCGTGGCCGCAGGGGCGGTCGAGGCGCGGCAACGCACTGAGGCAGCCACCGCCGGCGGTCCCTGATTCACGCGCGTTTACAAGGAGTTGCAATGAGACTGAGCGTGGTCGGCACCGGGTACGTCGGATTGGTCGCGGGTGCGTGCTTTGCTGATGGTGGCAATCACGTCATCTGCGTCGACAACGACGCACGCAAGATCGAAATGCTCAAGCAGGGCGAGATTCCCATCTACGAGCCCGGGCTCCGCGACATCGTCGAGCGAAACGCCAAGGCGGGGAGGCTGAAGTTCACGACCGACCTGGCGGCCGCCGTGAGAGAGTCGGTCATCATATTCCTGGCGGTGGGCACGCCGCCGGCAGATGATGGCTCCGCCGACTTGTCCGCGGCGTTCGCGGTCACCGATGTCATTGCCGAGACGATGGACGGATACCGAATCCTTGTCATGAAGAGCACGGTGCCTGTCGGCACTCACAAGCGGATCATCGAGCGCGTCGCCGCCAAGACGACACACAAGTTCGACTACGTGAGCAATCCGGAGTTTCTGAAGGAAGGCGCCGCCATCGACGACTTCATGCGCCCCGACCGCGTGATCATCGGGGCGACGAACCCGGCGGTCGTGGAGATCATGAAGGAGATTTACTCTCCGTTCATGCGGACTCGCGAACGCATCCTGGTCATGGATCCGGCGAGCGCCGAGATGTCGAAATACGCGGCCAACGCCCTGCTCGCCACGAAGATTTCGTTCATGAACGAGATGAGCGGCCTCTGCGACCGGCTCGGGGCCGACATCGAGATGGTTCGCCGCGGCGTGGGCTCCGATTCCCGGCTCGGCCCGGCCTTCCTGTTTCCGGGCGTGGGCTACGGCGGGTCGTGCTTCCCGAAGGACGTATCGGCGCTCGTGTCGCTGGGGCGCCACAACGAGCATCCCATGGTGATCGTCGAGGCCGTGCAGCAGGTGAACCAGCGGCAGCGGCGGCGCTTCGCCGAAGGGATCATTCGCTATTTCGAGGACCAATGGTCCGACACGACGCTCGGCTGCTGGGGCCTGGCGTTCAAGGCGCGGACGGACGACGTCCGCGAGGCGCCGGCCATCGACTGCATTCGCATGTTTCTTGAAAGAGGTATGAAGGTCCGTGCCCACGATCCCGAGGCGATGGAGACGACGCGCGAAGTGCTCGGCGATTCCATCACCTACCACGATGACGGTTACGAGGCGCTGGACGGCGCCAGCGCCATGGTGATCTTCACCGACTGGCAGGAGTTCCGCACGCCCGACTTCACGGCGATCAAGGCTCGTCTGAAGCGACCGGTGATCTTCGACGGCCGGAATCTCTATCAGCGATCCATGCTCGTGAGGGAGGGCATCGAGTACCACTGCATCGGCCGGCCCAATCTCAGCGCCGAACGCAGCCATGCTTGAGCCCGCGGCGTGACTCGGTCGCGGTAATTCGACAACACTGATTCCATCATGGCCAAGATTGTCGTTACAGGAGTGGCAGGCTTTATCGGCTCGCACGTCTGCGATGCGCTGCTCGAGCGCGGCGACCGCGTCGTCGGAATCGATAACTTCGACACGTTCTACGATCCCGCCGTCAAGCGAGCGAACCTTCAGCAAAGCCTGTCAAGCCCGGCTTTCGCGCTTGTCGAGGGCGACATTCGCGATGCCGGTCTCATGACCAGGGTCATGGCGGGCGTTGACGCAGTCGTGCACCTCGCGGCCCGAGCCGGCGTGCGTCCCTCGATCGAGCAGCCGGTTCTCTATCAGGATGTCAACGTCGGCGGCACGACTATTCTCCTCGAGGCGGCGAAAAACGCGGGCGTACGGCGCTTCGTTCTCGCCAGCAGCTCGAGCGTGTACGGCAACAACGAGAAGGTCCCGTTCAGCGAAACTGACAACGTGGATTTTCCCATCAGCCCGTACGCCGCGACGAAAAAAGCATGCGAGCTGATTGCCCACGCCTTTGTCCATCTGCACGACATCAGCGTCACGTGCCTGCGGTTCTTCACCGTGTACGGCCCGCGACAGCGACCCGATCTGGCCATCCACAAGTTCACGCGGCTGATCGAGGAGGGCCGGCCGATTCCGGTCTTCGGCGACGGCGGCACCATGCGCGACTACACGTTCATCGGTGATGCCGTCCCGGCGGTACTCGCGGCGATCGACCGTTGCAGCGGGTACGGAATCTACAACATCGGCGGCTCGCGCCCCCTCGAGCTTCGCCAGCTCATCGCCGAGATCGAGTCCGCCATCGAAAAGAAGGCCCGCATCGACCGGCTGCCCATGCAGCCCGGGGACGTGGAACGCACTTACGCCGACATTTCCAGGGCCCAGCGCGACCTCGACTACACGCCTGCCACGAGCATCGGAGACGGGCTGACGGAATTCGTCCGCTGGTACCGCAGTCCGCGGTGAGGCAATAGCCCCATCACGGTGCCTCGTCGCTCACACCCCGCGGCGCCCGTGTCCCTCGCGGCGAGCGTCCGAGAAAACCTCATCCTGCCCCCGCAATCCTCTCGATATACACCAAGCGGCGCAGCCGGCGGTTTGGCTGCGCGCGCGACGATCGGGGCGGCAGCGGGGTGAGCCATGAAAAGAGCCTTGATTACGGGCATCACCGGCCAAGACGGCTCCTACCTGGCGGAGTTCCTGCTCGCACGCGGGTACCGAGTCTGCGGCGTCGTCCGGCGCAGCTCCACGTTTTCCACCTCGCGGATCGATCATCTCTACGTGGACCCCCATGATGGGCGGCCCCGCCTTCGCCTGGTGTATGGCGATCTGCTGGATGGAACGTGCGTCAGCAACCTCCTGAACGACTTCCAGCCGGACGAGGTCTACAACCTCGGCGCCCAGAGCCACGTGCGCGTCAGCTTCGATCAGCCGATTTACACGGTCGATACATGCGCCCTCGGCACGCTGCGATTACTGGAGGCCATTCGCCAGATGAAGCATCGGCCGCGGTTCTACCAGGCGTCCAGCAGTGAAATGTACGGGCGGGCCGCCGAGATGCCGCAGACCGAGAAGACGCCGTTCCATCCGCGCAGCCCCTACGGCTGCGCAAAAGCCTACGCGTACTGGCAGACCATCAACTACCGTGAGGCCTACGGCCTGTTCGCCTGCAACGGCATCCTCTTCAACCACGAGTCGCCGCGCCGTGGCGAGACCTTCGTGACGCGAAAGATCACCCGCGCCGCCGGCCGTATCCGCTACGGTCTGCAAACAAGCCTGTTTCTCGGCAACCTCAACGCCCGGCGCGACTGGGGATTCGCCGGTGACTACGTGGAGGCGATGTGGCTCATGCTCCAGCAGGACCAGCCGGAGGACTACGTCATCGCCACCGGCGAAACACACTCGGTCCGCGAGTTCCTGGACGAGGTCTTCGGCCACCTCGACCTCGATTGGGAGGACTACGTGAAGATCGACGCCCGCTACCTCCGCCCGGCGGAAGTCGATGTGCTTCTCGGCGACGCGACCAAGGCTCGGACCCGGCTGGGCTGGGAGTCGAAAGTGAACTTCACCGCCCTGGCACGCATGATGGCGGACGAGGATCTGAAACTGGCCCGGCAGGAAGCGATCCTCCACGAGCACGGAGAGGAGCTGTGCACGATCTCCAGCCCGACAAGCGCGTCGTGGTGACCGGCGGGGCCGGTTTCCTCGGCCGATATGTCGTGCGTGCGCTGCACGACCGCGGCGTCCGCGAGGTCCGTGTACCGCGCAGCGCCGAGTACGACCTCGTGACCATCGAGGGCGTGCGCCGTATGTATGATGACATGCGGCCGGACATGGTCATCCACCTGGCGGCCGTTGTGGGCGGAATCGGGGCCAATCGAGCTCATCCCGGCGAGTTTTTTTACCGCAACCTGATGATGGGCGTGCAGCTCATCGAGGAAGGACGCCGGCGCGGGATCGAAAAGCTGGTTGCCGTCGGTAGCGTCTGCGCCTACCCCAAGCACACGCCCGTACCTTTCAGGGAGGACGACCTCTGGTCAGGCTATCCGGAGGAGACTAATGCCCCGTACGGCCTGGCCAAGAAGATGCTCCTTGTGCAGTCTCAGGCCTACCGGGCCGAGTATGGCTTCAACTCGGTCTTCGTCCTGCCGGTGAATCTCTACGGTCCTGGTGACAATTTCGACCTCGAATCGGGGCACGTGATCCCGGCGCTGATTCGCAAGTGCATGGAGGCCGTGGACGAGGGACGGGACTACGTCGTCTGTTGGGGTACGGGCGACGTTTCACGCGAGTTCCTCTTTATCGAGGACGCCGCCGCAGGCATCGTGCAGGCAGCCGACGTTTTGAATGAGTCGCGGCCGATCAACCTCGGCTCGGGTCACGAGATCTCCATTCGCGAACTCGCGAAAAAGATCGGAGAATTGACTGATTTTCGAGGTGAATTCCGCTGGAACCTGGGCCGTCCTGATGGCCAGCCCCGGCGGTGTCTGGACACGTCGCGGGCGAAAACCGAGCTGGGTTTCGCGGCGCGCACTGATCTTACCGACGGTCTTCGTCGTACCATCTCGTGGTATCGCTCGTGCCGCGCCGACGACGTGGAGGTTTGTTCAGCCGCTTCGTGGTAAACGCACCAAACTGGGTCTGTTTACAAAAAGTGTCGAGTGGACGAGCCGGAGCAATGCGTTAGAATGCGGACTTCGTGCCCCACTTGGCACGATTCGGATGAGGGGCGGAGCACGCGCGAGCGGCGGCACATTCAGCGTCTGCTGGCCGTCAGAAGTGTGGATATCCCGTTAGCGAGGTCGGCGGTGGTTTCGGCCACCGACATGCAATGAAAGTGACGTTCAATCGTGGCGGCTGCGCCGTCGCCGTTGCACTTCTGCTGCTGCTTTACGCTCAGTACACGATTGCGCAAGAGACGCAGCCTGCTGTGGCCCAAGAGCCGGCGGCGGAAGCGACAGAGTGTGCGGAGTGCCACTCCTCGAAGGGACCGCGCGGCGAGCAAGTGTCCTATGCGGCCATTCTGCACACCTCGATCCACGCAGAACTGTCGTGCGAAACCTGCCACAGCTCCATCGACATGGAGAACTTCGATCCATCCTCGCCACATCCGCACGGCGAAGTGCAACCCGTCCACTGCGGCGATTGCCATGAGAAAGAAGCGGACGAGTACAAGTCGCACGGCCGGCTGGCCATCGGTGACAATCATCCCGACCTGCCGGCCTGCTGGGACTGCCACGGAACGCATGACATTGTCGCCATCTCCAACCCGCGCTCCCGGGTGGATCCCGCGAACCTCGCGGGCACGTGCCAGCGGTGCCACACCGATGTGAACATTGTGAAGCGGCACGACGTCCTTCGCGACGCTCCCATAAAGACCTATCAGAACAGCGTCCACGGCGAGCCGACGAAAATCGGGCTCAGTGCTCTCGCGACCTGCATTGACTGCCACGCGGCGGTAAACGAAGAAGGCAACAGAACCGCGCACCGAATACTCAGCCCGGTAAACGACAAGTCGCCCATTTACCACTTCAACATCCCGCAGACCTGCGGCGGATGCCATCGCGCGCAGACGAAGGATTACCTCAGAGGGATTCACGGTCAGGCGCTGCTTCGCGGCGAAGTGGAGGCTCCGGTCTGCACGACGTGTCACGGCGAGCACGGCATCGTCAAGAAGGATGATCCTCGTTCGCCGGTGAATCCCGCGCATATCGCCGAACAGACGTGCGCGCCCTGCCATGAGTCGGCAGTGCTGAACCAGAAGTACGGGCTGCCGGGGGGGCGCCTGGCGTCGTACATCGATAGCTATCACGGGCTGAAGAGCAAGGCGGGCGACACGACCGTTGCCAACTGTGCTTCCTGTCACCGCGAGCATCTTGTCCTCCCGTCCAGCGATCCGGAATCCTCGATCAATCCGCAAAATCTCCGCAAGACGTGCGGCAGTTGCCACCCGGGCATTACCGCTCAACTCGCCCAGACGCCGATCCACGGCACGGGCGCCGGTCTTTATACGGGGTGGGCGGACATCTTCCGAAAGGTCTACCTAGTCGTCATTGCGGTTACGATCGGGCTGATGCTGCTGCACAATGTCGCCGACTGGCGCCGATACGTGAAGAACATGCTGAAGCAGCCCTACGTGCAACGCCTGAGCCCCAGCGAGACGGCGCAGCACTGGGTGCTGATGATCGCATTTATCGTGCTCGTGATCACCGGCTTCGCCCTTCGTTATTCCGATGCCTGGTGGGTGAAGCTGCTGTTCGGCTTCGACATCAAGTTGAGCACGACGACCAAGTCGCTTGGCGGCTCCAACCTTCGTGCGATCATCCATCGAATGGCGGCCGTCGTTCTTATCGTCAGCGCCGTCTGGCACATGCTCTACGTCCTCTCGAGGCGCGGGCGTCAGTGGATACACGATATGACCTGGACCTGGTCCGACTTCAGGCATATCTGGGAGAACTCTTTGTATTTCCTCGGGCGGCGTGACGAGGAAGCCAGGTTCGGTCGGTTCAGCTACATGGAGAAGGCCGAATACTGGGCGCTCGTCTGGGGCACGATCATCATGTCGGTCACGGGCCTGTTCCTGTGGTTCGACACCTTTGCGAGCCGCTTCGTGCCCAAGGGCTTCCTCGACGTCATGCTCGTCATTCACTACTACGAAGCCTGGCTGGCGACGCTGGCGATCCTAGTCTGGCACATTTACGGCACGATGTTCCGGCCGTCCGTCTGGCCGATGAACCCGTCGTGGATCGCCGGCCGGATGCCCAAGATCCAGTACATGCACGAGCACCCCGAGGGCCCCAAGCTCAAGGCGCGCGTTTCCGTTCCTCGCTATGAAGAGGAGATCGAGGAGAGCCCCCAACCTGCCGGCGCGTCGGATCAAGTTCCGGCCACGGTCCACCGCGATCCCGAACCACCGGATTAGGACACACGCCCGTTCGGCCGAGACGGCTGCCGACAATGTGAACCTGACAGTGACCCTCGAACGACGCTGACCGAACAGAGTTTTGAGAGCCCGGCATAGAAATCACGACGTTCGTCCTCAGACGAATCATGACCGGCTGAGACTGTCCGGTCCTCGGCTGGCCACGGTTCTATTGGCCGCGGGCGGGCCGTTGCGGCCGGCGGTGTTCGCGATCGGGCTGGCCTTCTTCGCCGCCGCCGCGGTCGCCCAGGAGAACGAGCTTTGCCTTGAGTGTCACGGGCATGACACCGAAATGCGCGGCGAGCGCGACGGCCGCCCGGTCTCGCTGTATGTTGACCCCGACCGCTTCGCCAAGTCCGTGCACGGCGATATCGACTGCATCGTTTGCCACACCGATCTGGAGGGGACGGATCTTCCGCATTCCTTCGATCTGGCGCCCGTCGACTGCACGATGTGCCACGACGCCGCGGCAGAGGAATATGCAGGCAGCATCCACGGCCAGCACCTCGAGCAGGGTGATTCGCTCGCCCCGCGATGCCAGGACTGTCACGGCAGTCACTACATCGTGCCGCTGGGGGATCCGAATTCGGCCATCGCCCCGTTCAACATCCCGCAGATGTGCGCCCAGTGCCATCAGGAGGGGGCGCCGGTCGCGCGTGCCTACGACATTCCGCAGGACCGCATCCTCGAGCGCTACAGCCAGAGCATTCACGGAGAAGGGTTGTTCAAGCAAGGCCTCGTCGTCACCGCCGTGTGCACAAGCTGTCACACCGGACACCACGTCCTGCCGCACACCGACCCGAAATCGACCATCTCCGTCAACAACGTCAGCAAGACGTGCATGAAGTGCCACGGCCGCATCGAGGCCGTTCACCGCAAGTTCATCCGCGGTGAGCTATGGGAGAGGGAGCCGGGCAAGATCCCGGTCTGCGTCGAGTGCCACTCGCCTCACGAGATTCGCAAGGCCACGTACGACACGGGTATGGCAAACGCCGACTGCATGAGCTGCCATGGCAGGCCGGACATCGTTGCTTCGGGCGACCAGCGCTCGCTGTACGTCAATCAGGACGCCTATGATCGCTCCTATCATGGCCGCAAGCTTGTGGCCTGCGCCCAGTGCCACACCGGCGTGACGCCCAACAACGAGGTCCGACCCTGCGCGACGATCAAGGAGAAGGTTGATTGCGGCATCTGCCATGAAGCGGCTGAGTCCGACTACGCGATCAGCATCCACGGCAAGTTGCACGCCAAGAACGACCCGAACGCCCCCGACTGTCTGGAGTGCCACGCCAGCGGCGATGTCCACGACATTCGCGAACACGCCCCGGCGCCGGACGCGTCGTCGGCGGTCAAGGCGCTGGTGCGCGAATCACCGACGTTTGTCCTCAACGTCCCGAAGCTTTGCGCCAAGTGCCATCGCGAAGGGGGGAAGGCGGCCGTCCGCTACCTCGGCAAGGAAACCGAGATCGTCGAGAGCTATCGGATGAGCGTCCACGGCAAGGGCCTGCTCGAGAGCGGCCTGACCGTGACGGCCACCTGCACGGACTGCCATACAGCCCACCGCACGCTCCCCGCGAGCGATCCGGCCTCGAGCGTCAATCCGGACAATGTCGCCGCCACCTGCGGCCACTGCCATGACGGCATTTACGAGAAGTACGCCGTCAGCGTGCACTCACCCACCGCGAACCCGGACTACGTGCAGCTTCGCGGTAAGCCGCCGCTGCCTCGGTGCTCTGATTGCCATTCGTCGCACCGCGTGACGCGTACGGACCTGCGCGATTTCGAGCTGGGCATCATGGATCAGTGCGGCCGGTGCCACAAGGACGTTACTGAGTCCTACTTCCAGACCTTCCACGGCAAGGTTTCGCGGCTTGGGGAGGCCAAGGCCGCGAAGTGCCAGGATTGCCACGGCGCTCACGACATCCTCCGGCCGACGAACCCTCGCTCACGACTGAGCCGCCAGAACATCGTCCAGACGTGCGCCCAGTGCCATCCTAAGTCGCATCGACAGTTCACCGGCTATCTCACGCATGCGACACACCACGATCCGAAGAGGTTTCCGGCGCTCTTCTTCGCGTTCTGGGGAATGACGGGCCTGCTCGTCGGCACGTTCGGATTCTTCGGCGTGCATACGCTGATCTGGCTGCCGCGATCGTTCAAGACCCGCCGCGAGATTCTCGCCGCCGAGGCGGCGGAGCCGGTGGCGGACAGGCAATACGTCCGATTCATTCCGCTCGTGCGCCGCATGCACCTGATCATGATCCTCAGCTTCTTCGGCCTGGCCATCACGGGCATGATGATCAAGTTCAGCAGCGCGGGATGGGCGGTGGCGCTGTCCAAGTTGCTGGGCGGCTTCGAGACGGCCGGCTTCATCCATCGGGTCTGCGCTGTCACGATGTTCGGCCTCTTTGGCTTCCACATCTGGGACGTGCTGCGGCGGTATCGGCGTAGCGGAAAGACGCTGCGGCAGTTCTTCTTCGGCCCCGATTCGATCCTGCCGCGATTCAGCGATGTGCGCGAGTTCGTCGGCACGATCAAGTGGTTCGTCGGCAAGGGGCCGCGACCGCAGTACGGCCGGTGGACCTACTGGGAGAAGTTCGACTACTTCGCCGTGTTCTGGGGCATCGCCATCATCGGCTCCACGGGGCTTTTCCTGTGGTTCCCGGAGACGTTCACGCACGTGTTGCCCGGATGGCTGATCAACGTCGCCACGATCATCCACAGCGACGAAGCGCTGCTGGCGACGGGGTTCATCTTCACCATCCACTTTTTCAACACGCACTTCCGGCCCGAGAAGTTCCCCATGGATCCGGTGGTCTTCACGGGACAGATGCCGCTGCGCGAGCTCAAGCACGAGCGCCCGCGCGAGTACGCGGCCCTCATGGAGAGCGGCCAGCTCGAAGAGCGCCTGGCCGAGCCGCGCTCGCCGGCGTTCATGACGGCCACCAAGGTGTTCGGTGGCTGCGCCTTGGTCATCGGCCTGACGCTCGTCGTACTCATCATCTACGCGATGCTGTTCGCGTATAAGTAACCGACAATCCGTGCAGACATGAATGCCGGGTGGCATGGTCCGGCTTTGCCGGCCAACTAGCGCAGGGCCTGCTCGATCTGCTCGATATCCGGCGACACGTCGATCGGGTCGCCGCAGGATTGGCGGGCCGCGGCGATATCCTTCAGACCCGTGCCCGTGACCATCGCCAGCACCGACGCTCGCGAGTCGAGCACGCCTTCGCGTACGGCCCGGACCACGCCGGCCACGGCCGCCGCGGCGGCCGGCTCGGCGAAGACGCCTGCCAGTCGTCCGGTTTCCCGAATCGCCCAGCGGATTTCATCATCGCTCACCGACACGTATGCGCCGTTGCTCTGCCGCACTTCATTCACCGCCTTGCGCCAGTTGCGCGGCACGGGGCAGTTAATGCTGTCCGCGAATGTATCGCCCTCGCAACCCGGCAGCCGGCCAGTCGCAAACGCCTCCATCACCGGGGCGACGCCTTCGGCCTGCACGCCGAGCATCCGCGCCGACCAGTCGATCAGCTCCAGCTCGCGCATCTGGCGAATGCCCTTCGCGACACCCGCGATCGAGCATCCGTCACCGACGCTCATCACTACCCAGTCGGGCGGGTCCATCATGCACTGCTCGGCGATCTCGAGCCCGCCGGTCTTCTTGCCCTCGACGAGGTAGGGATTGTACGCGCAGTTGCGGTTGTACCAGCCGAACCGCTCGCATGCCTGGAAGCACAGGCGATACGCATCGTCGTACGTGCCGTTCACCCGAAACACCGTCGCGCCGTAGACCAGCAACTGGGCGAGCTTGCCCTCCGGAATGCGGCGGGAAACGAAAATGTACGCCGGCAGCCCCGCCATCGCCGCGCACGCCGCCAGGCTGACGGCCGCATTGCCCGTCGAGGCGCACGCGATCGCCTTCGCGCCCTTTTCCGTCGCCCGCACGACGCCCACGCTCGACGCTCGGTCCTTGAACGATCCCGAGGCGTTTCGCCCCTCGTCCTTCAACCGCAGGCGGGCCACGCCGCACGCCTTCGCCAGCACCGGCGACTCGATCACCGGGGTCCAGCCGATCGGCCACGACTCGCCGATGTGATGCGGCGCGACCGGCAACAGCGGGCCGTACCGCCAGTGGTTCTGCGGCCCGGTCAGCAGGTCGGAGAGCGTCAGATCGCGGGACACGGCGTTTATGTCGAAGATGACGTCGAGTATTCCTTCGTCCGGGCCGCACGTCGGGCACGTGTAGCCCACGTGGTCCGGGGCGTATGAGGCGCCGCAGCAGACGCACTCCAGGTGATGCACGTAAGACACGAACTGCGCTCCCACGGGTTTGAGGGTCATCGAGATCGCACCAACCGATTATTGCGGGCCGGCGCCATCGTCAGCCCCGATCTTCTTTGTTTTCGGCGGAGAAGAAAACGCCGCGCTCGCAGGCCACGGTGAAGCTCTCCGCCAGTGTCTTGAGCCGTTCCCAGGCCACGCGAATGGCATCCGCTTCCTTCGGCTCGATCCGGCCGTCGTCCTCGATCGACCGCGTGACGGTCAGAAGCAGGTTGCCGAACTCGTTGACCAGGTGATGCGTGTTGCGCAACAGCTCGGCGTCAATGTGTCCATCGTGGGGGACGGGATTGACCACGAAGAAGCCGCCGGCCTCGTGGCACAGCCAGTTCACCACGTTGGTGTCGCCCGTGGCCCGAACGACTTCCGCCAGCCGGTCCAGCGGGTTACGGGCGCCGCTGGCGTCCAGATCCTCGCGGCTCGACTCCTGGCACCACTTGTAGACCATGGCCGGCGAGAGCCGCAGCTTGGCGGCCAGGGCCTTGACGCCGACCGGCTCGATCGCCTGACGCAACACCTCGTCCGATCGCATTTGCCTCTCCTTCGATCCGACCACCGCGGGTCGGCTGGCACGGTCTCGCCGCCGGCAAGGCCGCGCTGTCCCCACGATGCGCTCCGACTCAGCCGGCAAATGGGGGAAGCCCCCAGTTTCCTCGAGTCGAAACACCTGCCACAATACCGCTATTATACGCTGGATTCCGCGCTCCCCGAAACCGAGGCGACGCGATGACCAAGGATTCGCCACAAGTTCAGACCAAACACGAAATCGAGTCCATTCTTCAGGCGGCCGGATTACGGCCCCGTCGCCGGCTGGGCCAGCACTTTCTGATCGACGGCAATCTCATGCGCAAACTGGTCAATTCGGCCGCGATCGACAGGTCGGACACCGTTCTCGAGGTCGGCGGGGGCACCGGCTCGCTGTCCGAGCAGATCGCGCCTCATGCGGGCCATCTCGTCGTCGTCGAGATCGACAAACGGCTGGCTCCGATCCTCGAGGAGCGGCTGGCTGATTACTCCAACGTCGCCGTGCTGCATACCGACGTTCTCGACAACAAGAGCACGATCGAGGCCGGCGTGCTCGACCACCTGCGGTCTCATCCGCCAGACGGCGGCCGCTACAAGCTCGTGGCCAATCTCCCTTACAACGTAGCGACGCCACTGCTGATGAACCTGCTGTTTGCCGAGCCGCGGCTCGACACCATGTGCTTCACGATTCAGAAGGAGGTCGCCGACCGCCTGACCGCCCAAGCCGGCACCGCCGACTTCGGCGCGGTGAGTATCGCCATACAAACGGTCTGCCGGACAGAGCGGATCGCCCCTGTGCCGACGACGGCCTTCTGGCCTCCGCCCAAGGTCGAGTCCGCGATGATCCGCCTGACCCGCAAGCCACACGCCTTCGAGCAGGCACGACGGCTGCGAGCGTTCTTCGATCTGGTGAAATTGGCATTCGCCCATCGCCGCAAGACGCTTCGATACAATTTCTCGCGATCGCTGTCCGACGATCAACTGACTCGCGCCGCCCGGATCGTCGATCTCGGCCGGCGTGCCGAATCGGTGCCGCTCGACGAGTGGATTCAGTTGGGCACGGCAGTCGTTGGTCGGTAAACTTTCCGCCCTGGCCCGGGCCCACAATAGACTCGCAAGCCACCGGCGAGCCGCTATCATGGTGCATCCGGTCGAATGACGACCCAGCGCAAGAGGTTCAAGGATGGACGAAGAATCTCGCCACAAGCTCGACACTGACGAAGACGATCTGACGGACGAGGAGTACGACTCGGAAACCGACCAGGATGATCCGACCGGCGAAGAAGAGGCCGGATCGGCGGATCGTGCGTCGGAGCCGCAGGCACCTGACGTCGAGGTGACGATGGCGTCGGTGGTCGAGGCCCTGATCTTCGCCTCGGAGTCGCCGATCCCCGCCGCGAAGATCGCCCAGATTCTCGGCGTGGGCGACGCCCGCGACGTTAAGAAGTACGTGGCCGAACTAAACGCCCGATACGAAGCCACAGGCCGGTCCTTCCGCATCGAAGAGATCGCCAAGGGCTACCAGATGCTGACCCTGCCGGAGTACAACAACTGGCTGGCCAAGGTGCTCCGCGCCCGCGCGGAGACGAAGCTCTCGCCCGCCGCGCTCGAGACGCTTGCCATCATCGCCTACCGCCAGCCGGTGCTCCGCGCGGACATCGAGGCCATCCGCGGCGTCGCTGCGGGGGAGGTCGTCAACCGGTTGCGCGAGATGGACCTGGTGAAAATCGTCGGCCGGGCCGAAGAGCTCGGCCGCCCGATGCTCTACGGCACGACGAAGAAGTTCCTTGACGTGTTCGGCCTCGCTTCGCTCGACGACCTGCCGAAATCGGAAGAGCTGCCGCCGCCCAGATCGTCCTGACTGCCGGGTCGTTGTCAGGCGACGATAATCGCGCGCGCACCGCGCTCGAGCACTCGACCGACTACTGCCGCGCAGATTGCGCGACGTGCGATAAGCTCGTCGATCAATCGATCCAGCCGCGCGGGCGGTACGCTGATGAGCAGGCCGCCGGAGGTCTGCGCGTCGGCCAGGATGTTGACCAGCACTTCGTCGGTCTTCCCGAATGCCAGGCGATTGCCCAGGAAATGGCGGCACGCTTTGTGCGTTCGCGTGAGGATGCCCTGCGCCGCCATCTCGTACGTACGGCGCATGAGTGGGACCGCTGCCGCTTCGATCTCCATCGTGACGCCGGAGCCGTCCGCCATCTCGAACGCATGGCCGATCAGACCGAAACCAGTGACATCCGTCGCCGCGCTGACGCCCACGGTGATCATCGCCTCGCCGCCGGGCCGGTTCAGCGCCGCCATCACTTCGATGGCTTCGGCGATCTCGGACTCGGGCAGCGATCCGCTCTTGGCCGCGCTGGTCAGCACGCCGCTGCCGATGGGCTTAGTGAGCACGAGCACGTCACCCGGCCGCGCTGTGTTGTTCGCGACGATACGATCCGGATGAATCGTTCCCGTGACTGCGAGGCCGTACTTGATCTCCGTATCGCGCACGCTGTGGCCGCCGAGAATGACCGCGCCGGCCTCGGCGACTGTGGATGCTCCGCCCGCCAGAATCGTCTCGAGCAGCTCCGCCGGCAATTCCTTGTCCGGAAAACCGACGATGTTCAACGCTGTGATGGGCGTGCCGCCCATTGCGTACACATCGGACAGGCTGTTCGCCGCCGCAATTCGCCCAAACTGCCAGGCGTCGTCCACCAGAGGTGGAAAGAAGTCCACCGTCTGCACGATCGCCAGGTTCTCGCTGACTCGGTAGACGCCGGCGTCCTCGAAGTGTTCCGCACCCGCAAGAATGTTCGGGTCCCGCTGCACGGGCATGAGGCGCAGAACCTGCGCCGTGAACTCCACGGGGAGCTTGCCCGCTCACCCCGCACAACTCGCGTAGTCAGTCAGGCGGATTCTGCGCGCTTCGGTCATACGGATCAGCTTATAGCGGCTCCGACCCGTTGAGAAGCCGTCCGATAAATCGAAGCCGGCGCCATATTGGCCCCGATGAGACAGGGCTCCGATCGAGGTCAAGTCCGGATATCAGAGTGCCGAAAGCATGAGTGAGAGTGCGGACCGATAACGGAGATCAGCCGCGTTGTACCTGGAGCACTTCGGCCTTAGCGAGGAGCCGTTCAACCTGACGCCGGCGGCGCGCTTCCTGTATTTCACGGAGGCACACGGCGAAGCGCTGGGCCATCTTCTGTTCGGCATCCGCCAGCGCAAGGGGTTCATCGTCCTCACCGGAGAGGTGGGGGCCGGCAAGACGACGCTCGCCCGCGCCCTCCTTCGTGAACTGGGACCGAAGTACAAGACCGCCCTGATTCTCAATCCGAAGCTCACCGAAACACAACTGCTTCGCCTCATCCTCATCGAGCTCGGCGTTTCCGATCCGAAGGGCGACAAGCTTCAACTGCGCGAGACGCTCAACAAGTATCTGCTTGAGCAGGCCGACCTCGGTAACGATGTCATCGTCATCATCGATGAGTCACAGGACCTGTGCCACGAGATGCTCGAGAACGTCCGGCTGCTCTCCAATCTCGAGACGGAAAGCCGCAAGCTCCTGCAGATTGTCCTTATCGGCCAGCCCGAACTGCGTACCGCTCTTGCCGACAGCAGCCTCCGTCAACTACGCCAACGGATCGGGGTGTACTACCACCTTGAGGGCATGTCGGAGAAGGAGGCCGTCCACTACGTGGAGCACCGGTTGAAGGTCGCGGGCGCGAGCGGCTGGCTGTTGTTCGATGCCGAGGCATTGCGACTGGTGTACGACTACACCAACGGAATCCCACGCCAGGTTAATTCCGTGTGTGATCTGTCGCTGCTTGCCGCCTATGCCCGCGGGCAGACGCGCGTCGACGCAAACGCGGTCCGCGGCGCCATCGAGGACCTCCAAGGAATCTGTGCATGAGCGTCATCGGCGAGGCACTGCGACGTGCGGAGGCCACCGGCGGCAAGACACGAACCGATTCGCCGGTCGCCAGACAATCGAAGGAGGGCGTCCGCTCTGCGCCGCGCATCGATCACGGAGGCGCCTGGTCCGTGAGCACGCCGCGATGGCGGCCGTCCGTCGCCACCGTCATTCTCCTGATCCTCGCCGCTTACACGTTGTATGCGGTCACCCGTCCGGGGTGGCCCAGTGGCTTTCGATCCGTCGCCGAGGCGTCCGCTTCCAAGGGCATGCCTGTCCCCAAGCAGACCACTCCGCGGTCAATCGTGAATGCGACGACCGCGTCGAGTCCGACGTCGCCATTGGAGGCAGCCGCCACCGATCCGCGAGCCACCGAAACCGGCAGGCTCATGGCCATGCAGGGCGTGCAGGCCCCGCTGACCGCAATTGCGGCGCTACCTGACACCCCGGCGTCGGCCAATCCCGTGACCGTGCAGACCAATCCACACGCCGATGACCCGAGCGCTCCGGAACCGTCCGCCGAGGCCCCTCCGTCCGCCGAGCCACCCCTTGACAGGCTCGTCGTGGAGGGAGTCATGCTAAGCGGCCAAACGAAGCTCGCCGTCGTCAACGGTGCAATCATAGAGGTCGGCCAGCAGGTGGGCGGCATGACTGTCACAAACATCACCAGCCGCGGCATCACTGTCGAATGGAGCGGCCGGTCGTACCGCGTCCCCCTTCACGCTCAATCGCCGCGCTGAGCCGCCAACGTCGAACCCCTTCTACAACTGTGAGCCGATGGCAAAGAACAGGTCGTACGCTTGTCGTGCGATAGGATCGAAAATCGTTCCGGTCAGCGTGCGCTCGAGCAGGCCGCGGGTCGCGCAGCCGGCAAACTGAAGTGCGGCAAGGCACGTCATCCAAACCAGAATGCGCCGGGCAGATCGCCTTAACACGTTGACTGCCTTTCGCGTGTCAATCGGACAAGCGCTCGATGCCGCCAGACGGACTGTCTCGCCGCCTCTCAGAACAAATGGCTGAACAGGATGGTCAGCAGCGTCGATTCGCCGAGGCTCAGCGCATCCGGGGCAAAGATCGTTGCACAGCTCGCCTGCAGGAGAACGCCCCCGCCAAACGTGACGAGAACCGCCGTCTTCCATGCTATGCGCGAGCGCAAATTGCACCGACTCCGCGCCATTGAAGTCTCTTGTCAATGCAGCCGATGGTATCCTGGCTACGGCTGGCCCTGTGGCCGCGGGCCGGGCGTCTGGTCGTAGATCACCGACGTTGCGCACGTGCCCGCGAGGCCGCTGTTCTGGACGCCGAAGTACGGAATCGTGCACGAGGGATCGAGCGAAAAGTCCGGAACGGATCCGAACAACGCGTCGATCTGGTAGTCCTGGACGAACCCGAACACGCTGCCACCAGGATTGAACGTTGTCAGAATGCCCTGGCACGAGGGAATGAGGGCCAGAACCATTCCACTGGTCACAACCGCGAGGGCCACCTTCCAAGACCGACCGCTGCGTTTCGATCGCGACATGCTTTGTCACTCCTCGCCGAGGCCGCCAAGCTCGCGCGCCACACTCGACTTCGTTGCAACGTCACCCGGCCGCCCGGGCGACAACCGTGGTCTCCATCTATCGCTACGGGGTCGTCGTCGCTGGCGGGCAGTCGACGAACAGGTTGCCCGTTGTAACGACGGTATTGGTCGACGTTGAGGATGACGATGTTGACGTAGTGGTGGCCCCCGAACAGGGGTCGATCAACCCGCCGAACGCGCCGTTCTGGCAATCGAACAGGAAGCAGAAGTCGACCGTTCGCAAGAACTCCTCGCCGGCCATGCTCATGCATGCCGTCTGGTACAGTACCCCCAGCGCGGCCGCGGCCGCCAGCCCCAGAATCCATTTCGTTCGCTTGCGTCGTCGCATGGCAGGCTCCTGCTGATGTCCCATCTGGCAGCGCGTCCGCCTGTTGGCAAACACCGCTCACCGGCCTCGCTCGCGCCCACGAGACCATGCCCAGTATAAGCCGCGGCTGCACGGCACGCAACTAAAGCTTTTCGTCGGACGGCCGCACCGCCGTCCACTTCCATATCTTTACCCCCGCCGACTGTCCCGCCAAGCCCCTCGGCTCCGACCGCTCACAACTTTAGTCGCGCAGCGATCGCCTGCGGCGTGACCGGCGAGATAATACCCCTCTCTGTGACGATCCCGGCGATCAGACGCGCCGGCGTCACGTCAAACGCGGGGCAGAAGCACTTCACGCCGTCCGGTACGATCTGGCGTCCGAAGCCCCGGCTCACCTCGTCGGCGCCGCGTTCCTCGATGGGGATGTCGGCGCCGCTGGCCGTGGCAGGATCGAACGTGCTGGTGGGCGCCGCGACGTAGAAGGGGATTCCGTGGGC
>JBECKQ010000030.1:0-7810 GCA_040235375.1 Phycisphaerae bacterium | reverse complement strand
CGGTGGGGCCTTGGTCTCAGCCATCTCGCCGTTTGTATCGGATGAAATCAGGGGACTTTTCACGTAAAAGGCCGGCCGCTCCGTTCCACGCTGCGGGTGCCTTCCAGGCGGCCTGGCGGGGCCCTGTACAGACCGAGCGCGCGCCGGCCAGAGGGAGTGCACCGGCCCTGGACACGCCGTCATGCACCGGCTGACATGCGATGACCGCTCCCGGCCTACCTCGCGGCCAGCAACGCCAGTTGCGACAGCGCGGTTTGCTGATCCTGAAGGCCGGCCAGCACACTCTCCAGATTGGCGAACTGCTGCTCGAGTTGCGCGCGTTTCCGGTCCAGATAATCCTGGAACGATGCGATCCGCTCGTTGAGGTCGTCGACCTGGGTTCCCAGCGTCTTGTCACGGCTGGCCAGCAATCCGGTGTCTTCGTCGGTGAGGCCGTCGAGAACGCCGTTGAATACCGCTCCAAACCCGACGTCATCAGCCGAAAGGAGCTGCTCCACCGTCGCCGGGTTCTCCGCATACTTGTCCCGGAACACGTCCTCGTCGAAGTCGAGGTGACCGCCGTCTCCGTAGGTGATCCCGATGGAGGCAAGCGTCTGCGTCGACTGCGGCGCGTGAACGAATCGCTGAATCAGCGTTCTCGCCAAACGGGTCTCGATCTGGGCTACGCTCGAGTCGCCCAGCAGAACGCCGCGCTCTTCGGTGTCGGGATTGAACGACGTGACCGCATCGATTTTGTCGATGATCGCGTTGTAGCCGGTAACGAACGACTGCAAATCGTTTACCACCCGTTCCATGTCCTGACTGATGGTCAGGCTGACCGGCTCGTCAGAAACGCTCGTCAGATTCACGTTCAGGCCGGGCACGACGTCGCTGAGCTTGTTCGTCGAGCTGCCGACTACGAGCGGACTACCGTCGTCGGCGTTGCCCAGCAGCACGACCGCATCCTTGGCGGCAATCAGCGTGGTCATGTTCAGACCGAGATCGCCGGAATCGAACAGAAGCTCCCCCGCCGTTCCCGACACTCCGGAGGAAACCGAGAGCCGGTAGGGTCGCGAAGAGGCGCCGTCGTTGACGACGCTCGCGTCCAGGTCCGGCGAAGCGTCACGGATCTTGGCGGCCAGTTGCTCGAGCGTGTCGCCCGCATCCACTTGGATGCGGATTTCCATCGACCCGTCGATCTGCGCGGCGTTCGGCTCAGCCGTGCCTGCAATGCGCAGGTCTTCGGCGGTCTGCCCGTCCGTGTCCTCGATGGTCAGCGGGCCGGTGCCGCCCGTGGTGTCGGTAATCAGGAGACCGTCGCCCGTCTGGTTGATCGATGCGACGATGCCGAACTGCTGGCCCGCCGCGTTAATGTCGCGGATCACGTCGCCGAACGTCTTGCGCCCTTGCGGAATGGTGATCTGGAAGACCTCGCCGCGAGCGTTCGTGATCTGGATGTCGCCGCCCTGCACGCCGCGCCCATCGTTGATGCTGTTCAGTTCGGTCAGTTCATTGATGTACTGACGCTGGAGGTTCTTTCCCGTGAGGATGGCTTCCGTGGACGATCCGGCAATGCCGAGATTCGCGGCCGTCGTTCCTGTCACGTCGTTGACCAATAACGTGCCCGTCGTCGCCCCGGACACGTCCGTAATGGCGATGCCGTTTCCCACCGAGTTGACGCTCGCTTGAATCCCCGACGACGCGGTGGTTTCGTTGATGCGGCGGATGATCTCGGACACCGTGGTTGTGCCGGTGAAGTCAATCGTGGTGACGACTCCGCTGCGCGAGGTGAACGACACTTCGCCCAGGTCGACACCCGACCCGCCGTTCAGCGAGCTCAGCAGTACGGTGTTGAGGCCGGCGATCAGATCGCTCGAGCGCGCTTCACCATCGAACACGCCGGCGATGCCCAGATCCTCCGCTGCCTTGGAGAGGCCGGTCACGCCATTTGATACGGCCTCCACGATGAGGGACCCACCACCCGCCGTATTATCCGTCAGGACGATACCGTTGCCATCGATGGCCGCGGTCACCTTGCCGTCATTGCCGGCGGCGTAGTTGATCGCTCTGATCGTGTCGCCGATCGTGCTGATCCGATGAATCACCGTTCCGGAAAAGGAACCCGCACTGGTGGAGCGTTCGATTCCCAGATCGCTGGCCGCGTGGCCGGTGACGTCTTCGATGCGCAGTTCGGCTCCCTCAGCGTCCTCCGGCACTTCGCTGGCGTCGGTTATCTGAAGACTGCCCGCGCCGCCCGCGGTGGAGAAGCTTACCGTGACGTTGAGCGGGTTACCGTTTTCGTCGACGGCGTTGTTGATCGCCGACCTCACGTCACCGATCGTCTGGGCGCTGGCCAGGTCGACGACGGCGGACGCGCCTGCGCGGTTCGTTACGCGAATCTCCCCGAGCCGAACTCCGTTGCCGTTGTTGAGCACTTCGAGTCGGAGGGTATCGTCCGGCCGACTTTGCAGGGCCACCTCGAAAGCGGTCCCATCCCCGGCCACGATACGCAGGTCGTTCAGTCCCTGCGTATTGCGGCGAATGCCGTTGCCATCCCGCAGTTCGGACAGCGCGGTCGAGTCGGTGAGATAACGTACGCTGCGGCCCGCCAGCCGTGCCTCGGTCGTCGTGCCCGCAATCCCCAGATCCTCGGCTGCATGTCCGCCGTTGACATCCACGACCGACAGGGTTCCGCTTCCTCCACTCGTGTCTTCGAGGACGATGCTGCCGCCTTCGGCCGTTGCATGGACGCTGATACCACCGGCGCCGTTGATTTCGTCCAGCACCTCCTGGACATCGAGCATCGGCGTGATGTCGATCTCTGCCGTGTTTCCCGCGCGGTCGGTGATCTTGAACTGGCCGCGGCGTACGCCGTCGCCGCCGTTGAGATCGCCCAGCGCCGTGGCCGAATCCACCCGGCCGTTGCCGATCTCGATCGAGATTTCTCCTGCGCCGACCGGCGTGCTGTCGGCGTCCGCGAATCCGCGGCTGACGATGTTGTGGTTGCTTACCAGAGACAGGACTGTGAATTCATAAACCCCCGGCCGCGCGTCCGCCGACGCACTGGCCGTCAACACGCTCTCGTTGCTGCTGGTCGCGGCGAAGCGATTGAAGAACTGGCTGTCGCCGATGCGCGACACGGTCGACTTGAGCCCCAGGAGTCGCGCCGTAAGCTCGGCGAAGGCGCTGCGCTGCGACTGCACATTCGACAATCGCGTTTGGAGTAGCTGTTTCGGCCTGGACGCGGCGGTGATGAGGGAGTCGATCAAGTCCGCCGTCGGCAGACCGCTGATGAGCCCGACGCCTGAAGTGATGCCGCTCATGACAGAACTCTCTGTACGCCGTTCGCCGGATCGCGCCGCTCGATCGGACCGGCGGGCGCAAGGCCCGCATACGGACCGCGGGCGCGATCATCTGATAACGTATTATCGGCAACAATCGGAGGCGGCTGGACGAGTTCCCGGACCAGCAATCGGGTTGGCTTGCCCGGCGCGACCTGGCGCATTCGAGAGTGAGGCCGGAATCGCCGCGCGGCTATTGCTTGGCGGCCCATCGCCCGGCCGCCGAGACGTTCAATCCGCCCTACCCGAGGATCGCCAGGACCGCCTGCGGCAGTGAATTGGCGATCTGCAACGTGCTCTGCGTGCTCTGGAACAGGATCTGCGCCCTCGTCAGGGCGGAGATCTCCTCGGCAATGTCGGCGTCGCGGATCGTCGATTCCGACGCGCTCACGTTCTCGAGCGCGATCTGCTGGCTGTTGATGTTGGTCTCGATCTGGTTCTTCTGGAGGCTACCGAGCCGGCCGCGGCACGTCGCCACCTGGTTGATGGCCTCCTCGACGATCCGCTGGGCGGCAACGTAATTACCGCCCTTGATCTCGTGGTCGCCACCGCTGCGGATGCTGTCCAGGAATCCGACTACGGCGTTGCCCAGATTCCCCGACGAGATCGAATTCAGTGCGATGCTCACCTGGGCCGTGGGCGACACGTCCGGGCCAAGCTGGAACAGCGACCCTCCTCCGGTGATCTGGAACTCGGCAGTGTCCGTCGTTTGCGTCGCGAAGTCCGATGTCAAGTAGAATCGCCCATCGAGTCCGCCGGTGCGCATGTCGACGCGGATTCCCCTGGTGTCTGCGATCTGACCGTTGACTAGCACGGTGGCGTCCACGCCTTCGTCGGTCATGGCGGCGGCGCCCGCGGTGTAGTTCGAATCCTGCAGGAACGTGCCGGATAGCGCCCGCACGGAGACGAACTGGTCACTGCCGTATTCCCTGCTCGTAATGGTCAGAACGCCGCCCGCAGCGGCGGCCAAAACGCCTGTCGTGTCGCTGACGGCGTTGATGCTCTCCGCGATACTGGCGATGGTGGCGCCGGATGCGAACGCGAGTATCTCCGAGCCAAGATTGCCGGTGATCTCGATCGTGGCGGCGCTCGTCGAGGCGGCGGTGATCTGGAGAACGCCCGTCTCGGCCGATCCCGTCACCTGCACGACCACGTTCTGCGAGCCGCCTTCGGGAACCCGGGCGGAGTACACGGCGACGGATTGGAGCGACGTCGTGTCCACGCTGGACAGCGTGTACGCCAGGCTTCCGTTCAGGAGTTTTTTGCTGCCGAAAGACGTCGTGTTGGCGATCCGATCGATGCTGGTCAGCAGCGAGTCGACCTCGAGCTGATTCGCTTCGATCTCTTCCTGCGAAAGCGCTCCCTCGTTCGCCGTGTTGACGATCAGAGCGCGCAGATCGACGAGGAGGCGCGACGTTTCGTTGATGGCGCCTTCCGCCGTCGAGAGCACGTTGATCGCCCGCTGGGAGTTGTCGATGGCCTGGCCGATGGCCCCGATTTCGCTGCGGAGGATTTCGGAGGCGATGAGCCCCGCGGGATCATCCTTGCCGCGGTTGATCCGCAGGCCGGTAGCCAGCCGTTCGAGACGAACCTGCAGGTCATTCGTGTTCGTCCGTAAACGACCATGCGCGATCATCGAGGAAATGTTCGTGTTGATTCGGGTCATGACATCCTCCCTGACGGTGGTGACAGCCTGGCGGTTGCCACGGGACGCGCCACCTTGCGCGACCTCTTCAAGTTCGGCGGCCTGATTCATCGCCGCCAGCTTCTTCCCAACCGCGACGATCGAGCGTCGGCATCGCACGCCGACAACGCACTCGCCCGCCGGAGCTATCCCGAATTTCGTCCCAGCTGTTTGTGTGCTTTAGATAAATCCCTTCGCGGCAAGACGCTCCGATTTATGGGACGTGCCCCAGAGGCCCGGCTCGGCTCGATATGAAGCCCGGCCCGCCGTCGAGCCCTCTAGTCAGTGGGCTCAAACGACGGGCCGGGCCGAAGATCGAGAACCGAAACCGCTATTGCAGCAGGGACAGCACGCTCTGCGGCTGAGCGTTGGCCAACTGCAGCGTCGCCGTCGCCGTGTTCACGAGAATCTGCGCGCGGGTCAGCTCGCTCGTGGTCGCGGCGAAGTCGGTCTCGCGGATCGCGCTTTCCGCCGCGGCGGTGTTTTCCATCGCCACGAGCAACGAATTCACCGTCGTCTGCAGCGTGTCCTTCTGGAACGCACCGATACGTCCCCGAAGCTGGGACACCTGCTCCTGTGCCGCGCGCACCACGCGCTGCGCCGTCGCATAGTTTCTACTGTTCAGGTCGTTCATGGACCCGCTGGCGAGCGTGCTGAGCGTTCCGTCGGTGCCATTGCCCAACGAGCCCGTCGACGTGGAACGGATGCCGATCGTCTCCATGCCCACCATGCTCACCTCAGGGGCGATGTTGAACAAGGCACCGCCGCCAGTGATGGTGAAGCTGGTGGAGGACCCCGCCACCGAGCCGAACGCCGCCGCCAGTTTCAGCTCGATGTCCAGCGACGCCGTGCGCAACGTCGCATCCAGCCCTGCGACATTCGCGTTGCTGCCGTTGATTGTGACGGTGCCATCCGTTCCCGAATCGCTGCTCGCGCTCGTCGACAGCGAGCCCGACAGAACATCGACGGATACGGTCGCGTCCGATCCGTATTGCGTGCTGGTGAAGTAAAGGGTTCCGCCGCTGACGGTGGCGGACACGCCGGTAAGCTGCGTGCCCGTGTTGACGGCCGTGGCGATCTCCGAGAGCGACGTGCCGCTCGAGAAGCTCAGCACTTCGGAGCCGTAGTTGCCTTGTACTTCGACGGTCGTGTCCGCATCGAGCGCTCCGCCCGCACCGGCGCCGACCGCGCTGATATACCCGAACTCCGAGCCAGCCACGACCTCGACCGTCACCGCACGCATCGAGCCGGCCGGAATCTTGGCAGCGTGGACCGTGATGTCGCTGATGTTGCCGCTCTCCGCCGCGGTCGTCGAAGTGGTGAACTCGAACACGCCGCTGAGGAGCTTCTTGCCGGCGAACTCCGTGGTGTTCGCGATCCGATCGATGGAGGCCAGGATCGCGTCGATCTGGCCTTGATTCGCTTCCTTTTCGGCCGTGCTCAGGCCTGCTTCGTTCGCGCTACGGTCGATGAGATCCTCCAGCTCGAGCAGCAGGCGGTTGACCTCTTGGAGCGAGCCTTCGGCCACGGAGAGCACGTTATCGGCTCGGTTCGCGTTGTCGATCGCCGCTCCGATCGCCACTTTCTGCGAGCGCAGCGTTTCGGAACCGATCAGGCCGGCCGGATCGTCAGCCCCGGTGTTAATCCGAAGCCCGGTGCTCAGCCGAGTCAGCGATTGGTTGAGCTCTTTGTTCTGGAAGCCCAGGACGCGCTGGGCCACAAGGGACTGAACGTTCGTTACGATGCGAGACATGATTGACAGGGCCTCCACAAGCTCGCAACACCCGCATCCCACGCGAGTCGCCGTAAATTCGACGCTCTGCCGGACGCGGCTTTGCTTACGCCCCGATTGTCGGGGCACAGGTCCCAAACCTCGTTTTTCGACTGTCCGCTGCTCGCCGTCACGCGGCGACGCCATCCAGAAATCGTCTTACCGATAAATGCCCTTTAAGCGATTTAGAGGACGACGTGCCGGCTCCGCAATGCGGACGTTATATCGGGACGCACGCACCACTGCGCTCGTTTGCCCAACAGCTTGCGGCAGGACGAATCGCCGCCTTTTATTGGACAACCCTCACGGCAAGTCCCAAAACCGGGACAAGAGAATAATCTTTGGTCGGGCCGTGATTTGTGTGGATTTGTGCCCGCCAGACGGGCCTGGGCATGCATGACGAACATTGCGTCGGCAGATGCGCAATAAAAAACGCGATGAAACATCTTCATCGCGCTGGTGTGCTCGAACTTTCATTCGATCGCGCTCAGGCCGCAGGCGAGGAAGCAAGCACGTCGCGCATGGACTCGGCGATCTTCGTGTAGACGGAGCCGGCGATCACGCTGATCCCGAGAATCGATGCCAGCTCCTCCACGTCGCTCTCCACTTCGCCGAGGATCTTCACCAGCACCGCGAGGTCCACGTTCAACAGCCTCATTGCCTCGACGCAGACATCTCGCGAAACAGCTACGTCGGGAATCTCGCATAACAGTTTCGCAATGCGGTCTGACACATTCACAATCAGCGCCAGTTGCCCTGCCTCTTCCTCGAAGTTCGCGGCGTCGTCGTGGCTCGCCCTCACGGCCTGGCACATCGTCTCCGGCAGAGACCATTCGTACAGTACCGCCGCCGACACTTCCGCATGACTCGTCCCCAGCGCCGCCTGCTCCTCGGATTCGCTGATGGACGTGCCGTGCGGCGTATACCGGGCGGCGAACGGTCCGTACGCTTCCGGCAACGCCTCCGCGAGCGTCGTCACGCCGATATCGGCGAGCAGGCCGCAGAGAAACGCCTCATCCCGTTGACGCGGGCTGA
>JBECKQ010000001.1:0-26145 GCA_040235375.1 Phycisphaerae bacterium | reverse complement strand
ACCTGTGGCAGAGCCTGCAAAACAAGCCCATGGGGTGAACGGATTCCTGTGGCACGGGCTTGAAGCCCGTGAATCACCGGCAAGATGCCCGTGCCGCATCGTGATGCCGGTTGAAATCGAGACGCTGGTCGCGTACCGTTTGCCGCGACTTTGCGGAGGAAATCATGCGCGTGCTATCTGGCGTACAGTCGAGCGGAAAGCTGCACCTGGGCAACTACCTGGGGGCGATGAAACAGCACATCGAGCTCCAGGAGGCCAACGAGTGCTTCTATTTCATCGCCAATTACCACGCCCTCACCACCGTGCAGGACGCCGCCCGGATGCGGCAGCAGACGATCGACGTCGCCCTCGACTACCTGGCTCTCGGGCTCGATCCGAACAAGGCCGCCCTCTATCGGCAAAGCGACCTGCCCGAGGTGACCGAGCTGACGTGGATTCTGAACTGCGTCACCGGCAAGGGGCTGCTCGAACGGGCGGTGAGCTACAAGGACAAGCTGGCCCGCGGCCTGCCGGCCTCGATGGGGCTGTTCAGCTACCCGGTCCTGCAGGCGGCAGACATTCTCATCGTCGAGGCGGACATCGTGCCCGTCGGGCAGGACCAGGTGCAGCACATCGAGATGACGCAGGACATGGCGGGGTACTTCAACAACACGTTCTGCAAGGACGGCGAGCCGATTCTCAAGCGGCCGGAGCCGCGGCTCAACGCCGCCCCGACGGTTCCCGGCATCGACGGGCAGAAGATGTCCAAAAGCTATGGCAACGCCATCGACCTGTTCGACACGCCGAAGGCCACGCGCAAGCGGATCATGAGCATCGTCACGGACAGCACGCCGGTCGAGGCGCCGAAGGACCCGCGGAACTGCAACGTGTTCGCGATCCTGTCGCTGATGGCCTCGCCGGAGGAGACGGAGCAGTGGCGCGAGCGCTACCGTGCCGGCGGGCTCGGGTACGGCGAGGCGAAGAAGCGCGTGGCCGAGCTTTTCGAGGAGACGTTCGGTGCGGCCCGCGAGCGTCGCGAGGCGCTGGTGAAGGATCCGGACTACGTCGAGGACGTGCTGGTTCAAGGGGTGACGAAAGCGCGGGCCATCGCGGAGCCACTGATGGAGCGCGTCCGCGAAGCGTGCGGCGTGATGACGCGGAAACGCTAAACTACCGTGCGCGATTCGTGGCCGTCGGAACGATCGGTGGGCAGAGCCCACCCTACAAGGCGACGGTATTCGGCGCGTGATCGCGCACGGTCATTCAGAATGACCATGGACACTGCGCGTCCTCGGATCAGCAATCGAGGATCAAGCGACAAAGGATCAGCGGACTTGAGCGAGTACAAAGTCGAGCTCGATGTTTACAACGGTCCGCTCGATCTTCTCCTTTTCCTGATCAAGCGGGAAGAGGTCGACATCTACGACATCCCCATCGCCCGGATCACCGAGCAGTACCTCGCGTTCATCCGCCTGCTGGAGAACATCGATCCCAACGTGGTCGGCGATTTTCTGGTGATGGCGGCCACGCTGATCGAGATCAAGTCGCGAACGCTGCTGCCGCGCCCTCCGGTTGTCGAGGAGGAAGAGGAGGACTTCGGCGACCCGCGGCTCGAGCTGGTCCGCCAGCTTCTGGAGTACAAGAAGTTCAAAGACGCGGCCCACGCGCTGGGAGCGTCCTTGCAGCTTCGGGCCCTACGGCACGAGCGCGTCCCGGCCGCCGCGCCGCGCGACCACGACGAGGTCGATCTCGACGAGGTGCAGGTCTGGGACCTGTTCGAGGCGTTCCAGAAGCTGCTCGAGGCGACGGGGCGGCGCAGCCGGCAGCACGAGGTACTCTACGACGACACGCCGATCGCGCTGCATGCGGCGGACATCCTCGATTCGCTTCAGCACACCAGCGGCGTGCAGCCGTTCGCCAAGCTGTTCGCCGGGCGGAACAAGTCGCAACTGATCGGCCTGTTTCTCGCGTTGCTCGAGCTGATTCGCCAGCAGCGCATTCGTGCGGTGCAGTCGGGCGAGTTCGCCCCGATCGAACTGCATCTGATTGACGCCACACCGATCTACGTGAACGAGCGCGACGATTACGGGTATCGCCCGGCAGAAGAGGACGACGGCGCAGAGGAAGGCGAAGTGGCCCGCACCGAAAACGAGGCCGAAGCGACAAGCGAGGACGTAGAGTTGGACGACGGTGAAATGGAAGGGATCGAGGAAGACGAAGAGGGAGACGTGGAGGAGGGGGAATACGATTAAGATTAAGAACGGCGCTTGGGGGTCCGCGAGTCTCCCCGTGGCGGGCAACCTGATAAGTTTCTCTGCGACTTTGCCTGGGTCGGCAGTTTCCTGAAGTTCACGGCGACGATTCACCGATTTGCGCTTCGACGTACGCACAGATTCGGCGAACCAAACGCAATGCACCTTCGCGGTCGAAAGAACTTTCGAGCGGCAAGTCTTCGTATCGAAACACCGTGCCGAAAGGAGTCAGTTGGGCGACGTCCGTAGCGTCGTCAGGCAGTCCACAGCCATTGGCCGCCAGGAGATCGAGAAGGGTTTCCAGTCGATGGACATTGGGGTAGCTGATCCCCTGATGTGATAGCCAGGCCTTGAGCGCCTTTTCGACCGCCTGCTGTGCGTGGAAACCGACCGTCTCGTCGTCAAAGCGCGGATCAGGCAGCAGGGTCTCGAGGACGGCCTAATCCTGCTTCGCCTTATGAAACAGCGTCTTTGCGAACTCAGGCGGCTTCATAAAGCACTCGCCCCTCACGCTTCGCTGTGTAATACACGCTACCCGGCGTTTGCGACCAGCTTTCGAACGCTTGCTCGTCAATGACCAGCAGATCAACTGCCAGGATCAAACCGCGCAATGCGCCGTTGAGCCGAATCATCTCGGCGTACCGATCCGATACTTCTCTTTCGATCACCAGGATATCGATGTCACTGCGATCCGTTGCGTCGCCGCGCGCCCGCGAGCCGAACAGAATCACCTTCGATGGTTGAGCTGCTACCACCAACCGGCGCACGGCCTCCTGGAGTTTTTCCGGTGTCACCGCCCACAGTGGTTGGTCGCCAGCGCTCATCCGCCGCACCTCCGACACTAATCTTATTCACGTAGTCCGCCCGAGCAACTCGTGCACCTGCGCTGCGATATCAGGCGCGGCCAGGAGCGACTCGCCAACCAGCATGGCAGCGGCGCCGGCCTCTTGAACTCGCAGCACGTCCTGTCTCGTGGAAATTCCGCTTTCGGAAACCAGGATCGCGGTATCATCCAGCGTGGCCGCCAGGCGTTCAGTGGTGCCCACGTCGGTCTTCTGGATGGTCAGATCGCGATTGTTGATGCCGATGAGCACGTTTGAGGGCAGCGGCCGACCGAGCGCCTCGATCACGCCCGCCAGCAGGTTGGGGCGATAGGTTTCGATCAGGGCGGTCATGCCCAGCGCTGCGCACACGGCGTTAAGCTCGGCGACGCGCTCCGGGCCGAGCACTTCGGCAATCAGCAGAATCGCATCCGCGTACGCCGCCCGCGATTCCCAGACCTGGTACTCCTCGAGGATGAAGTCCTTTCGCAGGACGGGCAGCGGGGCGGCGTCGCGGACCTCGACGAGGTACTCCAGCCGACCGTCAAAGTACGGGCCGTCGGTGAGGACGCTGATGGCCGTCGCCCCGGATTGCCAGTAAACGCGGGCGATGGCGGCCGGGTCGAAATCCGGGCGGATGAGCCCGGCGGAGGGAGACCGCCGCTTGATTTCCGCGATCAGATGAATGCCGTCCGGCGGTGGGGCGGCGATGGCGCCCCGAAAATCGCGGGGCGGGTCGGCGGTGGCGCATCGCGCCTTGAGGATGTCGAGCGGCATGCGCTGCCGGGCCTCGGCGACTTCCGCTTTTTTGCTCGCCACTATCTCGTCAAGTATCGTGCCAGCCATGATTCATCCGCCGGTGGCGAGTGTAGTGAACGCCGGGCCCGCATTCAACGAGCCGGCGGTGATGACCGCGCTGGAGATCGGCCATTGGCTGCTGATCGGGGCCGGCGCCGTCGTGCTCGCGGTGTTGATCGTCCGCTGGCTGGGAAGCGGCAAAAGTATCTGGCGGCCGGCGCCGATGCGCGAAATGCACATGCCGTTCGAGATGCTGCTCGCCCCGGTCATCGTGTATTTCCTGATCAGCGCTTTGCTGTACCCGCTGGTGGCGTCAGCGTTCGAGCCGGCCGCCGGACAACCGGCGACGGCTCCGGCAGCGCCGGAAAACAAGATTGCCGCGGTAACGGTTAACAACCTTGCGATCGCCGTGGTCGCGGTGGTTGCGTACGCGATCGGCCGGCGATTCTGCTCTGCGCCGAATCGCCCGTTTATCCTCGGCGATCGCCAGTACGGCCGCGACGTGACCGAAACGCTGCTGACGGTGCTCGTGGCCTTCGCTCTGTGCTACGGCCTGCTGGACCTGACGACGTGGATCGTCCGATTGATCGAGCCGGAGCACGTCTTCCCGGAGCACGGCGTGATCGAGGCGATGAACGCCCCCACGGCGCCCACCTGGCTGCCGGTTCTCCTGTGGCTGGGAACGGTCGTGGCGACGCCGATTGCCGAGGAGACCTTTTTCCGCGGACTGCTGCAGACGTACCTGGCGAAGGCACTGCCCAGTCGAAAGCTCGCGGTCGTACTCGCGGGGGCGGCGTTCGGCGCGGCACATCTGGGCCAGCCGCAGGTCGTACCGGCCATGATCGTCTTCGGGATGATCGTGGGCACGCTCTACGAGCGCCGCGGCGGCCTGCTCGCGCCGATCCTGGCTCACGCGCTTTTCAACGCCAAGTCGATGCTGTGGGAGACGCTGGGCGCCCACGCCTGGTGAGAAAGGCGGTATGACGTTCGCGACGGCCTCGCCTGCGGCGAGACCGTGCCACTCGGGCGTGCAGGTTGAACAGGCGGATGTTGCTCTGTAGCATCCCCCGCTCAGGGTAAAGTCGCCGCGAGAGACCATGATGAACGTTGACCAACAGATCGAGATCATTCTGCGAGGCTGCGAGCGGGTCTACACGGAAGTCGAGCTTACCGACAAGCTCCGGCGATCAGCCGAGCGAGGCGAGCCGCTTCGCGTCAAGCTGGGCATGGACCCGACGGCCCCGGACCTGACGCTCGGGCACACGGTCGTGTTGCAGAAACTGCGGGACTTTCAGGATTGCGGCCACAAGGCCGTGCTCATTATCGGCGACTACACGGCGATGATCGGCGACCCGAGCGGTCGGTCGAAAACGCGGCCGATGCTCACGCCCGAGCAGGTGAAGACGAACGCCGATACTTACCTTGCCCAGGCCGGCAAGGTGATCGACACCTCGCCCGAAAAGCTGGAAATCCGCCACAACAGCGAGTGGCTTTCGCCGCTGACCTTCGCGGACATCATCCGCATGTCCGCCCAGGTGACCGTCGCGCGGATGATGGAGCGCGACACGTTCGCCAAGCGCCACGCGGAAGGCATCGAGGTGTACATCCACGAGCTCTTCTATCCCATGATGCAGGCGCGCGACAGCGTGGAGATTCATTCGGATGTCGAACTCGGCGGCACCGACCAGACGTTCAACAACCTGATGGGCCGCGACTTCCAGCGCAACGTCGACCAGCCGCCGCAGGTCGTGCTCGTCATGCCGATCCTGGTCGGCACCGACGGCAAGGAGAAGATGAGCAAGTCGCTGGGCAACTACATCGGCGTCACCGAGCCGGCCGCGGAGATGTTCGCCAAGATCATGAGCATTCCGGACGAGCTCATGCAAAACTACTTCACGCTGCTCACCAAGGTTGACGAGCGCCGGATCGGCGAGCTGATCGACCCCAAGCGAACGCACCCGCGCGATGCCAAGGTCGCGCTGGGCCGGCAGATCGTGACCCGCTTTCACGATGAGGCCGCGGCGCAATCGGCCGTCGATGAGTTCTTCCGCATCCACGGCAAGGGCAAGTCGGGCCTGCCGGACGACATCGCGGAAGTGATCGTGCCGCCCGAGTACATCGCGGACGGGAAGATCGCGGCGGCCGATCTGACGGTGATCTGCGGGTTCGCGAAGAGCAAGGGCGAGGCCCGCCGGCTCATCGACGAGAAGGGTGTCCGTCTCGACGGCAAGCCGCTTCCGGACCCGCAGGGGTCGGTGGCCGTGCGCAGCGGGCAGATCGTGCAGCGCGGCAAGCGGAAGTTCGTTCGCCTGGTCATTGAATGATCGCCGCCGATGAAGCTGCCGTTTGTTCCAGACCCGCAGAAGTATGCCGGCCTGTTCGCCTTTGACTTCGGCGAATGGGTGTCGATCGGCTACACCGCGGAGGAGATTCGCATCCTGCTGGCGGCGCCGGAGTACGCGTCGGGCCAGGCGTACCGGATCCATCGCGTGGATGAAAACGGCCGGTTCGAATTGGCCGGGGTGCGCGAGCGCGACCTGGCCGGCGAGGACATGATGATCTTCGCCCGCACCGATGCGGACCGGGCGGCCGACGACTTTCGCGACCTGCGCAAGATGGCGGCGGCGAACCCGCCGCCGGCCACGATCCGCGTCGAGCTGGTGGACCTGCCGGACCTGGACCCGCCGCACGCGGTGTGTTTGCTGTACCCGCGTTACGCGTCGGCGGCGATCAGCGGCTGGCTGATGGACGGCGGTTTTGTCGGCGGCGACATCGCTCTCGGCGGCCAGGAAGTGTTGGCGCTCCATCACCGCGCCGGCGCAACGCCGGTCGCGAGCGTCAACATCGCCGGCGCATCTGGGTACGATTCGCGCACGCGAGAGGAGGTTCTGCAAAGCATCCGCGAAATGGTGCAGCGGTAAGGTCGCGCTGCGGCGATGATCAAACACCGTTGGTGTACCGCCGCGACGGCAACCGGGGGCTTGCGCCCCTCGGCTCTGATCACGCGAGCCGCTGCGCGATCAGAGCCTCAGGGCGCAAGCCGGGGCCGGCGGAGGGGACCCTTCCGGTAGCGTACTCGTGCGCCGTCCGGGTGGGGAATACCGAGGCTGGCTGGTGCGAATGATCGATCGCCGCTCGGGCTACACCTCGATGCGCAGCGGCATGTCGCGGTCGTCCGCGCACTCGTAGCTGACCTGGTCGCGGGCGAAGGTCGCGTCCACGTGGATCGATATCTTCTTGCCCGTCGTCTGCTCGAGCTGGTGGAGAATCGCGCGGCGCTGATTGAGTACGAGCGATCCCACCGCCGGGGCGACCGACATGGTGATCGCGCTCACCTCCGGCCGATAGATGAGCAGTTGCAGAATCCGCATCACTTCGAGCGAGACGGACTCCGGCGTCTTGATCAGCCCCGTGCCGTTGCAGTGCGGGCAATCGTTGAAGATGCTGCGCTTGATCGACGGCCGCTGGCGCTGCCGCGTCATCTCGATCAGGCCGAACTTGCTCATGCGCAGCGTGCGCGCCCGTTCCTTGTGCTTCTTGAGCGCTTCGCGCAGGGCCTTTTCGACGGCGCGTTTGTGGCGGTCGAGCCGCATGTCGATGAAGTCGCAGACCACCAGGCCGCCAAGATCGCGCAGACGCAGTTGCCGGGCGATCTCCTCCGCCGCTTCGAGGTTGATCCGAAAGGCGGTTTCCTCCGCGTCGCTCGGGTCGCGGTACTTGCCGCTGTTGACGTCGATGGCGACCATCGCCTCGGTCGAGTCGATCACGATGGAGCCGCCGGAGGGCAGCGGTACGTGCCGGGCGTGGATCTGATTGATCTCGTTCTCGATGTTGTAGTAGTGAAAGATGGGCTCGGTGCGGCGGTACTCGACGACCTTTCCCGGCGAGCGCGGCATGGCGATCTGAAGGAAGTCGCGGGCCTTCTCGGTCGTCTCCGCGTCATCGACGACGATCTGCGTGAAGTCGCTCGAGTAGACGTCGCGGATCGTGCGGATCACGAGGTCGGACTCGCGGTACAGTTCGCAGGGCGGCGGCACGTTCTCGATCTGGTTCTCCACCGTTTTCCAGAGCCGGTTCAGGTAGTTCAGATCGCCCTGCAACTCGCGCTTGGTCCGGTTCAAGCCGGCGGTCCGCAGGATGAACCCCATGTCCGCGGGCAACGACAGCTCCGCGAGAAGATCGCGCATGGCCTTGCGATCGGATTCGTCTTCGATCTTGCGGGAGACGCCGAGGCGGTTCATGCCCGGCATCATCACCATGAAGCGTCCGGGGATGGAGATGTACGTCGTCAGCGTCGGGCCCTTGGTGCCGACGCCTTCCTTGGCGACCTGCACGATGACTTCGTCGCCGCGGCGGAAGCACTTCTGGATCGGCGGCCGGTCGCGGCGGGGCACTTTTTTGCCGACCTGCTCGCGCTGGTCCATCTTGCCGGGGAAGTAGCGGGGCTGCACGTCGGAGATGTGCAGGAAGCCGTTCTTGGTCAGGCCGAAATCGACGAATGCCGCCTGGATACTGGGCTCGACGTTGGTGACGACGCCCTTGTAAATGTTGCCGACGTGCGACTCGGCGCTTTGCCGCTCGATGTACAGCTCTTCTAGCCTGCCTTCCTGAAGGATGGCGATGCGGCACTCGGCACCGGCGGTGACGTTGATGATGAGCTCCCGCGCCAGGACCGGAGGCTTTGCGGGCGATTTTGCGTCAATGAAGTCGGGGCCGGCCTGCGACGGTGCTTCGGCTGCGGTTGCCTTGGCTGCCCGTTTGCGCTTGCGACTGCGGGCGCGGTCCGGCTTCTTCTTGGCGGGCTCGGCTGCCGGGGCCTGCGACGCGCGGGCGGCGGCCTCCTTCTCCTTTTTCTGGTCCGTCGGCTTCGCCGCCGGTGTCGGGGTACGGGCAGCCTCTGTCCCGGGGACCGCCTCGCCGACGTGCTCCTCGCCGCGCTCGCGGCTTTTTTTGCGCCGGCCGCGGCGTTTGGGGCGTTTCTTCAGAACGAGCTTCGCCGCGGCATCCGATGCCGGCGCGGAAGTCGGCGGGGCGGCCTCGGCGGTATTCGTGGTTTTCGGCGCGGGAGCGCTGGCGGCGGCGGGGGCCCGCTTGGTGTCTGCGGGCGGCTGCTTTCTGTCCGCAGGGGCTGGCGCCGTTGTGCCGGGCTTCGGCTCGGCCTGCTCGGCTTTCTTGGCAGCGGTCTTGCGGCGGCGACGTCGCGGGCGCCGTTGCTCAGCGGGCTCGGGGGACTTGGCGGCGGGGGTTTTGTCGTCTGCGGTTTTTGCCGCACCCTGGCCGGTGCTGGCGACGGCAGCGCTGACGTTGGCCTCCTGCTTCGCTTCCTCCATGACGATGCCAGCGCCAAAAGGTTCGAGCGAGTGGCGGATGAAGGAAACTGTGCTGACTGGCACCTTTCCGGCGGCGGCGGCGTCTGAGGCAGGTTTCGTGGCCGGCGGGGCATTCTGTTGAGCGGGTTTGGCTTCCGCGGCGTCGCTCGGCGCGGGCTGGGCTGTTGCCTTACGCCGCTTTCGCCGACGCCGACGGTCGGTGGACTTGTGTTCCGTGTCGGCAGCTTTGGGGGTGGCCGGTTTTTCGGCTGCCGCGCGATCGGCGAGCGCGGCGCCGGAATCTTTTGATTGACTGCTGCTTTGGGAGCGGCCGTCGCCGACTGCGCCGGTCGCGTTCCCTTCGGCGGAGGCCGGACGAGCCGCTTTCACTTTGCGGCGTCGCCGGCGAGGCGTCTTCTTTTCGTTCGGTTGTTTCGCCGGTGCGGCGCCGCCGGACGAGGCGTCTTGCGACTTGGGCGCGGACTTGCCGTTGCCGGACGCGTGATCGGCTGCCGCGTTCGGCTTGTCTGAGGTTGTACGTTCGGCGGAATTGGTGTTTACAGTGGTGTCACTTGACTCGGCGGACTGTCTTGCCATCTGATCTCCACGCGCCGGACCAAATGATCGATCCGGTCGGCCTCCATGCCCAGCGCCCTGCACACCTCGGATGGCGTCGCAGAGCTGTTGGCTTGTATGTACGTTGCGACGTCGATCGCGTCTTCGCGGACGTCGATCGCGTCAATAAAGGGCCGGATGTTCACCACGCGTGACTTGCCGTCCTTGTGGCGAACGCGCGTGATCTCGAAAGAGCTGGAACCGAGCAAACGACTGGCCGCCCGCGTGTATTTCTCGCGATCGGCCGGGGCGGTGCTGATCCTGTACCGCACCCATTCGGCCTGACCTGGACGTGTCCCCTCGATCCGGATGACTCGCCTTACGCGGATGCCCTCGGGCAGATGCTCTCGCAACGCTTCACCGACAGCAGCCTCGGTGAGTTCTTCGGTGAGCTGAACAAGAGCGCGCTCAACGTCTGACGCCTGCCCCACAGGTCGGGGGAACGGCAACGACAGCCGGACTCGCGGATTAAAACCCGCGGTGAACGCGACCGGCAGGTTCGCCCGAACGCACGACCTGCTTAGGATACGGACGACATCTTTGTGCGCGACGAAGCGAATGTCGCCATCAATCTGGAAGTCGATTGCATATCTGTAGCGCTGCGCTGGCTGACTCACTCCATCACGATTACGAGGGGCAACTCCGTGCCAGAATACTGTTTGCCGGTTCCGGACACGCGCCCGGACCGCTAACAATCAATATCGAAATCGCCAGGCGCCCGTTAAATGGGATCGTCCGGCAGGATCTTCCGCGTCTGAGAGCGCAGGTAGTTGATGACCTGGCGCTCGGTGTCGAACGTGAGTGCCCGCCTGGCCAAACGTTCTACCTGTCTTATCGTACACATTCGGATTAATTTTTTCACCTCCGGGATATTGTGCGGCGCCATTGAAAAGGCCCGCAGGCCCATCCCGGCGAGGAGCATGGTGTAAATGGGCTGGCCGGCCATCTCTCCGCAAATGCTGCATCCGATTCCGGCTTTTGCGCAAGCCTTTATCACGTCATGGATTAGACGCAGGACGGCCGGGTGGGCGGGTGTGTAGTAACGAGACACCCGCTCGTTGCCCCGGTCCACCGCCAACACGTACTGCACCAGATCGTTCGTTCCAATGCTGACAAACCCGACCTCGCGCGCGAAGTCGCGGCACTGGATCGCCGCGGCCGGCGTTTCGACCATGATGCCTACCTCAATATCGCGATTGAAGGGAATGCCCTCCTCCTCGAGGTCCTCCATGGTGTCGTGCAGCATCATCCGCGCCTGGCGGAACTCCATCAGGCTGATGATGAGGGGGAACATAAGCTTGACCTGCCCCTCGGTGGAGGCCCGCAGGATCGCCCGGAGCTGCGTCTTGAACGTGTCGAGGCGCTGGAGGCTGTAGCGGATAGAACGGAGTCCGAGCATCGGGTTCGGCTCCGGCTCAACAAAGCGTTCCTGCGTGTACTTGTCGGCGCCGAGGTCGAACGTCCGGATAGTGACCGGCCGGCCCTCCGCGCAGAGGACGGCGTCGCGGTAGGCGTTGTACTGCTCCTCCTCGGGCGGTTCGCCGCGGCGGCGAAGGTACAGAAACTCGGTGCGATACAGCCCGATTCCATCAGCGCCGTTGTCGGAGCAGATCTTCGACTCCTGCGGGAACTCGATGTTGCCCAGCAGTTGGAACCGCTCGCCGTCCTTCGAGACCGCCGGCAGCTCGCGCATGGCGGTCAGCTCGTCGCGAATGCGGATGTACTTGAGCTGCTGGTCGCGGTACTGCTCGAGCGTCTTGGCGTCGGGCGAGACGATGACGATGTCGTTCACACCGTCGATGATGATCGTGTCGCCGCCGCTGACGCGCGAGGACAAGTCGTTGACGCCGACGACCGCGGGTCGCCCGAGCGACCGCAGCAGGATGGCCGTGTGCGAAGCGGCGCCGCCGACGTCCAGGGCCACGCCGATCACCTTCGTCTGGCTGAGCTGGGCCGTCTGCGAGGGGGAGAGATCGTGCGCGATCAGCGCGGCCGGACTGCTGAGGTGGGCGAGGTCCTCGCGCGACTCGCCGAGGATGTTGCGCAGGAGCCGCCGCTCGATGTCCTGAACGTCGCGGACGCGCTCGGCGAGCAGGGGGTCGTCCATTTTCATGAACCGCCGCTGGTACGTGCGCATGACGATGCTGGTGGCGTAGGCGGCGCTGAAATGGTTCTCCTCGATAAGGGCGGCGATTTGCTTGTGAAGCTGGTCGGCCTGGAGGACACCGACGTGCCAGGAGAAGATGTCCGCGGCATCCCGGCCGAGATGATCGCTCAACTGCTCTTTCTGGGCCTTGATTTCGTGGATGGAGGCTTCGAGGGCCTGCTTGAGGATCTCATGCTGCTCGGCGACGTCGAAGGCTGCGACGGATCGCCGGGGGATGCGGTATTCCTCGGCGTCGAGTACGACCGCTTCGCCGATGGCGACGCCGGGGGAAACTGCTATGCCACGCAAGATCTCCATGATTCGCTGAGAGACTTCGTCCGCCGATGAAATTGCGCCGCCGGGGCAAGAGAGGCTCACCGGTTCGAGGCGCCGCCGTCCTCTAGGAGGGCTCGTCGTCGGAGAAACCGCTGGCGACGAGTTCCGCGAGGGCCTTCAACGCGACTTCGGCGTCGGCGCCGCGGGTCAGGATTCGCAGCGTGGTTCCCTTCGGAGCAGCGAGCAACATCATGTGCATGGGGCTCTTGCCATCCACCTGTTCGGTGCCGTCCCCCTTGTCGACGCGAATCTCGGCCTCGTACCGGGAGGCCAGATCCACAAAGCGCATCACGGGCCGGGCGTGCAGGCCATGACTGTTGACGATCGTGACTTCCGCCGTCGCGCAGTTGTTGGTACCTGGTTCCGTCATGAGTTCGCAACGCGCCCGTTTTAATGATTCCCGGAGCCGTGCATTCCGCAAGGCCGGCGGGCACGATCAGGTGTCCTGCACTTCGTCCGCCTCGAGGATGAGGTCTTTCATCATCTCGCGGGTCTCCGCCTGCCGCAAGAATCGCCGGAAGTTGTCCTGCTGAAGATGACGGAAGATCCGTTCCATCGCCGCCAGGTGCGTTTCGGGATCGTTCTCCGGGCTCAGGAGCAGAACGACGGTGTATACCGGAGCGCGATCGAGAGCGGCGAAGTCGATGCCCGCGCTCGACCGGCCGATGCAGGCCGCCATTCTCTTGACTCCCACGTGTTTCACGTGCGGCACGGCAACGCCCTTCCCGAATCCGGTGCTCCCGTGGTTTTCGCGCGTGATGCAGGCACGAGCGACGGCCTCGCGATTCTCCTCATCAACCACACCGGTGGCCGCCAAGGCGTCGACCAGTTCTCTGATGACGCCGTTGCGATCGGTGGCCGTCAGCTCCGGCTTACACGCATCAATCTCGAAAAAATCCGACAGCTTCATTTGAGTCCTCTCAGCACGGGGACGACGCACTTACACCGATTCACGCCTTCGGCGCGCCGATCGGGCCGCCTCGAGGGCTTGAAGGCCGCAGGCCATACCCGACGCCCGGGCAGTGATCCGCAATGCATCTGCTACTAGACCTCCTCATGCGGCTCCGGTTTCCTGGCAATGTGCTTTCGATTTCTGTGCTTTTCCTTCTGGCGGGTGAGCTGGCGCTCCATCTTGTCCACCAGCAGGTCGATGCAGGCGTAACCATCGGGTCCGACTTCCTTGGCGACGAAGGACTGCTTTCCGATCGCGCTGACGATGATCTCCACGGAGATGAGATCGGCCTCGCGATCGAGAATAACCTCGACGGCCTGCACCCGATCGTAGAACCTCGGGAGTCGACCGACCTTCTCCTGGGCATAGGTTTTAAGGCTGTCCGTGAGATCAAAATGCCGACCCGTTACTGAGACTTGCACGCGTTCACCTCCTGTGCTTATGCGCCGCCGTTCCTCAGTCCCCTTGCTTCTGCGCGGGCAGCAGGCGGGTGTCAGGCTTGATGACGCCCGCACTGATGATGTACCTCAAAGCCTCGTCGATGGAGATCGCCAGTTCGAGCACGTCGCGACGAGGCACGGCAATCGTATATCCGGTTACGGGTGTCGGTGAGCTGGGAATGAAGACGGTCACCAGTTGCTCGCCGGCCCGGTTTTCCAACACCTGCAT
This sequence comes from Phycisphaerae bacterium, assembly GCA_040235375.1. GTDB lineage: Bacteria > Planctomycetota > Phycisphaerae > UBA1845 > UBA1845 > JBECKQ01. Next base: position 12,268 of record JBECKQ010000001.1, on the reverse strand, counting down.
GGGCGGCCCCGTAAGCAACCCGATCGACCAGATTCCCTTGCTGGGGTACGGGACGGCCACCACGCCGGAAAACTCGAGCTTCTGCTCACCAAACAGGAAGTCGGTCACCTGCTTGATGTTCGGATATATGGCACGCACGAGCGGTAGCCGATTCAGGGCCTTCTCGACAGCCCGCAGCGTGCTTCGTCCGATAAAGCTCGCCAAGAAGAACCCCAAAAAGTATACGATAATCACCGCGATCAGAAAACCGATCAGGTGGAGCTTGTACTTGGCGAACGCGATGCGCCAGAGCGCTTCGTTCCGAAGGCGTTCCGCGCGATGGCGGATCTCGGCGTCGGGGCTTTTTAATGCACTGCTGGTTATGAACTTATACTCCACTGTGGCCCGCTGGCCGGCGTACGGCGGCTCCGTCAGCCACTGGTCGATGGGCTTGCCGTACTCCAGCGCGTCGGCTGCGTCCACGCCCTCCGGCCGCCCGGTATAGGTCATCAGCTTCTGCATCCCCAGCGTGACGTACCGCCCGACGTAGGCCTCAACGAAGTTGTACACCCACAGGAACACCGCAACGGTGATCAGGGTCGGCAAGACGGCAGCCAGACCACGTAGGAAGAAACGCTTGAACTCATCCATGATCGGTACCGCTCCAGGCGGCCAGATCGACCCGGACAAGCTACTGCGACCACCGGACTTTCAACGCCGCGCTCGGAGGCTCCTGCAAGTCTGGAATTTAGGTGCTGCACACAAAGCGGTCAACAGTTGTCACCTGCGGCCGGCGTCCGTAGGATCGCCCATGGTGGCTGTCTTCGGTGACAATCGGAATGGGCCGTCGCCGCGACGCACGCTGCTGGTTACGACTGGGCTGTTCGCCCTGGTTTGTGCCGCGGCGATCGTTACCTGGACGACGCGGTACAGACCCCAGCTTACCGGCCCGGTACGCTTTCCCGGCTGGGGAATCGCCGTCAAGGTTCCCACCGAGTGGCACGACGCGGGGGAAATGACCGATCTCCTGCGATCGACCGTGCACGTCTACGAGTCGCCGGGTGGCGATGCGGCGATCCGCATCCGGCGAATGCCTCTCGCACAGGACTCGACGCTTCAAGACGCCTGCCACGCCATTCTCGCGCAGTACGTGGTCCTCTCCGGCGGCCATCTGACCAACGGCGTGCAGCCGGAAGCGATCCGGTTCGGACCGTGGCCCGGCCAGGTTTTCGCGCTGGGAGCGTCCACGCCCACGGGGGGCGATCCGGTCTTCCAGATTGTCGTCGGCGTGGGTCGAAAGCCGAGCAGAACCGCGGCGAACGACGCATACTCGATTGAATTGCAGGCCGCTGGAGGAATCGATCGGCGCCACCGGAGGATCTGGCAGGCGGTGATGGACTCGGTGGATGACGTGGCGGGCAGCTGATGCTGATCGGAATCATGTCGGACAGTCACGGGCAGGCGGCGCGGGTGGGCGGGGCCGTGCGCCTGCTGGAGCGTCTGGGGGCGGAGCAGCTCGTGCACTGCGGCGACGTGGGGGGCATCAGCGTGCTGGAGGAACTGGTTGGCCACCGATGCGGACTGGTCTGGGGGAACACCGACCGGCCGGACGGGACAGTGGCCGCGTTTATCCGGGCGACGGACCTGACCGTGCCCGCGGCCGCGCCACTGCGTCTGGCGGTTGACGGGAAGACCATCCTCGTCTTCCACGGGCACGAGGCGGAGTTTGATCGGGCGCTGCACCGGCAGGCCGCCGACTACATCCTCCACGGCCACACGCATGTTCCGCGGGACGAGAGGGTCGGCGACATTCGCGTCATCAATCCCGGGGCGCTTCATCGTGCCCGCCGTCACACGGTTGCGACGCTGGATCCTGCCGCGGACGTGGTCAGTTTCCACGAGCTGGATACGTAACGGGCGGGGCGTTCAGATGTTCTCGCCGGAGAAGAAGGCCGCGGCCATCCGGTCGGCCATCGGCTGGTTGGTAAACACGAGCGGCAGGAGAAGCTGCACCTCGGTGTTCGGGGGGCGAATGAACTCCGCCATCTTGAGGCGCCATCGCGTATCGAACGCGTTGAGCGTATCCTGTGGGAACTTGGTGTCGCGGGCCTTCACCAGCACGTCCGTGGCGATCCGCGCCGACCACATGGCCGGGTAGATGCCCTCGTGACTGACGGCGGCGAAGAAGCCCCCGGCATCGCCGATGACGAGTGTGTGCTTGCCGACGTGCGACTCCATTTCCAAAGCGGAGATGCCGAAGGCCGGAATGCACTGCACGCCGGCGGCCTGGTCCGCGACGTTGAAGGAGATGTGCCCTTTTTCGGCCAGCCGGCGAGAGAGCTCCTGGAGCCGGGCCACGACTTCGTCTGCCTCGCCCCGGGAATCGAGCGTCAGGGACACGCGGTCGCGCTGCTCGAAGGCCATGCAGAAACCGGTCTCGGGGGTGACGCCGAGAACGAGCGTGAGTTTCGAAGGGCTTTTCTTCGGCGCCGCCGGCGATTTTCCATGCTCGACGTGAGCGGACCAAGCCTGCCGCTGCTCGCGAGGCGGCTGGATGCCCACCTGGCTGAGGAGTTTGCGAGAAAGCCCCGTGGCGATCAGGAGCATTCTCGCCGTGACCGGTGGATTGTCGCCGGCGCCGATATCGACCGTCTGCTCGTGCGGCGTGATGCGCGTGACAAGGTGCTGTTCACGGAAGTCGACGCCGGCCGACTTGGCGGCCTTGACCAGGCGGGCATCGAACGCGGAACGATCGACCAGGTACCCGGCGGGCAGCTTGATCTGCGGTCGCGCCATCCGCGACAGATCGCCGTTGAAAAAGACCACTTCGTCGATCGTGCCGCGAACGACGTCATTGAGGGGAACGCCGATTGACTTGAGCAGATCGGCGGCGCGCAGATTGAGCCAGCCCGCACACGGCTTCGTGCGTGGAAACCGCGAGGCGTCCAGCAGGACGACTTTGAAGTCGCGGTCGGCCAGAAGTCGCGCTGCCGTCGCGCCGGCCGGCCCGGCGCCGATTACCGCCACGTCGAACGATTTCAATTGCGAACCCCCGTGCTTGCGCCGCGTGGCTACTTCACGTCCATCTCACGCAGCAATGCCTTTTCCACCGCTGAAAACTTGTCAAAAGACGCTTTGAGGTCCGAGCGTATGCCGACCAGATCGGGATCGTCCTGCGCCACGACGCCGCCATTGGACTGGGCGAGCGCCTTGAGACGCGTGCTCGCGTCATCCAGATGCGCCGCTGCGTCGGCCATTTCCCGCGCGATGCCGAATATGTAAAGCTCGCGCTGCTGCTGCGAAGTGGGTTTCTCCAGCAGTTTCCAGGGATGCAGCCACAAGTCCTTGATGCCCGTCTTGAGCGTCATGCTCGCTTCTGTCACGTTGGCGACCAGTTCGTCGACTCGGTCCGAGTTCAGCACGACGACGCGCCGCGAGTCGGACGTGATCACGTTGATGTCTTCCATCGAGGACTCGAGCCGGGCGAGCGCATCGTGCGCCCGGGCGAGCAGGGCGCCTTCGCGGCCCGCGTTCAATTCGTCCGCGACAGATCGGACCACGTCTTCATCGACCACGGTCAGGGCATGATCGAGAGACGTCAGCGTGTGGTCAATCCGCGGGCGGTTGTCGCTGACGAGTGCCTCGATTTGGGCGAGCGTTTCGTTGATGTGATTCAGTCCGGCGTGCACCTTGTACAGCAGGCGATCCTCCCGATTGCGATCCAAGTCATCCGCCAGGGACGCCGTGATCGCGTTGATGTCTTTGATCGATCGCTGGAGGCCGGCCACAATCGACGCGCGGTCGGCCGGGTCCAATTGCGACTTGAGCCGCACCAGCAGCGCCTGCGGATTCTCAACATCCAGCTCACTGGCGATGTTGGCCACCGCTGCCTGGAACCCCGCGGGCCGGCCGAAGAGACGCGTATCGGGGGTGAGAGCCTGATCGGCCGTCCCGCGCGACACGATCTCGAGGACGCCCTTGCCGCCAAGCGGGGGGCCGGATGCGATAACGCGGCAGTCGCTGCGCAGGTCGAGTCGCTTGTCGGCGGTCGCGTGAACCTCAAGGAAGGGACGTTGGACCGTGGGCGATTCGCCCTCGGGGGCGAATGGAACGATGCTCGTGCTGACGACCTGTCCCACTTTCTGGCCGAAGCAGGTGACGAACGAGCCTTCAGTCAATTCGGGCATGGCCGGTCCGGGCTCGAACATGACGGTGAATTCCGTCCTGGCGACGGGCTGCAGCCCCTTGCTGCCAATGAAAACGAGGCAGGCCACGAGCAGGACGAACATCACGATGAGCGTGAGGCCGAGCCGGAACGTGTTTCGCTTTCGTCGCATGGTCGAACTTCCCTGGCTAGTCCTCACCGGCGATGAGGAGTTTCTCGAACTCCGTGAGCCCCTCGGCATCGGTCAGCGGACCGTCGCCGAGGCCGTTCAGGAACTGATGGATCGACTGTTCTTCGGGTGAAAGCGTGGCGCGGTCCGCGTCGCGCAGGCGCTCGAATTCCGCCCGGTCGCCGAGACGCATCACGCGTCCCTTGTCCAGCATCACCATGCGATCGGCGATGCGGAAGGCGGAGTCCATCTCGTGCGTCACGACCACGCTGGTCACGTGGAGCTTTCGCGACAGGTCCATGATGAGCTCGTCGATGGCGGCCGAGGTAACCGGATCGAGCCCCGCCGAAGGCTCATCGTAAAAGAGGATTTCCGGGTCCAGCGCCGTCGCCCGCGCCAGGCCGGCACGCTTCTTCTGCCCGCCGGACAGTTGCGACGGCAATTTGTCGCGGTGGGGGACCATCTTCACCTGCTGAAGCTTGAGCGTCACGACGATGTCGATCACCGAGGCATCGACATCGGAATGCTCGCGGAGCGGGAGGGCGACATTCTCCGCGACGGTAAGGGAGTTGAACAAGGCGCCGCTCTGGAAGAGGATTCCAAAGCGCTTTCTCACCTCGTTCATTTCCATTTCGCCCAGGTCCACGATGTTGACGGACTCGGCCATGTCGCGGGTCCGGTAGCGGATGTGCCCGTCGTCCACTTCCGCCTCGCCGATAAGGCAGTTCAGCAGCGTGCTCTTGCCGCAGCCGCTGCCGCCCATGATGACGATCGTCTCACCGTGATATACGTCGAAGCTGATGCCGTTGAGAACGATGGAGCGCTCACCGTGCTCATCCGGATAGCTTTTCGTCAGGTTGCGAATCGAAATGGCGACGTCGCGATCGTTCATCGTCTAGAGTCCGAACGCGTAAAAGACTGCGGTGAAGGCGGCGTCCATTCCAATGATCGCGACGATGCACTTCACGACGGTGACCGTCGTTGCCCGGCCCACGCCGACCGCGCCGCCGGTGACGCTCAGTCCTTCGTGGCAGGCAATCATCGAGATGAGCACCCCGAACACGCCGGCCTTGATCAGCCCGGTGACGAAGTCCTTGACCACAAGTATGTTGCGCGTCGCCTCGATGTACGTCTCCGGCGCGATGCCGACCGCGCCCCAGGCCGTCGCCAGACCGCCGATGATGCCGACCACGTCGGCGATGACGGCGAGCCCGACGATCATCAGCACCGTGGCCAGAAACCGCGGCACGATCAGGAAGTGAATGGGGTTCAAGGCGTGCGCCCGCAGCGCCTTGATCTCCTCCGCTTCGACCATCGCTCCGATCTCGGCCGCGATCGACGCCCCGGCAAAGCCGCTCAACACGACGCCGGTGATCAGCGGGCCGAGTTCGCGCACGACGGCGATGGCGATCACGTCGGCGATCTTCTGCAACTGTCCATAACTCTCCAGTGTCGGCGCAAGCTGGAGCGCCAGGATGCAGCCGATGAACATTTGCACCAGCACCACGATTCCAATGCTGCGGACGCCGACCCGCACCATCTGGTCCGCCAAGGCCGCACTGCCCAGTTTCACACGGGGGCGAAACAGCGCCCGGCCGCACCACGCGACGGTATCGGCGAACAGGTACCCCATCGAGCCGACCCCATTGATCCAGGCGGTGAGACGATCGATCGCGCCTGCTCCGCGCTCGCCGAGGGACTCGGTTGCGGCGGACAGCCTGCTGCGACGGCCATCTTGCCCGGATGAAATTGGCGCCTGGCTCACGGCTGCAGCGCCTCCTGCTCGGTGCTATAGATGGAGAAGAACCGGTCGAGCCGCGTGATCTCGAAGACGCTACGGACGTGCGGCTGCAATGCGACCAGGGACATCCTGCCGTCTGTTCGCTTCAAGCGGCGGTAGATGTCCACAAGCGTTCCGACGCCCGACGAGTCAATATAGGGAACGGCGGCGAAGTCGACGACGAGATGCTGCACCGGCTCATCACACAACTCGATGAGCGACCTGTGAAGCCGCGGAGATTGCTCGATCGTCACATCTCCTGCCAGGGCGACGACGACGGCGGCGCCGGTCCGCCTGATCTCTTGAACAGGGTCGTTCATGGTTTCTCCGGGTCGGGGGCCACTTCCTGCGGCAGCCGCTTGACCATTTGCAGGATCATGCCTCGATCCTCGGCCTGTGTGAAGCACACCTCGTCCATGATCGACCGAATGATGTGCACCCCCACCCCCCCCGGCCGGACATCATCAAGATTACGTCCCTTGATTGTGGAGGGCTCGACTCGACGGCCATAATCCCGAATCCGTATCCGCAGACCGCATTGCCCCTGGGAACCCACCGGCCGGATGGATAGCTCGATCTTCTCCGCAGTGGGGCCACCGTACCCATGCATGATGACGTTTACGAGCGCCTCGTCCACCGCGAGGCAGATGTGGGCGGCCTGCTCCTCAGAAAAACCGAACGCGCAGGCGCACGCGCGGACGGCACGTCGAACCGCGGCCAGCTCGCGCAACTCGCCGGGGATCGTCAAGTTCAGCAGATCTGCGCTTCCCGCCTCGCCCATCCCGAGCCCCTGCAAGAGGTTACGGCTTGGCCAGCGCCGTGGACACGTCGGCCTCGGCCTGTGCTGACTCCGTTACATACCGCCGCCACGCCTCGATAGCCGCCCGCCGCTTATACGCCGGATCGTAATACGCATATCCGCGGCGCGTGCCGGTGAGCTTTTCGAGGGAGAGGATCGCGAACATGCGGACAGCTATATCGTCGTCGTCCAGGCGGTCCACCATGGCGGGAATCAGGTCCACGCGGTCCTGGCGAGCGGCCGCCGTGAGGGCCCGGATGCGCTCAGCAGGATCGTATGACTCCATGCGGACGCGCAGATTCTCGTTTGTGGTCCGGCAAGCGGAGGCGAAGGCTATAACCGAGAGGATCAGCGCGTAGAGAACACCGCGCAGCGGCGAGCGTGATTGTGCATCGATTGCCCGCATGACCTTTTGCAGGCGAATTATATGTCAGGTCGCGTGGCCCGCAAGATCGTTGTTCGGCGGGTGGGCGGGTCCTAAAATGGCGTCCTATGGTGCGGCCGAGGCCATCGGCCTGGACTTTCAGCATGAGCGAGCCCGAAACCGTGGATTCCACCCGCCAAGCGCCGCAGCGCGTCCAACTGGTCGATCGCGCCGACCTTCGATTCGAGCAATGCTTGCGGCAGGTTTTTGGCGGCCGGACGCGGCGCAGCGTGGACGTGGAACGGAGCATTGCCCAGCTTGACGACATCGCCAAGGCCCAACACCTTCGTGCCGACCTGCTCGTGGGGGCCTTCGACGAAGACCGCGTCGTGAGTGCGGCGCTGGCGGTGGAGTCTCCGGGGGCAACCGGGCTGCTCTACATTCCCCCCGCTACTCGCTCGCCGCACGAGCGGCAGGCCTTCATTCGCGTGTTGGAGGAATTGAAGCGACTCGCGTGGCAGCGCCGCCTGCGGCTCCTGCAGGCATTGATTTCGGCGGATGACAAGCCGCGGGCGAAGGATCTGGCGGCGGCGGGCTTTCGTTTCCTGGCGGACCTGCTCTATATGGACCGCGCCGCTGATCTGCCGAAGCCGCGGCTGAAACAGAGACCGGAGGTTAGCTGGGTGACGTACGCGCCGGAGCGGCGCGCTGCCTTTATTCAAGCACTGGACGCGACTTACATCGACAGCCTGGATTGTCCGGGTCTGTCCGATCTGCGAGATACGGCCGACGTTCTCGCGGGCCACGAGGCGACGGGTGTCTTCAATCCGAACCACTGGTTTCTCGCCATGGCGGGCGACGTTCCGGCCGGCGTGCTGCTCACCGCTGCCGTGCACAACCGTTCGATTCTCGAGGTGGTGTACATGGGCGTTTCCGCTCATTTTCGAGGCATCGGCATCGGACATTGTCTGCTGGAAAAGGCAGTGGCGACCTCGCGGCGCGAAGGACTCGACGGGCTCACGCTCGCGGTCGACAGCATCAACGAGCCGGCGCGCGGGCTTTACGAGCGCTGGGGCTTCATCACGACGTCGCGGCGCGCGGCGTGGATCGCAGCGCCGGACGAATGACCGCGCTCTCGGAGGCGTTGTTGTCCACGAATCGTCCACATCGTGCGCGATCGCTGTGCATAACCGGTGAATTGAAAAAAAATTAATAATCATAACCACATGATGTGCATATCGTCACCGTTATGTTGACGGTGATCGCCCGGCACTTCGCTGTTGACCGATAACACGCACGTGTGGTAAATTTGCATCCGTGCGAGCAACGGCCGAGTGATGAGGTCGTGCCAGCCTCATCAAACGTTTTTACTACGAACTAGTCATTGGGCTTTCAAGGCCCCTTCCACATTCGTTTGTCGTCCCCAAGGAGGAGGAGCGCGCGCGATGATCAGTTGCGCTACGGAACCGGTCTGTCTGCTTGAAAGCGCCATCGCCGAGAAAATCGGCCCTCAGCGCTTCAAGCTGTGGTTTAAGAACGCCACGCGGCTCAGTCTCGAGGAGGAGTTTGTACGCGTCGACGTGCCCAACACGTTCGTCGGCGGTTGGATTGAACGACACTTTCAGCAGACGATCCAGGAGGTGGCCAGAGAGATCACCGGCAGGGATCTTGAAGTCAGCTTTTCGATCGACCCCGGACTGGCCGGCAGCCTGCGGAGGAAGCAGCCGGACTCGCAGGTGGACTACGCGGCCAAAAACGCCGAACGCGTGTTCCGCCACCACAAGCGGAACGGCACGATGCCGATTCATCCGTCGCTCCAGGGGCGGCTCGATGATTTCGTGGTCGGCGACTCGAACCGCCTGGCGTACACCTGTGCCCGCAGCGTCGCCGAGTACCCGGCGGCCCAGTACAACCCGCTGTTCATCCACGGCGGCTGCGGACTCGGCAAGACGCACCTGCTGCAAGGCATCTGCAACGAATTGAAGGCCCGGCATCCGGCCGCGCGCTGGGCGTACGTCTCCGGCGAGGATTTCACCAATCAGTTCGTCTACGCGGTCAAATCGGGCGATCGGGACGCGTTTCGCCAGCGCTATCGCCGGCTCGACGTGCTCGTCGTGGACGACATCCACTTCTTCGCCAACAAGCGGGCCACGCAGGAAGAGTTTCTCCACACGTTCAACGCCATCGACGCGGTGGGCAAGCAGATCGTCATGGCTTCCGACGCCCATCCCAAGCTCATCGGCCACCTGTCCGATTCGCTCGTCAACCGGTTCATCTCCGGCATGGTCGTGCGGATCGACGCGCCCGACTTTGAAACGAGAACCGGCGTGCTCAGAAAGCGGGCCGGCAAGCTCAACTTCGACATTCCCGACGAGGTGGTGACGTACGTTGCCAAGCACTTGCAGGCCAACGTGCGGGAGTTGGAAGGGGCGCTGCTCAAGCTCGTGGCGCTTGCCAGGCTCAGCGGCGAGCCGTTGTCGCTGTCGCTGGCGGCGCGGGCCCTCAGTGACATGATCGAGCACACCATCCCGGTGCTCAGGCTGGCCGACATCGAGAGCGTCGTGGCGATCTACTTCGGCCTGACGCCGGCCGACCTACACACCAGTCGCAAGACCAGGACCATCGCCCTGGCGCGGGGCGTGACCATGTATCTAACCCGCAAGCATACCGACCTGAGCTATCCTGAGATCGGCCGCTTCATGGGCAACAAGAACCACTCCACGGTGATCCTGGCCAACCGGCGGATCGGCAAGGTGCTCAAGTCCGGCGCGCCGGCGCGCTGGATGACACCCGCCGGCTGTCGTGAGGGCGACCTGCAGGCAATCATCAGCGAACTTGAAGAGCAACTGGGCATGCCCAGCACCAAGAGCGAGGAAGGGTAAAGTACTGTAGCCTGCCAGCGAGCTTCGGTGGCGGAGAGGGCTAGGGACGGACTTCCGCGCTGAAGGGCTGCAAGACGAAACGCCCGCGGCCTGCGATGATCGCAACGCCGCGGGCACTTCCTTTTGGGGAAGACAACAGGCGGGGGGCTGAGGTGAGACCGGCGAGCGAGGCTGGAAGTGTCGGGGAGCAGGCGGCATAATCCCCGCCTCGTCGCTGCAGCGGTTGAGACGATCGATTACGGAAGGGGTCACATGAGTCTGATCGCAGGCATCTCCGGAATCCGGGGCATTATCGGGCAGACGCTGACCCCCGGCGTGGCCGTCGCGGCAGGCGCTGCCATGGCCGGTCAGGTAGACGGCGGGCGCGTCGTCGTCGGCCGTGACTCTCGCCCCAGCGGCCCGATGGTTCATGCCGGCGTAGTAAGCGGTCTGCTGGCCGGCGGCTGCGAAGTGATCGACGTCGGCGTCGTGACGACGCCCACCACCGCGATGATGGTCAAGAAGCTGGGCGCGGCCGGCGGCATCGTCATCACTGCCAGCCACAATCCATCCGAGTGGAACGGCATCAAGTTCCTGACCGCCGAAGGTGCCGCCCCGCGAGCCACGATCGCCGAGGAGATCCTCCGTCGCTTCCGCTCCGACGATGCCCGGCTCGTGCCCGTCGAGCAGCTTCAGTCCGTCGGGACAGACACGACGGCCCAGGCCTATCACGTCGACACGGTGCTGCGAATCGTGGACGTGCAGCGCATCCGTGCTCGGGGTTTCCGAGTGGTCCTCGACAGCGGTAATGGCGCCGGAGGCCCGGCTGGGCGCATGTTGCTCGATGCGCTGGGATGCCGACTGACGCATATCCACGCGGAGCCGACGGGACTGTTCGCTCATCGCCCGGAGCCCATTGCGGAGAACCTCGGCGAACTGTGCGACCGGACGAAGGCGGAAGGCGCCGACATCGGTTTTGCTCAGGACCCTGATGCGGATCGCCTCGCTATCGTGGACGAACGCGGCGCCTACATCGGCGAGGAATACACGCTGGCGATCGCGGCTCGCCATGTGTTCGGGAAGCGGCCGGGGCCGGCCTGCGCGAACCTCGCCACCTCGCGGATGATCGATGAACTAGCCAATCGCGCGGGAGACGGCTGCGTCGTGCACCGCAGCGCCGTCGGCGAGGCGAACGTCGTGGAGATGATGGTCGCCCGCGGGTGCGTGATCGGTGGCGAAGGCAACGGCGGAGTGATCGATCCGCGCGTCGTCCTGGTTCGCGACAGCCTCACGGCGATGGCCCTGGCGCTGCAAGTCCTTGCGGAAGAAGAGCGTACGGTTTCTCAGGTTGTCGCCGACATTCCGCCTCAGGCGATGGTCAAAGTCAAATTCGACTGCGAACGTGACCGGGTGGGGCGGGTGATCGCCGCGGTCAAGCAGGCGTTCGCCGGCGAGCGGATGAGCACGGTCGACGGCGTGCGGATTGACTGGCCTGAAGGCTGGGTGCTCATCCGGGGTTCCAACACGGAGCCGATCATGCGCGTCATCGCCGAGGCGGCGGACGCGGAAACGGCGGGCAATCTGATTGGCCGCGTGCGGAAGATCGCTGATGCTACAAGGTGAGTCCCCGATGTCGTCGGGAGATGGTTCTTCGCCCGTGATGGACGTCCGATTCAAGCGCCGCACGAGGCGCGGAATCGTATGGCGGCGTTTTCCAGGGAGCGGAATTAAGTCAGCGGCAATTGAATCCTGATTGACATGATTTTGCAGATCGGGTAGCATTTTTCGTTGGGGATGAGGTAAATGTGAGGGGAATAAGTGCGGCCGTGGCGTGCGGTGCAAGTTCGCGCCGCAGCCGCGACATGCTTGGAAGATGGCGACGTCAAAGCGACACCGGTTTGGCCCGTCGTCTCTCGATGCCCGTTGCCGTTTCGGAAGTTGGGAGTGGGGACGTTCCAGCGCTATGCAATTGAATTACCAGGCTGAATAGAAGACAGGAGTCACGCCAATGGCGGCCATCGCCTGCTCGCTCGAGCAATCCCCCGCGGGTGTGCCACAAAGTCGTCACTGCTACAAGCGAGTCACCGACCGGCGAACCGGCTTCACACTTGTCGAACTGCTTGTCGTCATCTCGATCATCGCGCTGCTCAT
>JBECKQ010000316.1:0-4142 GCA_040235375.1 Phycisphaerae bacterium | reverse complement strand
GTTCACCGCAGGTCCGATCAACACGTCGACCACCTATCAGCTGAGCTGCGACAGCCCCGATGGCAGCGGCCTGGCGATGGTGACGGTGGAAGTGGTCGACAAGATTCTGCGCTGGCAGGCGCCGACTCAGAACGTGGACGGCACGCCGTTGAACGATCTCGCGGGTTATGTGATCTACTGGGGCAGCTCCAGCCGGAATTACTCAGGCCACCAGACCATCAACTCTCCTACCACGACCCAGTGGGAAGCGACGATACCGGCGGGCACCTACTACTTCGCGATGACGGCTTTCGATGCGGAGAACAACGAGAGCGGCTATTCCAACGAGGTAGTCAAGATCATTCCCTGACCGCTGAGGACGTGACGGCCGTCGCGTTTTCAAAACTTCCCTACGTTTCCCTGCAGATTGCCGACTCGCGCACGTGCTGGCGTGGAGATTTCTCGGATACTCCCTCCGTTCATGGACTGTCGCTGGGTGGATTGCACGCCACCCACGCTGTCGCTGGCAGTAGAACGGAGATCAGGCAGTGGGATTTACGGCAAACTTGCGCTCGAACCGGACGACGTGGGCGCTTCTGACGATCGGCATGCTTCTCGTTGGCGGGTGTACTGGAACCGCTGCCCCGGAAGATCCCGCACAGGACCCGGTGGGCGGTATTGCTCCGCCTCCGACGGGTGGCAGCGGCACGGGGCCGAGCGTCAGCCTTTCGGCGAGCGAGCTGACCGTCAGCGAAGGCGGGAGCACGACCCTCAGCTGGACCGCCTCGGGCGCCGACAGCTGTACCGCCACCGGTGGATGGAGCGGGACGCTGGATACCAGCGGCAGCCGGACCGTGGGACCGCTCTCTTCAGGAACCACGTTCAGCCTGAGCTGTTCCGGAGCCGGCGGCAGCGCGCTGCAGATGATCTCCATCGCGGTCGTGGGCCCTGTAGCGCTGTCCTGGGTGGCGCCGACAGAGAATGTCGATGGCACCGCGCTGACGGATCTTGCCGGCTATCGGATCTACTACGGAAGCACGAGTCGTTCCTACTCCGACATGGTGCAGGTTGGAGATCCAACCGCGACCAGCCACACTCTTAACCTGGCCTCCGGCGATTACTACATCGCAATGACTGCGCTCGACGCCCAAGGCAACGAAAGCAGCTATTCCAACGAGGTCATAAAAACCCGTCTCTGATCCCGTCGTCCCGCCCGGGTCTGTCGGTGAGTGGTGGGGGGCCGCCACCTGCGACCCGTGCAAAGAGCTTCTTACAACTCCCACAGCACCACACGATCACGCAACATGCGGCGCACAGACGCTGCGGTGCAGGTCGAGAACAATGGTGCGAACGGCTCGAGGAGTTCTGTGCTCATGGCGAAACGCAGGGATGATGACGCACCGAAGACCTGGTTCAGATCAGAACGGGTCTTCCGGGTGGATGGCGATTGGTACATCCATACCCGGGAAGGGATCGCGGTTGGTCCTTACCAGGACAAGTTCGATGCCGACGTGGATGCCGAAGTGCTCAAGTCACTGCTCGTCGGCACGAAAGCGGCGGAGGCCGTGGGCATCATCCAGGATTTCATCGGCGGTGGCGGCAAGAACCTCACCAGACGGACCGCGGGCAGCGCCTGTGCCGTCGAGGTGGCCAACCTGCTCTCGGACGATGAGGATTTCTCCTTCGATGACATTCGTCTGCTCAGCTGAACGCTGGGTACAACCAGACCGGTTGTAAGGACGGCGCGCGTTCAGGAAAGGGCCGCCATCGTCGTTGGGCACCCTGCCCGATGGACTCAGCGGCCTTGGAAATCTGGGGTTCTCTTTTCCTGGAACGCGCGTCGTCCTTCTTTGTAATCCTCCGAGTCGAAGCAGGCGTTGACCATGCCCGCGACCGACCTCACGTCGGCTTCCCGGCTGCCCCTTTCCCAGGCGTTGAGCGCTGCCTTGGCGGCACGGACCGTTAGCGGCGCGTTGCCCGCGATGCGCTGCGCGTAGGCGACGGTTTCCCGCTCGATGTCGTCGCGCTCGTGGACGAAGTTGACGAGCCCCATCCGTGAAGCTTCCTCTGCGCCCATGAACCGCGCCGAGAACATGATGTCCCGCGCCCTCGCGGGGCCGACGACCCTGGCGAGCTTGGCGAGCCCGTCGTACTCGTAGCCGAGCCCGAGCCGCGCCGCGGGAATGCCGAACCGGGAATCCGGGGTGGCGATCCGCACGTCGGCCGACAGGGCGGTGGCGAGCCCCCCGCCGATGCAGTATCCCTCGATCAGGGCGAGGAGCGGCTTCTCGAAGGTGGCGAGCCAGCGGTTGGCGCGTCCGGCGATCTTGCCGTACTCGTCCTTCTGCGCGGCCGATGATCGTTTGGTGTCGAATTCGGAGATGTCAGCACCCGAAACGAATGCCTTACCGCCGGCGCCGCGCATCACGGCCACGCGGACCGCAGGGTCCGCCGCGTAGGTCTCCAGCACGTCGCCGATGCCCTGCCACATCTCCAGCGACAGGGCGTTGTGCCGTTCCGGCTGGTTGAAGATGAGCCAGCCGATACCATCGTCGTCGATCCGGCCGATGATCTTGCCCGTGTCGAGTGCGAGCGTTCTGGGCATCGTGCGGCTCCCCGATGTGGTCAGTTGTGAAGGCCGCTCAACTTACCGCCTCGATGTCGCTTTGCCAACCGGATCGGGCGCGCGTCGACCGGGGTCTCCACTTTGCCTTGCGCGCGGGAAACCGTGAAACTTCCCAGCTTCCGGCGGGAGCAACCATGGAATTCCACACCTCTGACGAGCACCAGCTGATCCGCGACGCGGTCGGAAAGATCTGCAGCGGCTTTCCGGACGAGTACTGGGCGGCGAGAGACGAAGCCCACGAGTTTCCCTGGGAGTTCTACGAGGCCATGGCGAAAGCCGGCTGGATCGGCGTGGCGATCCCGGAAGCTTACGGCGGCAGCGGCCGTGGCATCACGGAGGCGAGCCTGGTGCTCGAGGAGGTGGCCGCGAGCGGGGCGGCGATGAACGGGGCGACGGCCCTGCACCTGTCCGTATTCGGCATGCACCCGGTGGTCAATCACGGCGACGACGCGCTCAAGCAGCGGTTTCTGCCCCGGGTCGCGAGCGGTGAGCTGCACGTCGCGTTCGGGGTGACGGAGCCGAACGCCGGTACCGACACGACGGCGATCGAAACCTTTGCCCGTCGGGAGGGCGATCACTACATCGTTCGCGGGCGCAAGGTGTGGACCACCAAGGCGCTCATCGCCGAAAGGGTTCTGCTGCTGGTGCGCACCACGCCGCGGGACCAGGTGGAACGACGAACGGACGGACTGACGTTGCTGCTCGCCGAGCTTCAGCGCCCCGAGGTGAGCATCTCACCCATCGACAAGGTAGGACGCAACGCGGTCGCCACCTGCGAGGTGGTCTATGACGATCTGCCCGTGCTCGTTACCGATCGCGTTGGCGAGGAGGGCAAGGGCTTCAAATATCTGCTCGATGGGCTCAACGCGGAGCGCATTCTGATTGCCGCCGAGGCGCTGGGCATCGGCCGGGCGGCGCTGCGCCGTGCGGTCAACTACGCCAACGAGCGGGTGGTGTTCGGACGCCCCATCGGCAAGAACCAGGGCGTGGCGTTTCCCCTCGGAGAGGCGCGCATGCGGCTGGACGCGGCAGAACTCATGGTCCGCAAGGCGGCCTGGAAGCTCGATAACGGCGAGCCCTGCGGCGCGGAGGCCAACATGGCCAAATGGCTGGCCGCCGATGCGGCATTTCAGGCGGCGGATCAGGCCATGCAGACCCACGGCGGCTTTGGCTACGCGAAGGAGTACCACGTGGAGCGGTACTGGCGGGAAGCGCGGCTGATGCGGATCGCGCCCATCTCTCAGGAGATGATTCTCAACTACGTCACCGAGCACGTGCTCGGGCTGCCGCGGTCGTACTGAAGCCTCTGTCGTTCGACGTCTCGGCGACGACGGGCTCGGCGTGCTGTTTTCCCTGCACTCGCTCGGGCGCTCCGCGCTGCCCTCGGTCGGCGATGTTGCCTCGCTGAAGCGAGTCAAATCACCTCGCTCGGCCTCGCTTGGCGTTCCGGAAAACAGCACGCCGAGCCCGCCGTCGCCGTACTCCCAATTTCAGCGCTTCGTTCGACCGCAACCGGTGGTCAGTCCATGCGCCCGAT
>JBECKQ010000426.1:0-4616 GCA_040235375.1 Phycisphaerae bacterium | reverse complement strand
CAGCTTCTCAAGGAGATCAACGAACTCGGCATCGGCCCGATGGGCTTCGGCGGCAAGACCACCGTGCTCGGCGTGAAAATGGCCGAACTTCACCGCGTGCCCGCGTGCTTCTTCGTCTCCGTCGCCTATATGTGCTGGGCAGATCGGCGAAAGACCATGACGATCAGGCACGGGCAGGTGACAATCCAGGCGCCGACCGCGTGAGAAACCACGGACCGGGCCCATGTTCCGGCCCAGAGGAGAGAAATTGAATGGCCATCAAACTCAACGTCCCCATCAGCGAAGAGCAGATCCGCAGTCTCAAGGTCGGCGACCAGGTGCTGCTCAGCGGCGTCATCTTCACCGGCCGCGACGCGGCGCACAAATACATGATGGACAACTTCATCAAGGGCAAGTGCCCCGACTCTGAGAAGAAGGTCTACGAGACACTCAAGAAGGGGCTGGCTGGCTCGGTGATCTACCATTGCGGACCCGTGGTGCGCAAGCGCGACGACGGCAAGTACGAGTTCGTCGCCGCCGGTCCGACGACCAGCATCCGCGAGGAACCGTACCAGGCCGACGTCATCGGCCACTTCGGCCTGCGCGGGGTCATCGGTAAGGGCGGCATGCGCGCCAAGACCCTTGCCGGCTGCAAGGAGCATGGCGCGGTCTACCTCCACGCCATCGGCGGCGCGGCCACGCTCATCGCCGAAAGCTGCAAGGAGGTTGTCGGTGTACACAAGCTCGAGTTCGGCGTGCCCGAGGCGATGTGGGAAATCCGCGTCGAGGACTTCCCCTGCGTCGTCACCATGGATTCCCACGGCAACAGCCTGCACGACAAGGTGCAGGCCGAATCGAGCAAGAAGCTCGACGAGCTGCTGTCGCGTTGACACGGGAAACGTCGGCTTGCGCTCGCGTGGCGAGCCCGGACTTCCGGCCTAGGCTGGAACCCAAACGGCGACACAATGATCCGCATCGAGGCTTGACGCATCATGTTTGCCCAGTGGGTCGACGACGTAACGGTCGCAGTAGACGTCCTTATCCTCGGGTGGTTGGCCGCGGCGCTGTTTGCGCCGTTTGCGTTCTTTTTCGCCGCGCGGAATCGCCGACTGTTGTTCTTCCTGGGTTGTACCGCCCTGACCATTACCGTCGCGATCATCGTGGCCGGCATCGCACTGGGCAGCTCCACCATCGAACTCTTCAGCCCCAGGGACCTGGTGGTCATCGTCGTGCTTTGCGGACCGGCGTTGCTGCTCTGCGCAGTCGCCCTATGGATAGGGCGCGCGCATGTGTTCGGTGTGGGGCACTCACACTCACACGTTTGCCATCAGTGTGGATACGATCTCACCGGCCTTCACGGTCCGATCTGTCCGCACTGCGGCGCCCCTGCCAATCTCGACGCTCCCCAGGACGGAAGTCGCAAGGGTTGACGACCCCAACACCGCACGTCCCACCGACTGAAAGGCGCCGCAGGCGTCGCCATGCTGCCGCGCTCATGCCGGCGCCAGGAACAGAACGGCCGAGCCCGCCACCGCCAGCACCGCGCCGGACGCCGCACGCGGGCTCACTGCCTCCTTGTGGATCGTTACCGCGAACGGAAGGATGAACACCGGCGACAACGAGCACAGCGTCTGCGCGATGCCCAGTGGCGCGCGGTCCGCCGCCACCAGCGACATCCACATCCCCAGGAACGGCCCCACCACCGCGCCGCATGCCGCAAACGCGAATCCCACCTTGAACCGCCGGCTGCGTGCCGCATCCGACTCGTCCGCCGGCACGACGATCCGCATCCGCCGGCGATGAATCAGCAGGATCGGCAGGATCGCCACCCCGGCGAACGCCATACGCGTGAACGCGGCCGCCAGCGGGCTCACGTGCTCGTCGGGCGGCAGCCAGCCGTGCCCCATGCCGGCCTTGCTCAGCAGCAGCCCGCCCGCCTGGCACACCGCGCCGATGAACGCGTATACCACCCCGCGCACGCGGTGCGCCGACTGGAAGATCCCCACCGTTCGCGGTCGTTCGAGCACCACCCAGGCCACGCCACCGATCGTCATGGCGATGCCCAGCCACGACAGCGGGCCGAGCCGCTCCCCCAGCACCACCCAGCCGAACAGCGCGGCGAGGATCGGCGACGTCGCCATGATCAGCATCGCCAGTCGCGGGCCGATGTGAATGAACGCCGTGAACAGCGACTGGTCGCCGATCGCCAGTCCGACCACACCGGACAGCCCCAGCAGCGCCACCTGCCCCCCGACCGTGTCCGGCAGCCACGTACCCGCCACCAGCCGGTGCGTGACGCCCAGCAGCACGATCGCGAACCAGATGCGGAACACGTTGACCAGCGTCGCCCCGATCCGCCGCCCGCCGGCGGTGAACATCATCGACGTGGCCGTCCACAGGACGGACGTAGCCACCCCCGCCGCCGGTCCCACGTACTGTCCCCATTCGCCGCTCATCGGTGCGGCATGATACCGCAAGTGCGGGGGCCACGAGGCGTTCGACAGATTTACCGGCAGACCGCCGGCAACAGCGTGCCCTCGGGAGGGGCGCTACTGGACGATCCAGTTAAGGTACGTTTCGAGATTGGTGTAGCCGTTGTTGCCGGCGTCCGCGGGGCCATCGCTTGGATTGGCGGGATCGAGGCCCTGAGCGACCTCCCACGCATCGGGCATGCCATCGCCGTCGGTATCCGGCAGCGCGGGACCGGAGCGTAACATTGGCCAGTTTTCGTGATCTTCAAACGTACCGAATCCGGGCTGGCCGGTTCCATCTCGCGCTTCCTGGATAATGCGCATATCGACGGCATCACGTCGGGGATAAGTCGCCCCGGCGTGCTCGAGCACGAGCTCTTTCACCGACAGCGCCGAATCGACCGTAACCGGTACAACCGATTCATCGTGCCAGGGCGTCCACCGTCGCTTGGCCGGATCGAGATCCTGATCCTGCAGACTGCCTTGCATGTCGCGGACGAGCACCCAGTCGTCTGCATCCGGATCCGTCTTGTAGTCGGGCAGGGCAATGTTGCCCTGCACGAAGATCGAGGCGTCATCAACCGGGACTACCACGCCGGAGTCATTCGTGAAACCGTAGACATTGATCTGGCGGTACCTGAGGTCTCCCGCCCACGCGGGAGTCCGTTCGATCACGTTTCCAATGATATTCACGCGGGGTGACGGCTCGTCCGCACCCTTGCGGTAAATCTGCATCTCCGTGGATTTGATATTGCAGATGAAGTTGTTAATGAGATGACTCACCGCCCCACACGTTGCCAGTCGTGGATTTCTCACGCGGTTGCTGGCTATCAGACAATGGTGGATCGTCAGATAATCATCGACGTCACGACTGTACATTCCACCGGCAAGAAATCCGTCGCTATGCGGACCTTCCACATGTCCGAACTCGGAACCCTCGGCGAGAATGCACCATTGAAACGTCACTCGTTGCACATCGCCCCACACGTTGGCGTTCTCATCAATCGACCACTCCAGAGTGCAGTGGTCGATAATAACGTCGTGAGCCGGCGCCTCCGTTGTTCCCTGCACGTTCAGGCAGTCCTTGTCCCACTCCTCCCAACTGGTGAAGCCCGGCCGGATCCGCAGATAGCGAATAACGACGTCATGAGCGCCGTCTCTGACGCACAACCCATGGTATTGAAACTGTATGCCGTCGCCCGGCGAGGTTTGGCCTGCGATCGTAATATAACTGCCGTTCTCTCCCTTCATCTGGACGCGCCTCGTCAGCGGTATGGTTCCTCCCACGGCGAAGATGACGAAGCGAGGCCCCACTTCCTTCTCGACCGCCCACCGGAAGCTGCCTGGAATCGGATCCTCGTCCCAGTCATAGTCGAACAGGTTCGTCACGTACACCGCACGGCCGCCGCGCCCGCCGCGGGCCATCGCCCCCACCCCCTCAGCGCCCGGAAACGCCGGAACAACGCCGTCCGGCAGGAGACCGCTTGTGGTCACGCCGTCCGGATTCGATTGCCCTTCACGCGACCAGACCTGAACGACGGTCGTGTCCGTATCCGTCTTTCCATCCTGCGCCACCAGCAAGCGGAATTCGAGCACGGCGGGGTCGGACGCCACGGTTACCGGGGCGTCGAAGAATGCAAACAACGTGTCGGCGGCCTGCAACTCCACCGCTGGTCCCGCGATCTGCATCCACAGGTAGCTTGCCGGTCGCGTGGAATCGATCGAGGAACGGCTGGCATTGAGAACAACGCGCTCGCCCACCAGCACATCCTGGTTCGGTCCCGCTTCCGCGGCAACCGCGCTGGTGGTCGCGCCGCTGTCCCCATCGTCCAGCAGCGTCAGAAAGGAGTCGTCGCGTGCGCGGTCCGGCAACACACCGGAATCCGAGTTGCAGCCGGCGAGAGTGAAGTTGAACGTGGCGAGACAAGTGACAACCATGCAGCTCAGCAAGCGATCCCACGGTGCCTCGCGCACAATGGATCGCAGAACAATGACACTCCGACCGC
Organism: Phycisphaerae bacterium; assembly: GCA_040235375.1. Classification (GTDB taxonomy): domain Bacteria; phylum Planctomycetota; class Phycisphaerae; order UBA1845; family UBA1845; genus JBECKQ01. The sequence continues at coordinate 160 of JBECKQ010000426.1, read as the reverse complement.
GAACTTCCAGGCGCACGACTGGCCTCTGGGCACTTGCCCACTCGACTGCGAATCCGACTCACGAGAACGCGGCTGATGACATCGCCGCGGCAGGAACTCCGGGCAGCCTGCACGCGACACTCGGTGAAAGGCAGGGGGCGTCAACTGACTGCGTTCCGGC
>JBECKQ010000412.1:0-4318 GCA_040235375.1 Phycisphaerae bacterium | reverse complement strand
GCCCGGAGCTGGCCGACAGCGTCCACTCGTTCTTCGCGTCGCCGGAAGGCCGCGGGCTCATCAACCGCCTGCGCAAGGCCGGTGTGAACATGAAGCAGCCAAGGCGCAAGAGCGCCGCCGGCGGCGCGTTCGACGGCCTGACCGTCGTCGTCACCGGCGAGTTGGAGAGCATGACGCGGACCGAAGCGCAGGATCTCATCAAGTCTCTGGGTGGCAAACCCACTGGGTCGGTCAGCAAGAAGACGAACGTCGTCATCGTCGGCGACAGCCCCGGCTCCAAGTACACGAAGGCGAAGGAGCTGGGCATCGAAACCATCGACGAAGCCGAATTCCTCCGCCGCGCCGGCAAAAAGTAAACCCCTGACTAACCGAGTAGCTCTGCTCCCCCTCACCTGTTCACCGGCTCCACGCCGGGTGGCACGGTCTGGCGCAGCGAGGCCGTGGCGAAAGCCGGCGCCCCCTCCAGTGTGCCACTGCTCTTGAGCAGTGCCGATACCTTTTCTTGCGACCGTCCCCGACCGCCGCACGATCGTGGCATGGGCTTGGCAGCCCATGATGCGGGTGCAGGATACCTGTGCCACACTGTGACACTCAATAGCCTGCAACGGCGGCAACCATCAGAACCCCGGACGCAAGTCCGGGGCCACTTGCGCTGGAATCCTGCTTTGCATCAGGATCTCCCGTGCCAAACGGGGGGCACTTCCGCGCGCCTCGGCGGCTTCCGCCCGTTGATGGTCGTTTTGTCGCCGCCTTTCTCGCCCGTCAGGGCGCACCAGTGGCAGCCAGGGACTTCAGTCCCTAGGGAGCGGTAGCCCCATTTCCTTTTCCTCCGCCCACCGGTGGGCGGCGAGGTTTTCAAGACGGTGTGAGCGGGACATGCCGGCCAGATCGTGCCAATTGGTGGCACTCAATAGCTCGCGACGGAAAGGCCCGGCATGTCGAGGAGATGCTTGGCGTTGCGGGCGAGGAGCGTCTGCTCGTTGACCAAAGCGATCGACGCGATGAGGACGTCCACGTCGCCCGCCGGTTAGGCGGTTCTCCAAGTACGAGACGTAGGTGCTGCCGGCTTGTTTGGCTCTTTCATCGGTCAAGCGCGACTGAACCTCTCGCCGCCAAAGTAACATGAAGATCAGCTACTGTCGCTTACTCCGCCTGCGGCTATATCTGCTATCCGAAGCCCTGGTTGCGGTTGGTTTCGACCGCAGCCAGATCGAAGTCCACGAAGAAGCCGTCGCTCTCTACGGCTATCAGGGCGACGAACGCCCCCAACGAGCCCACATCGTGATTCGCCGGCAGCACGTGAGCACCGCCGCCAACGATGTCGGCTGGGAGCGGATGCCGGATGGCACGTACCGGGCATGGATCTCGCAGTACGACGCTCGTCACCGCTTCAAGCCCGAGATGCAGAACCGCATCAAGCAGGAGTACGCGTTCCACGCCGTTGCCCGCCAGCAGCGCGCCATGGGCCGAACAGTCCAACGGCGCGAGCTGGAAAACGGCGCGATCGAGGTCCTTATCGGCGGCTACCGATAAGCCGTACTCACTGAACCCGATTCGCGCACTCCGCGCGAGAACGGAAAACAAACATGCAAGGCAGACACGTCAAGATGATCATTCACGTTGACGGTGAATGCAGGATCGACGCCGTCAACTTCACCGACGCCACCTGCACCCAGGCCACGCAACAGATCCTGCGGGTGTTGAGTGGCCAGGTGACGCACGGCCGCTTCAAGCCCGAGGCCCAGCGGCTGCCACCGCAGGCCAACGGAGAAAGGCAGGCTTCGCGATGATCACACTGCGCATCACAACCGACGGCCGGATCTGCGGCCTGTGGACCGATGCCGTCCCCATGCAGGACATCGGCACCGTCCACGTCCTCCGCGCCAGCCATGTCGAGTTCGACGACCGCCAGCAATGCTGGTGCGTCCGGGAGGCCCAGCCCAAGAACCGGTTGACCAACTTCTGGAACCGGCTGTTCGGCCGAACCGTGGGCCGGACCTTGCATCAATCGATGACACGCGCCGAGGCCCTGACCTGGGAGCACGAACACTTCACCCCCCGTGGACCGGGATGGCTGCGCTGCGCGTAGTACTTGGGTCCACGAGTCGTTCCTCGTCACGTCGGCCTCCCTCTCTGGAGGAGGAGGGAGGTCGACGACTGCTTGGCGTCAACTAGAGCCTGTGCGACGCGCAAGCCACCATGCGTCTCGTGAATCGACAAGAGGCGTGGACGCCCCAGGAAGACGAGACGCTAAGAGGCGGTTTAGAGCTCCCGCCCCCTTCTCTTTTCTTACAATGTCAGCGGGCGACCGCGTCGTTTGGAACACAGGATGGGTATTGCGGGCGTAAGAAACACCAACGAGGCAGGCTCGGGAATGGCGATCCCTCCGGGGAGGAATGTATCCGATAACGGAGGCACGATTGTCTCGACCGTCATACCATCAAGGCCGGATCTCCGAATCTCGCGGCTATCATCCGTCCAATACAGTTGGCGATTGCTAGCGTCAATTGTCAATGCCACTCCGCTTTGCCCTGACAGTAAATCCTCCACTTCGGAACCGTCGAGATTCGCGCGTCTAATGAGTCCCAGGCTTCGATCTGGCCAATACATCTTTCGATCAACCGGGTCAATAGCTAGACCATTCGGCCCGGCAAGTCCTTCAAGCACAGTAATTCTGTTTGACCCATCCAAGTCGGCGCGCGAAATAGAATTGCGGCTCAAATCCGACCAATAAATATGGCGCAAACCTAAATCTAATGCGATCCCGTTAGGAATCAAAACACCAGAAACAACCAAGTCATCAACGTTGCTACCATCCAGGTCCGACCTTTGAATCTTCCCGCTACCCGCATCTGACCAGTAGATCTTACCGGCCGCGACATCCACCGCTATATCTCGCGGCGACGGTAAACCCCTGACAATCTGCTCAACGTTTGAGCCGTCAAGGTCAGCACGGTAGATTCCATCCAATCCAGAGTCCGTCCAGTACATCTTATGGGCCTGGAGATCGAGATCAATGCCGCGCGGATTCACGGGCCCATCATTCACAAGGTCTTCGATGCTACTGCCATCAAGATTCGACCGCTGAATCTTGTCACCAACAAGATCTGTCCAGTAGAGTTTACGGGCCTGAACATCTGCTCGTGATGAATCGACAACAACCGCGTACGCGAGAACCAACGCGAGGAGGAAACGCGACAGCATTGCCACTTCATGACCCCCGGGGAGAGAGAACCGATAACCTTTTCCCTGATCCAGCTACGTAGCTACGAGGAACAGGTAATGTGCGTATTGTATCCCGGCCGGTGCAGCGGTTGCAAGGCAAAACCGCGCCTGGCAAATGGCCCCATGATCGCCGTAGGTGCTTGCTATGGAGTGAATTACGAACGACGACCATCGGGTCGGGTACGAGAGGGACTTGCGGGTTCGTCCGGCTGCATTGCTTTTCTGCGCTCGCGAGACCCGCTCAACGGGGGAATCGAGAACGGAATAACTCGACACCCGGCCCCATTATTCGGGCTTGGCAGCCCATGATTCACGGGCAGGATGCCCGTGCTACTTTTTGACATTCAATAGCCTGCGACGGAAAGGCCCGGCAGGTCGAGGAAATGCTTCACGTTGCGGGTAACGAGCGTCTGCCCGTTGACCAAAGCGACCGACGCGATGAGGACGTCCATGTCGCCGGCCGGTCGGCCGAGTGCCTGCAGGTAAGCCGTCAACTCACCGAAGACGCGCGATGCTGGTTCGTCGAACTCCAGAATCTCCAGGTCCGCCAGCGCTGCTTCGACCGCCACCTGCTCGCCCGAAGGGTCGCGCGACCGACAGACGCCCACCCACAACTCGGCGACAGTGAAGCGCGTTGTCGAAAGACGTTCGCCGTCGGCGACGAGGCGGCGCAGGAGCCGCGCGAGCTTGCGCCTCGCCGGCCGAGCCCCCGGTGCCATCAGGTCAATCAGGACGCTCGTATCCAGACAGGCCATCTATGCGCGCTCGCTGTTGCGCCGGGATCGGCTGCCTCCGCCGCGGCTACGTCGTCCGCCCACCTGGCGTTCGATGGCGGCCGTCGCCTCGGGGCTGAGCCGTGCCTTGCGCATGCGTTCAAGCCAGGCGTCAATGTCGAGCGGCGGGCGCACGACGCGTTTGATGGTCTGGCTGAACGACTCCTTGCCCTTTTGGACGCGCTTCAGCCGTGCGTATGCCTCGATGTCGATTGTGATCGTCTTGGTTGCCATACGTTCCTAATCCGTGTACATGCATGTACACTTATTCTACGCTGCGTCGCCCGACGCCGCAAGGTCGGCGTCATGTTGTGCCATGG